>NZ_JADEXY010000011.1 GCF_015206885.1 Microcystis aeruginosa LEGE 91341 | reverse complement strand
AGCTCTTTTATGAGTTTTGAGAAATTCGTCATCAGGGCAAACTACCTATTGTGAGGTGAATAAGTTGTCTAGATTCTATCTATAATAGCATTTTTTGTCTGACTTTTCTCAACGTTCAACACTTCTGGTGCATGAGTTTCACCCTGGTATTTCGGTAAAACGGGATAATGAGGGTTTAGAAATTGATCTATTATAACGGTGTGCAGTCGTATGAGGTACAGTGTCACGAGCTATAAACCATGCTAGGCAAAGCTTGGTTTGTATCTCACTCAAGCGCTTACCGCTATATTTTTGACCGTAGGCACTCTCATCGAATTTTATTTTAAGTTAATTATTTGCATAACAATTCCCGAAGAGCCAAAGTTTTTTGTTGCGAATATGTAATGATTTTTGACAAAAGTAAATTCTCACCCCCAAAAATTCGCTTCTTCTTAGTCTTCTAAGCTAATCTTGACGAGATTAATTTCCCATCGGTAAAGTCAAAACCGGGCTCTTCTGGTTTCTGTGTGGAAACGAGGTCTATACTGATAGAATATCCGCAAAATAGTCTTAAAAGTCTTGTCCAGTAAGCATTTCACGATTCCATAAGCAAAAATTATCACACAAAGCCGAGAAGAGCCAAAACCGTTATCGACGAGACGATTATAAAGTCGCGGACAACCTAAAGCTAGGGATTTTCCTCACGGGATTTGGTGGGATTAAGTAAGTAGTTATAATTAAATTGAAGATAGATTTTGCCTCTGATCCCCCCTGCCCCCCTTGATAAGGGGGGAAACTGATAGTTTTTAACACCTAACTACTTAAATTTCATCGTTTTCACCAAGCATTTTTGGGACTACAGTTCCAAAATTCGGGCTAGTCAAAGACTAAACCCGAACTTGACCGAGTTTTTTAATCCTCTAAACTAATCTTGACCGGATTAACTTTCCAAATCTCTTGACAATATTCCCAGATTGTGCGATCGCTAGAGAATTTGGCCATACGAACCGAGTTAAGAATCGACATCCGCGTCCACTTGTCCCGATCGCGATAAGCTTCACTTACCTGTTCCTGACAATCAGCGTAGGATTGATAATCAGCTAAAAGCATATACTGGTCATCGTAGAGGAGAGAATCAACGATCGGCCTGAATAATTCCTGGTCACCATGGCTAAAATAACCACTCTTAATTCGATCGATCACTCCCTTCAATTCGCGATTATTTTTGTAATAGCTCATCGGTTCATAACCGTGTGCCTTCTTAGCATAAACTTCTTCTGCTGTCAAGCCAAAAAGGAAGAAATTTTCTGCCCCTGCTTCCTCGCGAATTTCGATATTAGCGCCGTCCAGAGTCCCAATGGTGAGGGAGCCATTCATGGCAAACTTCATGTTACCTGTTCCAGAAGCTTCCTTACCCGCCGTAGAAATTTGTTCGGAAAGATCCGCCGCCGGATAGATGCGTTGACCCAAGGAAACGTTAAAGTTAGGCAGGAAAACCACTTTTAAACGACCTCTGACATCAGGATCCTTATTCACAATTTCAGCCACAGCATTAGTTAACTTAATGATTAACTTCGCCATAAAGTAACCGGGGGCTGCCTTACCACCAAAGATAAAAGTGCGCGGCACAATATCGATCTGAGGGTTCTGTTTAATGCGATTATAAAGGGCGATAATGTGCAGAACTGCCAGATGTTGGCGTTTGTATTCGTGAATCCGTTTTACCTGCACATCGAAAATCGAATTAACATCCACCTCGATATTGCGGGTTTTCAGCATATAAGCCGCTAAATCGGCCTTATTCGCCTGTTTAATTTCATACCAACGCTGACGGAATTCAGGATCATCAAGGTATTGTTCCAGTTTTCGCAATTCCTTCAGGTCTTTTAGCCAATTATCGCCAATTTTTTCGGTAAATAGTGCCGATAATTGGGGATTGCTCAATAAAATCCACCGGCGCGGGGTGACACCATTGGTTTTATTGTAGAATTTTTCCGGCCAGAGCATGGCAAACTCTTTCAGGGTGTCTTTTTGCAGTAACTCCGTGTGTAAGGCAGCGACTCCGTTAATCGAGTGACTACCCACACAGGCTAAATTAGCCATGCGAATTTGTTTATTACCCCAACCAGCTTCTTCAACTATCGACAATTTGCCCAATAATTCCTCGTTATCGGGAAACCAAGTCCGCACATCGTCGAGGAAAAAGTGATTGATCAGGTAGATAATTTCTAGATGTCGGGGTAGCAATTTCCCGATCAGATCCGCCGACCAACGTTCTAGGGCTTCTGGCAATAGGGTATGATTGGTATAAGCGAAGGTTTTTTGGGTAATTGTCCAAGCTTTTGACCATTCTAAGCCGTTTTCATCCACTAACAAACGCATTAACTCAGCGATCGCAATGGCGGGGTGAGTATCGTTAAGTTGAATAGCGGCGGTTTCGTGGAAATTTTGCAGATTTTTGTGGCTTTTTAGGTGAATGCGAATTAAATCTTGCAGGGAAGCGGCCACAAAAAAGTATTGTTGGGCCAGACGTAATTCGCGACCGGCGGGGGTGTTATCGTTGGGATAAAGGACTTTAGAAATGGTTTCCGCGTCCATTTTTTCAGCCACGGATTGATCGTATAACCCGGCGTTAAAAGCCTCAAAATTAAACGATTCACTCGCTTCTGCTTTCCAGAGACGCAAAGCGTTCACCGTGTTGGTTTTGTAACCTGGGACGGGGGTATCGTGGGGAATGGCTAAAACCCGGCGTTCCGGCAGCCATTGTACCCGTTCCTGTCCCTTATCATCGTGATAGATTTCCGTCCGGCCACCCAGTTTTACTTCCACACTTTCATCGGGACGGGGTAATTCCCAAGGATTGCCGAAGCGTAGCCAGTTATCGGGGATTTCCACCTGCCAACCGTCTTGGATCATTTGATGGAAAATGCCAAATTCGTAGCGGATACCGTAACCGATGGCGGGAATTTCTAGGGAAGCCAGAGAATCAAGGAAACAAGCCGCTAAACGCCCTAAACCCCCGTTTCCGAGGCCGGGATCTGGTTCCTGTTCGATAATTTCCTCAAAATCAAGACCTAATTCCTCGAGCATCTCTTTGATTCGGTCATAAATACCCAAATTAGCGAGATTATTACCTAAATACCGCCCCATGAGAAATTCGGCGGAGAAATAGCAGACGAGTTTAACTTTTTCTTGTTTGTAGGTGTCGGTGGATTTCAGAAAACGACGCAGCAGGCGATCGCGAACGGTGTAGGCAAGGGCGACATAGTAATTGTAGGGACTAGCATTAGTGCGGTTAACCCCTTGCAAATAAAACAGATTGTCCAGAAAAGCCCGTTTTAGGGTTTCGGGACTCATGCCCGTGCGATCGTCTTCAATTAAAGTGGGGCATTGAAGCACTTCACGCCCATCAGCTAGGGTATAGGTTGTCTCCATGGGTTTTTGTTGTCCATATATTCGGGAGTCGATCGCCGATCAGACCTGATGACGATATCCTTTATAGTTTACTTGTTACCTTTTGGAGAGACTCAGACATTTAGACTTCTATTGGTTTTCAGCCGAGCGGCGATCGCAATTGCCGACAAAAAAAGGGTGAACCCTGTCCACCCTCCCACAATTATTCACAAAAAAAGCTTAATAGCGTTTTTTTCTGTCACCACCACCACCATTGAAGGGCGCACGCTCTTCACGATCGCGGGCTTCGTTAACTTTAATTGATCGCCCCATCCAGTCAGCACCATCTAGTGCCTCAATTGCGGCGGCTTCCTGGGCTTTACTTTCCATTTCCACGAAGGCGAAACCGCGTTTGCGCTGTGTCTCTTTGTCAACGGGAATATGAACCCTCTTAACCTTGCCGTACTCTGCAAAGACATCGACCAGATCTTCTTGGGAAATCTCGTAAGAGAGATTACCAACAAAAATAGACATAATACTTGAATCCTCGAACAATACTCGAAACGGTGTGGAGACACAAAATTCAGGGAGAAGCCGAACAATACTAAAGTAAAAGACTTACCGGATTAATACTGGAAACGAACTTGAACACTAATCTTGACTCTCGTCTCGATCATAACACGAAAGGACTGGAGTTAATGTTAACTTTTATTCTTCAGGGGAAGAGACTGTTTTGGCTATCGGTGGCTACTCCCTCAACCGCCAGCTTTTTTCTCCCGACGAAATAACCAAATCATCAGGGCCACCACACCGATTTGTAGGGCAAAATTGGGTAAGGCGGTGGCTACGTCCCTGCCTGCCGCTAATTGGGCCAGAAAAACCACCGCACCGATAAAACCAGAAGCACCTAAACCGAGATAGATAAACTGCCGCAGACCTCGGTAGGGATTAGCCGCTTCCTCTTTCAAGCGGGCGTATTTTTGGGGATCAAGTCGAGGGGATTTGCTCATAAAAAAATCTTTCTAGCTTTGTATCTATTGTCTGTGATATAATCGGGAACTGGCAATGTGCCGATGTAGCTCAGTGGTAGAGTAGTTGATTCGTAATCAATTGGTCGTGGGTTCAAATCCCATCATCGGCTTGGGGTTTTACCTCCCGGAAGTTGACTAGGAAATACCGAAGTCCGGCTGAATAAATCCAAAAACCTTGTTGGATAAGACTTTTAGACTTTTTGTCCATCCAAAAGTGTCGGACGCCGGAGTGATCGGAATGGGCAAAACCCCACACCCCACACCCTGCTCTCACCCACCAACTTTTCCGGCAAACCCTAGTTACTAAAGAAAAGGTTGCATAATTTCTGTGATCGCTTGACGTTGGCAATCGTCATATCCCCAGCGTTCTAGAAAGGCTTGATATTCTCCTTGTCCTGTGTTTAAACTGGTGGCTAATTGTTGTAATTTTTCCCCCAAGGCCTGCGATAATAACTGCTTAATTAGTTGACCAGTTTTTTCTTGGACTTTCTCAGAACCTCGGGCGTTTTCTTCGTCTCCTTGACTGCGATGATAGATAACCATTGCCGTGGACATAGCCAGATTTTTAACTAATAATTCATTCACCAATATCGGGGAAGTTTTTAAAGCGGTGATTACCTCCAAACTAGGATGTTCTGTATAGGGTAAATCGCTGGTTAAATAAGTAACAAAAAATCCTCTAGCTCCATTTTCTGTTGAGACTAGATCAGTAAGTTTTTCATTGATCACATTGGCATCTAAAAACTCAATTTGACTTAGTAAGTATTGAGTTTGTTGGATGGCATTTTCAAAAGTTATACCCATAACATCAATAGCCTTCTGTAAAGTTTAAGAGAAAAATACTAAGCATCTAAAGCATTTAACCAATTAGTTAAATCCTCCAATGTCGAAAAATCCAATAAAGCTTCCCCCACTCGTTCTAGATCATCAATATTCAAGGTCATAATCCGACTCTCTAGAGCCACATCAATAGCTCCTAACTTACGTTTAATCAGACGAATAATTAGATTTCTTTCTCTTGCTAAACCCTGTTCTAAACCCTGTTCTAAACCCCGTTCTAAACCCTGTTCTAAACCCCGTTCTAAACCCTGTTCTAAACCGCGGCGCATCCAACTGGTGGTAATCTGCATAACTCCCTCCTGTTCGGGTTGAATAAATGTGCTAATCTCCTGTTGAAATTCTATCTCCTCGGATGAGTTGAGATTGAGATAGGTATCGACAAAGCCTGAAATCAATTGCATTCTAGCGGCATCTAATCTTAATGTTACCAATAATCTTAGACATTGTGCCTTAACTTTTGCTCTATCGCGAGGGGCAATTTTCATCTTAGCCATCAAAGCGGATGCGACGGGATTAGCTTGATTGATAAAATCTCGCCAATTCAAGCGATTTAACTGGACAACTTGATAGTTAAATTCTAGCACTTTTAAGTCAGGAAACTCAATTTTATATTGACGAATTGCTTCTTTTTGTGGACGATCATAGGAAAATATGACAATGGGATAAACCGGTAAGGCAAATTTTTGATGCAGACGAGCGAAATAAGTAAACATTCGCCGATTAAATTCTGGTTGAGAGCTAGACTGTGCTTCTAGATGAATTAAGAAAAATGATGATTGTCCTCGAAATTGAACTTGGGCGACTAAATCACTTTCATACTTTTCTCCTTCCGTGATATCGGTAAAGACTTCTTTGTCTAAAAATGTGATCTGATTAGGCTCTAAATAATTGATAATCTCAGGAAAAAACAACTGAATAAATTCAACAAAAAAAGTCGCAATTAATTCCTTAAATAAACGATCATGGTCAATAACATTATTCATACATAGCAGTTATCCTAATGGTGAGGTAGAAAGTTTTCGTTTTGAGGAGTCGGTCGCTCGTCGTCGATATCAAAATTAGGTTACACTTCATCTTGAGGAGAAAGGCGGTCAATTACTCGTTAAGAGGGGAAGCGAGGCAATTCGAGCATTTGTACTAAAATATCCAAGAGACGGCTAACTGCTATATTTTCTGATGACGATATAAATAGCAAAAACTATAGACGAATAGCTATGAGCTTTGGTGAAGAATTTCAATTACTGCTGCGGGCCCGTTATCCTCTCATCTATGTTACCACCCTAGAAGAAGAACGTCTCGAAAAAGCGATCGCCGATATTGCTAAACAGAGCAATAACCGTGCTGTCTATGTTTGGGATTTCGTGGATGGTTATCAAGATAATCCCAATAATGAGAACTTTGCTCGGCGTAATCCCCTGCAAGCTCTTGAATTCGTCGAAAAGCTGCCGTCTAACATCGCCGCCATCATAATTTTGCGGGATTTCCAGCGCTTTTTAGAAGATATTTCCATCGCCAGAAAATTGCGAAATCTCGCCCGTTCCTTGAAATCTCAGCCTAAAAACCTAATTATCGTCGCTCCCGAACTGTCCATCCCCTCGGATCTAACCGAAGTAATCACCGTCGTCGATTTTCCCCTCCCCAGTGGCGAAGAAATCAAACAGGAAATCCAGCGATTAATCGCTGCCACCGGACAACCCGTCAAAGAACCACTCCTGGATGAATTAGTGCTTTCTGCCCAAGGATTGTCCCTAGAGAGAATTCGTCGGGTTTTGGCCAAATGTTTAGCCAGTCACGGCAAAATTGAGCCAGAGGACGTGGAATTAATTTTGGCAGAAAAACGCCAATCGATTCGTCAAACCCAGATATTAGACTTTTATCCCGCCACAGAGCAGATTTCTGACATCGGCGGACTAGATAATCTCAAAGACTGGCTGATTCGTCGCGGTGGTGCTTTTAGTGAACGCGCCCGCGCCTACGGTTTACCCAATCCCCGGGGTTTACTATTGGTGGGGATTCAGGGGACGGGTAAATCCCTGACAGCGAAAGCTATTTCCCATCATTGGCACTTGCCGCTACTGCGTCTAGACGTGGGGCGTTTATTTGGCGGATTGGTGGGGGAATCGGAATCACGCACCCGTCAGATGATTAATCTCGCTGAAGCTTTAGCTCCCTGTGTGCTGTGGATAGACGAAATCGATAAAGCTTTCGCCGGAGTGGATGGGAAAGGCGACGGAGGAACCACCGGGAGGGTTTTCGGGACTTTTATCACTTGGTTAGCGGAGAAACAATCGCCGGTTTTTGTCGTCGCTACAGCTAATAACATCCAATCTTTGCCCCCGGAAATGTTGCGAAAAGGACGCTTCGATGAGATATTTTTTGTCGGACTACCTAGCCAAAAGTCCCGCGAGGAGATTTTTAGCGTTCATCTGGGGAAAGTCCGGCCCCATAATCTAAAAAGTTATGATATAAAGCGACTAGCCTACGAAACTCCCGATTTTTCGGGGGCAGAAATCGAACAAACCATCGTGGAAGCGATGCACATCGGGTTTAGTCAAAATCGCGACTTTAGCACCGATGATGTGCTTGAGGCCGCTAGTCAGATTATACCCCTGGCCCGCACTGCTCAAGAACAAATCCAGTTTCTACAGGATTGGGCCAAGTCCGGTAAAGCTCGTCTAGCCTCTCGCGATGATCGTTTTAATGTTAATCCTAACAGTTAATTTAGCACCAATATGAAGCGTTTATCTGGTTTATTGCAATTTATGGTCGGTTTTGTATTGGGAGTGGCGATTTTAGTCGGTGGAGCTACTGCTGTCGCCTATATGCTTCTCTCTGGCATGAATTCTAATCCTCCTAAACCCGTCTTTACCGAGGAGAAAAAAGAGGAAACTAAGGAGGAAAAAGCTGCTAAATCCATCCCCACTACTCCCGTCCAAGAACAACCCCAAGCTGAGGTGAAAGAGTCTCCCACAGCTGCACCAGCACCAAAAGCTGCCCCGAAACCCAGTCCCGAAGCAAGAAAAAAAGAAACCACATCCGAGGGTTATCAAGCGCGGGTGACATGGCAAAGCGGTTTAAGTCTGCGCTCTCAACCTACCAGTGAATCTACTCGTCTCGGCGGTCTGGATTATAATACTAAAGTCAGTGTGGTGGGAACCAGCAGCGATGGGCAATGGCATCGCGTGCGTCTGTCCGATGGTCGCGAAGGTTGGATTAAAGCGGGTAATATTTCCAGAGTTCAATAAGGTGTAGGGTGTAGGGTTTTACCCATTTTCAGGGAAAAAGTCCCGGAATTTTCCCCCCGCTCACTCCAATGGCCGGCACTTTTTAAGGGGAAAAAAGTCTAAAAGCTTTATCCAAAAAGGTTTTTGACCTGTTAAAATCCGATTTTCGCAGCATGAAAATCGGATTGGGACTCTCAAAAACCTTGCATTATCCTTCTTTTAGTACATAAATTGGTACGAAAAGAGAGGGCAACAAGGCCTGAAACTCCCGACTCCTGACGACCGGCTCCTGACTCCTTAACCCCACCAACAAACTTTTTCAGCACACCCTATTTAGAAGGGATAGATTTTCTAAATCTATCCCTTTCCCTTAATTCAAGAACGATTATCGCGATTAACTTTTCTGATTAACCAATAACTTGCCGCTAAAGCTAAGGTTCCCACGGTGAGGGCAATTAAATCATCTTTACTGTATTTGTTGGGATCAAAAATAATAATTTTTCGAGAGATGGCAATTAAAGCCGTAACTACGACTAATTCAACCTGTACGATGTGTTTTCTTAGGTAAGCAGTGATGTTTTCTAATAACTCTAAGGCAATTAAAATATTGAGAAATAATCCGAAGATTTCAATTAAAGTTTTGCCAAAAAAACCGATGGGTTCCGTAGTAAATAAATCTCGGATTAGGATAACTACTAGATCATAAAGAGAAACAATAATAACAATAATTAAGGCTACGGATAAAACCTTAGAAACTAAGTTTTCAACGACATGAATCGACCTCATGAAATTTTCATCGCGCCATTGTTGTCCGAAATTGATAATTAGTTTCCGTATCTGTTTGAGCATGATTGATTAAGTAAAAAGTAAAAATTATTATTGTATTTGACTGCTAATTGTTCTATTTAGTTAACAAGTAAGCTGATTCCACCTTAATCCCCCCTTGATAAGGGGGCTGCTGATCCCCCCTTAATCCCCCCTTGATAAGGGGTGCTGATCCCCCCTTAATCCCCCCTTGATAAGGGGGGTGATGATCCCCCCTTAATCCCCCCTTAATAAGGGGTGATGATCCCCCCTGAATCCCCCCTTGATAAGGGGGGCATCTGACAATTTTTAACATCTACCCAGTTAGAAATAATTTTACTTGAAGAAGGCTTCCCTAGAAAAAAAATCTAGGTGCGATCGCTTTTAAGTCAACCGCACCCCAAACTAATACAAATGCTCGCATCTAGCTGACATCATCGTGAGCGAAACGATTATAGAGGAAGTCGAGGGCATAGTTACGCAGACGATAATATTCCGGATCCTCCATAATTCTCTCCCGATCGCGGGGACGGGGGAAATGAATATTCATCACTTCGCCGATTTTCGCTTCTGGTCCATTGGTCATCATTACCAGCTTATCAGCGAGGAAAAGAGCCTCATCGATATCATGGGTAATCATCAACACCGTACAGCGTTTATCTTGCCAGATTTTCAGCAATTCTTCCTGTAATTCCTCTTTGGTAATCGCATCCAAAGCGCCGAAAGGTTCATCAAGAATCAACACCTCCGGACGGATAGAAAGAGCGCGAGCGATCGAAACCCGTTGTTTCATCCCCCCGGAGATTTGGGGAGGGGTTTTATCCATAGCTTCGGTTAAACCCACCATAGCTAAATGTTCCCGCACGATCGAGCGTTTTTGTGCCTCTGGAGCATTGGGAGACACCGCATCTACCGCAAGATAGACATTTTCAAAAACGCTTAACCAAGGCAATAAAGCATAGTTTTGAAACACTACCATGCGATCGGGCCCGGGTTTAGTAATTTTCTTGCCGTTAACTTTAACAATGCCATCGGTGGGAGAAGAAAAACCCGACACCATATTTAATAGGGTCGATTTACCGCAACCAGAGTGACCGATCACACAGATAAATTCACCTTCATTGATGCTGAGATTAACATCCTTGAGGACGGTGTAGGGGCCTCTGGGAGTGGAATAAACCTTAGAAACTCCTTCAATGGTGACAAAAGCTTCTTTACTGGGGGTCTGGGTTGCTCGGTTAACTGTCTCGGTGGTGGTGTACATGATTAGTCTTTGGGGAAATTAGTTAATAGGGGCAATGGCTGGGGATAATTGGCTAGTAATTATCCCCTTAGTCGATTTTTAGGCAATTTTGCGGGATTCGCTGGCGCTAGGACGAGCATCAATAGCCACTTCGGCCATGGTGACGTTTTGTTTGATCTCTAAACTATTGAGATAACCGATCGGATCCTCGGCATCAAACTCGATACCATCGAATAACAGGATCGGTGTACGACGATATTTAATATCCCCTAGACCCAATTCCCGGGCCGCGGTACTGAAGACACCCACCCGACAGACGCGTTCGAGAATTTCTACCCAGTTACGGGGGAAAGGAATGTGTCCCCAGCGTGCCATTTGGGTCATCATCCAGAGGTGTTCCGTACGACTGGGACGATTTACCCCATCTCCATAGAACAGATGGTGTGCATATTCTTTCATCGGTCGATCAATACTGCACGCGTAGGAGTTGGGATCACCCAGTTGGATATAATCAATATTGGTACTAAGATACTGACGACTGGCGAGGATTTGACGAATTTCTTCCTGATTCCCTTCCTCAGCACAGTAGCGACAACCTTCCAGCAGTGCTTTAACTAAAGCGACATGGGTATTAGGGTATTTATTGGCCCAATCTTCCCGGACTCCCAGGGCCTTACCCGGGTGGCCCTGCCAAATTTCTAAGTCGGTAGCGACGGTGTAACCGATACCTTCCATAGAGGCCCTGAGATTCCAGGGTTCACCCACACAGTAACCGTCAATACTACCGGTTTTCAGGTCAGCTACCATTTGGGCCGGGGGAATAGTTTCGAGGTGAACGTCTTTATCGGGGTCAATTCCCGCTGCCGCTAACCAGTAACGCAGGAGCAAATTGTGCATCGAGGAGGGGTGAACAATGCCAAAAATATGGCGCTGCTCCCGCGATTCCAATAGCATCTGTCTTAAAGCGTTACCGTCAATCACTCCCTCGTCATAGAAGCGTTTAGCGAGGGTGACACCGTTACCGTTACGAGTCATAGTCAGGGCGCTGACAATCGGCAAAGGTTGATCTTGATAACCACCGACGGTTAACCAGGTGGGCATTCCTGAAGGCATTTGCGCCCCGTCGAGGAATCCCCCTGCGATCCCATCCACAACCCCTCGCCAACTGGTTTCCCGGACTAAATTCACCTCATCTAGACCATGTTTAGTAAAGAATCCCTTTTCTTTGGCCACTGCTAGGGGAGCGCAAGCGGTGAGGGGAACAAAACCGATTTCTAGATTGACTTTTTCTAAACCGTGACGAGCAATAACTTCGACTTTGCGAGCGCGTAGTTTTTTGATCCGTTTTTGTTGGTTGAGGAAATAGATAATTTCGCTCCGGAGACTGTAGTAACTGGGGTGTTCCACCACTTCCATGCGTTTGCGGGGACGGGGGATATCTACTTCCAAAATACCGCCAATTTTTGAGCCTGGACCGTTGGTAAGCATGACGATGCGATCGGATAATAGCACCGCTTCATCCACATCGTGCGTCACCATTACCGAGGTCATTTCGTATTCTTCGCACAGCTGCATTAACTGTTCCTGTAGATTACCTCTAGTCAGGGCATCTAACGCCCCAAATGGTTCGTCTAAAAGCAGCACTTTTGGACGGATTGCTAGGGCGCGAGCGATCGCTACCCGTTGTTTCATCCCCCCCGATAATTCGTTGGGACGTTTATCCACTGCATGACGAAGATTGACCAGATCGATATATTTTTCGACTTCAGCTTTTCTTTCATCTTCTGATAGTTGAGCGAGAACTTGATCGACGGCGAGGGTGATATTTTCTTTGACGGTTAACCAGGGTAAAAGGGAATAGTTTTGGAAGACCACCATGCGATCAGGTCCCGGTTTTTTAATGCTTTGACCTTGCAAAGTCACCACCCCTTCGGTGGGCAAATCTAAACCAGCGATCATGTTTAAGAGGGTGGATTTTCCGCAACCAGAGTGACCGATAAGGGAGATAAATTCTCCTTTTTTTATCTGTAAATCGATCCCTTTTAAGGCCACATATTCACCGCCACCACTAAGGGGGAAGATTTTATCAATGTTATCGACAGCAACAAACAAACTCATAGTTTTTTCTCCTTAAGTTAGCTCAAGTTTCAGTTGTTTAAAGATGGGGAAATTTTCCCCATCAATTCCCTATTGACGAACGATTTGATTTTGTAACCAAGCCATAAAGCGATCGAGTAATAAACCCACACCACCGATATAAAATAGCGCGAGAATAATATCGCTGATGTAGTTATTTTGGTAGGCATCCCAGATAAAGAAACCGATACCGACGATACCAGACATAACAATTTCCGCCGCAATAATCGCTAACCAAGCTAAACCGATCGCAATTCTCAAACCAGTGAAGATGTAGGGAAGTGCTGAGGGAATTAATATCTTGAAAAAGAATTTTTGGTTGGACAATTGCAAGACTTGTTTAACGTTGATATAGTCTTGGGGAATTTGTTGGACACCAACGGTGGTATTAATCAAAATCGGCCAAACTGCGGTAATAAAAATAACGAATAAAGCAGCAGGTTGGTTTTGTTGTAAAGCGGCCAAAGATAGGGGAACCCAAGCAAGAGGAGGAACTGTTCTCAGGAATTGAAAAAGGGGATCGAGTGCCTTATTTAAGAAGGGATTAACCCCGACCATAATTCCAACTCCAATACCCACCACTGCGGCAAAAGAATAACCGATTAATACCCGTTTTAGACTTTCGAGAGTTTGCCAGAATAGTCCCTTATCAATACCTCCACGGTCAAAGAAAGGATACATTAAATAGGTGCGGGTACGCTCATTAGTAATAATATCCGATGGCGGCGGTAATTTAATCAATCCCACCATAGACATTAACTGCCATAAAATCAGGAAAAATAAAATACCCACAATCGGAGGAAGGATATCCCCAGAATGCTTTTTCCAGAATTTACTGAAGTTGAAACCACCGTTACTTTTTCTGCTGACGCTAGTTGCCATTTTGCCGTTTTTCTTTGTTGAAGATAAGGTTACTTGATGGGGAAGAGAAGAAAACATTTTTGATATTGATAGACTAGATATTTTATGCACCTAGCCTATCGGGAAAAACTCGCTATTTTTTAATCGCCAAACTATCGAGATAAGCTTGGGGATTGGCGGGGTCAAAAGTTTTGCCATCAAAGAATTTTTCGACACCACGGGAGGTACTGGTGGGAATATCGGCCGCAGGAACTCCTAATTCTGTGGCTGCCGCTTTCCAAAGATCCTCGCGGTTAACTTTGTCGATTAATGTTGAGGCAGTGGTTAAAGTTTCTTTCGGCAAGAAACCCCAACGAACACTTTCGGTTAAAAACCAGAGATCATGACTCTTATAGGGATAGGAAACGCTACCGGCGGGATCTTTCCAGTAGAAAACCCCTTTATTTTTGTCGGTGATTTCCGGTTTGCCGTCACCCATTTTCTGCATTCCTTTGAGGGGACCGGCGATAATTTCTTCTTTGAGGTTGAAATAAGCCGGTTTAGCGAGAATTGCCGCCGCTTCTGCCCGATTTGCCTCTTGATCGAGCCATTGCTGCGCTTCCATAACTCCTTTTAATAGTGCCTTAGTAGCTTTCGGGTTTTTATCCACCCAATCGGCGCGGATAGCGAGGTATTCTTCCGGGTGATAGGGCCAGATTTCTGCGGTTAAAGCTGACATAAAACCGATCTGATCAGCCACAATTCTCGCCGGCCAAGGATCGCCGGTACTAAACGCATCCATGGTTCCCGTTTTCATGTTGGCCACGGTTTGGGCTGCGGGTACGGCAATTAGGTTAATATCCGTATCGGGGTTAATCCCACCGGCGGCTAACCAGTAACGAATCCAGAAGTCTTGATTAGCTTTCGGGAAAGTATAGGCAGCTTTGAAGGGAGTTCCCGTCGTTTTCATGCCAAGGATGTAATCTTTGGCGGGTTTCAGGTCTAAACCGATATTTTTGCCCTCGTGTTTACCTGCGATCGCAATTCCGTTACCCTGGGTGTTTAACTGCGCTAACACATACATGGGGACTTTAACGTTATTTTTGGTGATTAGTCCCTCGGAAATCAGGTAAGGCATGGGCATTTGCCACTGTCCTCCGTCAATTCCGCCCGCATCTGCCCCAATTTCGACGTTATCTCTAGCGGCACCCCAGTTAGCTTGTTTGGAGACTTCCACATCGGGCATCCCGTGTTTAGCAAAAAAGCCTTTTTCCTTGGCAATAATTAAAGGTGCGGCCTCAACAATCGGAATATAACCTAATTTAATTTTGGTGGTTTCGGGGGCTTCTCCGGGAGCCACCGCAACGGGAGAAGCAACCGGGGAAGCGGGCGCGGTGGTGCTGGTTCCACCCGTACTGTCGGGGGGATTACCCACACAACCTTTGAGGACAACAGCCCCTGCCGCTGAAACTGCCGCCGTGGTTAAAAATTTCCGTCTCGAAAATTTTGACATAGAATCTCCTACCTGCTTGCTAAAGCAAATATGTGTGCTGAATTATGGGTAAAGGAATCCCTCGCTAAACTTTCCTTCTAGCCCGTGCTATAGAAATTTAGCTATGGAATATTGAATCTCGATTGACCTTACTAAATAAGTCTAGCGGAATTTGGAAAAAATAATTAATCTGAGCGAGAATTTTATGTACAAAAATTTAATTCGATTGATAAGGATTAATTAAGACCATTGATATATCTAGCTTCTAGCCACTTAAAAAGGTTTCCGTAGGGCGCTGGAGCAGGGGAGTAGGGAATTATGAATTATGAATTATGAAGTGGGGAGGTGGGGGAGTGGGGAGAAACAATAAAATGAGCCAAGGGTGAGTTTTAGGAATGCGGCTCCTTGCGGCTTGGTAGAATGGACAATATGCTTTCACCCCAAAGTAATGACCAGATCTAAAAAGCCGAAATCACCGAACTCCTCTGATTCGCCTACCTCTCCTTCCTTGGCTCTGTCTTCCCTACATTTTCGTCTGCAAGCTTTAGAGGAGGAGCATCAGTGGCTCCTCAAGCAGATTGGCAGAAAACGCAACGAACTGAAGAAATTCCTCGACCAGATGCGTTCTCTGGCGACGGAGATTTTTCAGAGAGGACAACCCCTCTATGAAAAACTTACCGACCTCGACCGCGAAATACACGCCCTTTTTGACGAAATCCTCGCTGCTAGAAAATTGGGGCAGCAGACAAAAAAAAGGATTCTCGGAATTTACGAGACACTTCAGTTAACGGGGGTGATTAGCCCGAAATTTGACGATGGAGATGAAGAACTTGACGAACTTTTCGGAGAGGAAGAACCAGAAGGATCATCGGAGCAATCCGCGCAGGATTTCTTCTCTGGGGAAGACTCCTATAGCCGTCACGATGATGGAACAGAGCTATCACCTGAAAGCTCGCCTAAATCTCCTGAATCTAGACAAATACGCCGCACTTTCCTGAGAATGGCCGAGATTTTTCACCCCGACAAGGTTACGGATCCCGAAACTCGGATGCGTCACAACGAGATTATGAAGGAAGTCAACCGCGCCTATAAAGAGGGAGATATTGCCAAACTGCTCGAAATCGAACGACAGTATCAAATGGGGGACACTTTCGAGGTTGAAGGCTCATCGGAAAGCGACCTCCAACGACAGTGCGAGAGGGTTGAAACCAATAACGAACTACTCAAAAAGCAATACGAGAACCTGAAAAGAGAACTGCGCTCGGTGCGAAATACCCCGGAAGGCGAGATGGTGAGGGCCAGTCGCGCTTGTGAGAAGGATGGCATCGACCCGATTGAGCAAATGCTAGAGGAGATGAAATTACAAGTTCAATCTACCGAAAAAATCTATAATTTTGTCCGTGACTTCCGCGATAAAAAGATAACGGTTAAAGAGTTTCTGCGCGGACCGGTCAGGATGGGCAGCAGCCCGGAAGAGATGGAAGACATTCTTGATCAACTTCTGGAGCAACTTCGCAGAATCAGCCGTTGAAGAGAGAAAGCCAGTATTTAGGGTATGCTGAAAAAGTTTTTCCCGGTGGCCGAGTGTAGGGTTTTACCTAATTTTCAGGGCAAAAGTCCCTGAATTTTTCCCCCGATTATTCCTATATCCGGTACTTTTTGATTTTCAAAAAGTCTCAAAGTCTTAGCCAACAAGGTTTTTAGATTTATTCAGCAAACCCTACCTAGTTATTGTTTAACAGTTATATAAAAAAACAGCAAGTTCGGTTATTTTATCTAGGTTTTTCCCTCGTGACAGTGTGAGATGATAGGAATCTTGGCTAATTGTCCAACGGTCTTTTTTAATGGCATTTCCCACAAAATTATGGTAGTAATCCGCGGGATGCCATGGCTACAGTTCTCCCCTAAATGCCTTTTGTAAAAGGGAATTAAAGAGATTTTCAGATTCTTTAAATAGCAATTTTTGTCTGTCCGTGCATTTCTGTTGGGAAACAGCAAAACTTGCATATTTACGTTGTAAGAATATTGGAGGAATGGGAATTACAACTTTTCTTAGCTCTTTCTGTCTAATTCCCTTAACCGTACTACCTGTAGATCTGCGCTCAATTTGGTCACGAACAAATGAACTCTGAAGAGTGCCAAACAAATAGGTATTATCAAGAATATTAGATTTACCTCGCATCAATAGAACTCTTTGAGCCAAAGCAATATCAGGATCATCAACTTGAGCGACTTCTCCTAGCGGGGCTTCTGTCGTAAAAAGAACATCACCTAATTGTGGCAAACCTCTACGCATCCATGAGTCATAATTTTCTCGGGCAATGAATTCATTAGGTGGCTGTATTCGGCCATTTTTGATTATTTTTGCTGTAATAAGTGGAACACCTGAATTAGCTTTTGTTGGTGTTTTTCCACGATAATCAATGAACCTCTCAATACACTTTTCTAGGGGTAGAAAACAATCCTGTCCACAGTGTTCCCTAAAATTTCTTTCAGAATCACCGAACATCTCTAGGAAAGTCGATTTTAACAACTCCTCAGTCAACCGAATTGCCTCTTTGCGCTTGCGTCGCACCCCATCCGCTTTATCTAAAATTGCCGCAATTCTTCGCTGTTCTTCGAGGGGTGGGAGGGCAATAAGAATATTATTAGCCGCAGTCTTAGTTAGCTTCCCTCGTGTACTTCCAGTAATAAACGGGGTAACGTCATATCTTTCTAAATGACGGCAGATGTATCTAATATCGACATCTTTTTTGGGTCGCAAAACATGAGCGTGATTGTTAACCCAACATTTTCCCTCCACTTGATAAGCAATAGTCTTATCAGCATCCCCAAAATGCCCTCCGTCTTCCGCTAAAAGTACAAGAGGCTCATCAAAGATATAATCGGCGACGGAGTCCTGCTGACCATTAGCTCCATAATATGGATATGGTCCAGGCACTCGATCTTTTTGAGTAATTGGTTTTCTCTTACTATCGAGGAAATCAACGACTTCTGACAAAGGGCGGTGAGGCCACTTCTTTGTGATTTCTGATGGATAGATCATGATCATCCCAACATCTCCTTTAACGCGTGTAAAACCTGAACAATCTTATTTTCAAACATAAATCAAATATCCTTTCTGTTGACTAAAGCGGTGGGTTACGACGGATTGTTAGATTGACTTTACCCCCTAGATTGTTGCCGTCTAACCCACCCTACTATGAACTCTTCTCCCCCCTTTTTAAGGGGGGTTGGGGGGGATCAGATGGCGCTTTTATGCTAGTCATCACATCCTCTCTAAAACCTGATCAATCTTATTTTCAAACATAAATCAAATATCCTTTCGGTATATTCAAAAACTAGGGTCGCAGATACTAGGACAAAATCAAGCCACTACAGTGGCGCCCCTGAGATAATCTTCTAGTTGGCGATCGTTATCGTGGCTGAGATTGCCTAGAGGTAAAGTTTCGACGCTAAAAGCTCTCACCTCACTGACTTCTAATGTATCTTTGATTTGAAAATTCCCCGCAGCCGTCACTTCAATTAACAATGAAATGGAGTGAATGCGCGGATCACGTTCAAAAGAGGAATAAACCCCGACTAAACGCCCTAAACTGACTAAATTTAATCCTGTTTCCTCTTTTAATTCCCTTTGAGCAGTATTAAAAATATCTTCCCCCCAATCGATCATTCCCCCCGGTAGGGCCCATTTGCCGGTGTCTCTGCGTCGGATTAAAACAATTGTACCATCAGCAAGCAGCGGAATTATTGTCACCCCAGTTACAGGATGACGAAAGATAATTCCCATCACACTTTTAATAAAATACCAAACACGACCCATAGGAATTAGGAGATAGGGAGATAGGGAGATAGGGAAATTTTAACTAATACCCCAAAACCCCAAACCCCTAACAATATCAATCATGATTGAGAATGGCTTTAGCCTGAATTAAGGCCGATCGCACTTGTTCAAAACCTGTGCCACCATAGCTATTACGGGCCGCTACTACCTGACGAGGAGCGATCGCGTCATAGATATCGGCCTCAAAAGCTGGATGTAATTCTTGCCATTCCGTCAGGGTTAAATCTTTCAATAACTTACCCGCTGCCAAACTGCTTTTAACCACTTTCCCGACTAAATTATAAGCTTCTCGGAAGGGAATCCCCTTACTGGCTAAATAATCCGCCACATCCGTCGCATTAGAAAAATCTTCCGCCACCGCGTTAGCTAATCGGTCGGTTTTAAATTGAATCCCGGTGGCTAAAAGTACCGTCATCGCTTGCAAACAAATCCGCACGGTTTTAACGCCATCAAATAACGCCTCCTTGTCCTCCTGCAAGTCTTTGTTATAGGCTAGGGGTAAACCCTTCATTAAGGTCAATAACGCTTGTAAATGCCCAAAAACCCGCCCTGTTTTGCCGCGCACCAATTCGGGAACATCGGGATTTTTTTTCTGAGGCATAATGCTAGATCCCGTGGCACAACTATCGGTGAGAGTGATAAAACTAAATTCTTGGGAAGACCAGAGAATCATTTCTTCGCTCAAACGGCTCAGATGAACCATAATCAGACTAGCGGCCGTCATAAATTCAATAGCAAAATCTCGATCGCTAACTCCATCGAGACTATTGTTATACACCTGCTCAAAATCGAGTAAATTGGCACTGTAATGACGATCAATAGGAAAAGTCGTCCCCGCTAAAGCGCCACATCCTAGGGGCGAAATATTAGTCCTGGCGCGAATTTGCCCTAATCTTTGGTGATCCCGTTCGGCCATTTGAAAATAAGCGAGGAGATGATGGGCTAAACTAATCGGTTGCGCGCGCTGTAGGTGGGTATAACCAGGGATCAGGGTTTCCAGATGGTTTTCAGCGTGATTGACTAAAGCTTGCTGAAAATTGCGAATTTCTTGCCTAATATCATCAATTTGTTGTCTAAGATACAGACGTATATCCGTTCCTACCTGATCATTCCGCGAACGGGCCGTGTGCAGTTTTTTGCCCACATCTCCCACTATCTCGGTTAAACGACGTTCTACGGCAAAATGCACGTCCTCTTGATCGATGCCGGGGTTAAAGTTGCCGGTGCGGTATTCTTGACGAATTTGTTCCAATCCAGAGACGAGACTATCCGCTTCTTCGGGGCTAATAATACCCGTATAGGCGAGCATTTTAGCGTGAGCGATCGATCCGGTGAGATCATACTCGATTAATTCGATATCAAAGCCAATACTGGCGTTAAATTCTACGATCGTAGGATGGAGACTACCTTCAAAGCGATCGCTCCAAGTTTTCTTTGCTGTCACTGTTTTCGTTAGATGATTGTGGATAAAGTTAACCAAAATATGCTGGACAATTTTGGGGAATAATCCGGCGCTGATAGCATTACCGCTTCAGGTTAGAAAAATCTCCAACCCTACAAACATAAGAATAGCAAGAATTGCTCGCTCTGGCTGAAGGCCGATAGGCGAAAAGCTAATAAGACGTAAAACCTCGAAACATATAACCGACAATCAAACCGATTAATAGGGCCCATGCTTGCCCAGTTTTGACGAAAGTTGAGAAGGCTTTCTGGACATTGCCGATGATATCCACGTCTTGCTCGGAAATAGTCATCAAGACATTGGCAAGAGGCGAAAAATCGATCGGGACAGATAGATGATGGAAGATGTCGATCACGATGGCATTCCTCAAAAACGAAAATCTACAGAATAAGTTAACATGAAAACGACTAAATCAAAACCACTTTTATCTTCCTAGTAGTGAGTTGGATGAGAGGTCACTTTCAAGATGATTGAGATTGCTGGTAATAGGATAATAATAAGTTACCCGCTTTTGCTAAATCTTGCCCAAAGGCGATAATTCCTTCTTCATGACCACTCATCACTAAAATTTGTTGCTCCTCTAGATGATCTTCTTGACATAAACGGATAATTTCTGCGGCCATTTCTGGGGTTCCATAGGCGATATTTTCTTGGGTGGTCGGCACTCGATACATCAAATTTTGCCACAGGGGGCGATGGTGAATATGAATCACCCCATTAATCTGGGGATTCGCTTCATAAATCGCTGCATGGGTGAGAGTTTCTGAAGAAGCGGCGATTGTTCCCCGACAAGTGACCCGATTTTCTTTCCAATCGTAGTCTATAACTGTGGTGTAATGGGATTCATTTAATACTGGAATTCCCCCAGTGTTAGTGCCAGAAATAATGATTTCTTTGTCTATTTTTCCTCGTTGACTCACATTCCCAAAACCGATTCCGTTATCGTATTGACCGATTAATCCCAGTCGATAGAGGCGATTGCGCCAATAATTTAATTCTGCAATCTCTGAGCTTATTAAGGAAGGATCAGAAATCCAAGTACAATTGTATTTAATATAGCCTTCGTCAATCATAGATTTTTCTGAAAATATTCGGGATAATTTTGACAAACTTTCTGCACAAATTCTTGGAGAGGATAGGAAATATTGGCGATATAATTATCTTTAATTGCTTGAGAAAATAGGGGTAAAACTTCCGTGTCTAAGGCGGGGTTAAATAACTCGATTGGTAGGATTAAATCGGAACCTTCCCGCACATCAATGGTCTCAAAATTATCGGCTACAATTAACCAAAGAGGACGCACCCAAAGAGCCGAACGACTTTCGATCACCTGAATTACTTCTCCGTATAAAGTTCGATTTTTGCAGAATAAACTAACAATTTGATGGGGAGTGAATGTGTTCATAGACAATTCTAGTTTTCCTCGATCAGCTAAGACGCATTTTAACCGCTTATTCTTAGATTAGCCGAATCTCCCCCCAATCTCTTTACTCTTGCAAGAGCCAACGGTAAAGAGTATCTCATCTCCACAAGCAATTTAAATGCTCGGGCAGCTTATCTTTCACTGGTCACTGATTACTGTTTACTGATCACTGAAAAAAGCTCGCCAGATCGGGAAAAAACTCCGTTAGAATACGGAAAGCCGTTTACAAAACGATACAAAATCATGACCGTTGCTTACCCTCGTAAATTCAAGAAGACGATGAGCGCTCGCGACATCATGAAGCGTGTTATTAGCGATCGCGAAATTCATCTTGTCACCCTCAACCGTTACCGCTACAACGAACAACGTAGCTGTAAAGACCTGACCGAACTGATCGAAACCCTAGACGGACAACCAAAAGAACTGATCCAGGAGCTTTCCCATCACGTCGCCGATGAGGCCCGCCATGCCTACTGGTTAACCGATTTATTGATCGAATTGGGGGCCGATGTGGGGAAACCGCCGGGGTTGTCCTATATCGATGAATTTGAACGTCTTCTCGATCAAGATCAATTCCAAGGCGAAGAACAAAGGGAAGATAGACTGATTGCAGCCCTAGCGGCAATTAACGTCACGGAAAAACGGGGATGCGAATACTTTGCCGCCCATATTTATGCCCTCAAAGCAGGGGAACAAACCCCGGAAAATCTGCAAATTCAGGAAACGATCGCCAAAATCTTTCCCGAAGAAGCGGGCCATGTGCGTTGGGGTAATCGTTGGTTAGCCAAAATTGCCCAAAAAAGCCCCGAACATCGGCAAAAAGTCGAAAAAGCTAAGGCCAAATACTCGGCGATCGAACAGGCCGCCTATGAATCGGGTATGGACATCACCCTGGGGGCAGAATTACGCCGCGTCGGTCATTTAATGGAAATCGCCGCCACTATGCCGCTCTGGGAACGTCCTCAATATCTGATGGAACGTTTACCCCAATCCCTTCTCGACCCGAAATTGCAATTATTCCGGGTAGAAGCGGCTCAAAAAGCCTGGAATCGTGATCCACAAATGTTTATGGAACGCTTTTTGCCGATGTTTTTTAATGCGGACGACAAGATCGGCAAAAAAGAGAAAGTCAACTAATTTAACCTTGATTTTCGGGGGCAATCATTCAGCGATCGCTGAAGAAATGTTCAGCGAGGATCGAGAAAATCAGCTATTGTTTTAAATAGGGGTGAGTTCTCGGCTTTGGGGCCAGAGAAACACCACTTTTTTACTGTTTATTTTAGCTTTTCTTTTTTGGATTATGCGTCTTTTAGCTGCCTTCGATCGCTATCCCGATAGTGTATCGTTAACCCTAGAACCAGTAGCCACCGACTCGCAAAAATTTGATTTATATTTAACTTTACACCTACAAGCTCAAATTCAATCTCTCCTCGGCGGGGAAATTAAATGGGGACTAAAAGGAGGAAAATTAGATTTTCTTTTAGTTAATTGTCACCTAACACCAAATCCTCTTTCTAGTCAAGATTTATACATAAATCGTATTAATAATCATCAATGGCGGTTATCTTTCAAAAGTCCTCAGTCAATATTTACAGGAGCGATCGAAAGGATTAACCTAGGAACCGTCAGTGTGGAGGAAGAACCTTATCATCTGACAGTGCAATTTTCGCTGACAGCTGCCGATATTTGTATCACGGAAACATCGGGATTATGGAAACACGATCTAAGTCCCAATAAACATAGTATTTTAGAGCGAAAGTTAGCATTTTTCCTGATGGAAAATCAATTTGATGCTTTTTTGAGTTGTATTTCTTTGGGTTCATCGCAGGTGGAATTAGATAATGTTCTAGTTGAACCGCAACCGGCAGCATCAGAAAATTTAGAGAAATTGCAGGCACAAATCGAGGGAATTTATGCTGCTGTTAGTGATGATTTTCTGGAATTAGCCCAATTAGCTGAACTCAATTCCCTAACGGATTTTACTGGGGCAAATCTCCTGGCAGCGGAATTAAGTGGTATATCTTTAGGCATGGCTAATCTCTATCAAGCTAATCTGCGGGGGGCCAATTTAACCGATGCTGATTTAAGTGAAATTAACGGCAGTCATGCTAGTTTTAAGGGAGCGGATTTAAGCGGAGCCTTATTAGCTAATGCCGATTTAAGTTATGCTGATTTTTACCGTTCTAGTTTGGCTTTAGCTAATTTAATTGGCTCTAATTTAGAAGGAGCTAATTTGGTTGAAGTCAACATCACTCAAGCTAATTTTAGCGGGGCAAAAGTGCAGGGGGCAAAGTTTGCCGATAACGTGGGTATGACTGAGGAATTGCGGGAAAATTTACGCTTGCGCGGAGCTTTCTGCGATTAGTCAAGTATTCAGCCTCTAAATGACACCAAATACCCTCACTTCTCACCGAAAATGAAGATTAGAGATTTTCCTCGGTATCTATCCCTAATTCCCGCAGTTTAGCCGCTAATTTCGCCGCTTTTTGTTTTTCTTGCTGTACTTGGTTTTCTGCCTCTAAAACCCGATTTTCTGCCTCTAAAACCCGATTTTCTGCCTGTTGTGCCGCTTCTGCGGGAGTGGGTACTAATTCCCCTTCGGGGGTAAAATAGCGCAATTTATTGGCAGACAAACCCAAATATAAGCCTAATTGTTGACTCCAGAGCCATCCCTGGGCATTGGGGGTAATCGGTTGATATTGACCGCTAATTAGAGTAAATCCTTCAAATTCTAAGCTTTCTGGGTCAAACCAAAAATAATCGGGAGTGCGAAATATATCTTGATAAATTTGTTTTTTCTCCTCTCGGTCAACTTTGGCGGTACTATCGGAGAGAATTTCGATAATTAAATTGGGATATTTGCCCTCTTCTTGCCAAACTACCCAACTTCTGCGGTTGGGGTTAGAATTTGTCCCCAAAACGACGAAAAAATCGGGACCACGAAAGAATTCTGACTTTTTCTGGTTGGGACTGTAATAGATCGTTAAATTGCCAGTGGCAAAATAATCTTCTCGCTCGCGCCACCACCATTCTAAACACTGAATTAATAAAATAATTTGTTGTAGATGTAGGTTACTTTCCAAGGGTGGTTCATCACTCCAAAATTCGCCTTTTGGGAAGATTATCTCAGGGTTTACATGAGACTCGACTAGGGGTAAGCTTTGAGCGATAGTCATGGTTGTCCAACAGAGATAGGTCGATAACTTATTATAAATTATTGAAGGGATTTTTTGGGCAATTGTAGCAGTAGTAATTGAGGTAAGCTAAGACGCATTTAAACCGCTTATTCTTAGATTGGCCGAACCTCCCCCAACCCCTTTACTGTTGCCTTTTTCCTCTTGCCTCTTGCCTTGTCTCAACAAGCAATTTACATTACGAACAGCTTAGAATATTCCTGTGGGTAAATCGCCATTTTCTCTTTAAACAATACCAGAACGCAGGGCAATTACAGCCGCTTGTACTCGGTCGTCCACGGCCAATTTATTCATAATTCCCCGCACATGAGTTTTAATCGTATTGGTGCTTAAATAGAGCTTTTCGGCGATTTCAGCGTTACTTTTTCCCTCGACAATTAACTTTAAAACCTCCATTTCTCGCTCCGATAAAAGTGCTAGATTGGGATTAGGTTGCACTGCTGGCGGTTTGAGATTATCCATGACTAAACGGGCAATTTGAGGGTCTAAATAGGTGGCCCCGTCCTTAGCTGCTTCAATAGCGGCCAAAAGGCGATCGAGACTCGCTCCCTTGATACAATAGGCATCAGCACCACTGGCCAGAGCTGCGATCACTTCCTGTTGCAGAGTATGGGAAGTGAGCATGACCACATGAACATTAGCTAAACCTTCCTTAATCTGTTTAGTTGCCGCAATGCCATCGAGACGGGGTAAACCGATGTCCATGACCACTAAATCTGGCCGTAGGGATAGGGCTAATTGTACCCCCGCCAGACCATCACTGGCTTGACCGACGATCTCAAAATCCGGCTGTTCACCGAGCGCTTGTTCTAAACCTAACTGCATTAAAGGATCGTCTTCAACAATTAAAATCCGCATGATCTTTGATTCCTAACGGGAAAATGTACGGTTTTCACCCATCTGCATGAAGCAGAACTACTCCTAGTTTAGGCAATCTGGAGAGAGATTAACAGTGATCAGTGATTCAGTGACCAGGGACCAGTGAAAAGACAGTGGGAAACTACCATTTAATACTGCTCGCTTAATACACACTGCTCACTTAGAACCCAAATCTGATAACTGATAACTGATAACTGATAACTGAAAATGCTACGTATTTCATCAGATCGGTCTAAAATTGTGCTTGTTGCCCTAGTTTATCTGGGTGTTGGTTGGCTAGGCTATCTCTGCTTAAATTTAGGGTCGCGACCTGCCCCAATTTGGATGAGTGCCGGTATTGGCTTAACTGCTGTTTTTTTAGGGGGAAAAAGGCTAGTTTTAGGCGTTTTTATCGGAGATTTGCTTCTTAACTTCTTTTTAGGGGGCAGTTGGCCCATAGCTCTATTTTCGGCGGTCGGTAGCAGTATATCGGCTCTGTTAGGGGCGCAATTCCTGCATTATCTGAGATTTTCCGCCACTTTACAGCGCATTCGCGATATCCTTTTACTGGTATTTTTAGCAGCCTTATTGGCCTCGGCAGTTAATGCCACTATCGATACTTTTGCCCGTAGTTGGCTAAATACTTGGGATTGGCGGCAATTTGGACAGTCTTGGGGCATTATCTGGCTCGGAGATAGTACAGGTATCTTAATGACCACGCCGCTGCTGTTGCGTTTTTGCTTCAATCGTCAGTCCCTGCGGGAACCCCGGCAACCCCAACGCTTTGGCGAGGCGTTAGTTTGTCTGAGTTTGCTAACGGTGGTGAGTTCTGTGGTTTTTGGTGGTCAACAGAATTTTCTTAACCCCGATTGGAGTATGGTGCAGTACCTCGAATATCTACCTTTTCCCTTTGTGGTTTGGGCTGCCATGCGTTTTCAGACCTGGGGAGCGGTAATAGCGAATTTTTTGGTGTCTATCTTAGCTTTGAGGGGATTGGTCGGGGGAATCAGCCCTTTTATCCTACAGGCTCCTGATTATACCAGAGGTGTCCTGATCTTACAAATCTTTTTAGTCATTGTCATGTCAACTTCTCTGTTTTTATCGGCGGCGATTACCGAAAGACAACAGATCGATCGAGCTTTAAATGAAACTTTAGAACGAGAACATTTATTAACACAAGTTGCTTTAAAAGTCCATCAATCTTTAGATATAGATCAGGTTTTAAATACCATTGTTGAGGAAATCAGACATTTTCTCGATGCCGATCAAGTCTATATCGGTCACTGTCAAGAGGGGGGGTGGGCCAAGGTAATCGCCGAGTCCCGTCGTCCCCAGATTCCCCCGCTCATGGGTTGGTTTCCCGAACCAGAATTACTGGAAGAATTAGGACAATTATTTTCTTTAGATAAGTTAATTATTGCTGATAATACCGCTAAGGTGCAAACGCTGCCCACTCTCAAGGGTTATTACGAATACCTGCAAGTTAAATCCTCTTTAGTTTTACCTCTAACGGTTAATAATCAACATTTAGGCGCTTTAGTAGTCCATCAATATTCCCATCCCCGTCATTGGCAAAAAAGCGAGGTCAAATTATTAGAACAGTTAGCCACCCAAGTTTGTATCGCTATCGGCCAAGCGCAACTATATCAGAGGGTGCAAAGCTTGAATAATAATTTAGAACGGGAAGTGGAAACAAGAACCCTCGAACTGCGGGAAAAAGTCCGGGAAATTCAGCGTTTATACGAAATGAAAACGGTTTTTTTACAGGCAGTATCCCACGATCTTCGCACTTCGATTATGGGATTAGTGATGTTATTAAAAAATTTCCAGTGTCGGCAAACAGAAAAGGTAACTATCTCGCGAGCAATGCTCGATCAGGTGGTGCGTAGTTGCGATCGACAATTAAATTTAATTAATGCTTTATCAGAAAATCATTTTGCTGAAGAACGGCCTTTAATCTTGCATCGTCAACCTCTATTTTTAAAAGAACAGGTGGAAATTTGGCTGAAAGATTGGCAAAAAGATTTTGATTTATACCAAGCTACTTTTATTAATCTTATCCCCGATAATTTACCTGCTATTAATGCCGATCCTTGTCAGCTAAGAAGTGTTTTTGAACAATTATTAAATAATGCCTTAAAACATAATCCTTCACCAATTCAGTTAGCCTTAGATGCTCGTATTGACCAAGATATGCTCTACTGCACTTTAAGCGATAATGGTATTGGCATGGATGAGGAACAATGTCAACATCTTTTCCATTTATATGTAAGAAATCTTCATAATCAACACCTAACGGGCATTGGTTTAGGTTCCTACCAATGTCGGCAAATTATCGAGGCTCACTCCGGGAGAATTGGGGTAAAAAGTACCCCCCGGGTTGGCTCACAATTTTGGTTTACTTTACCCCTTGCTCATCAAAATTCTCGAGTAATTAAGCAGGAGTTAGTCAACAGTAATCAGTGATTTTTAACGAAAGCGAGATGATTATGCTTATCGCTCTTCTAAAACCCTGGGGGATATATCGCTCTTCTGGGACTTTCGGAAATCCCCGACCGAATCCAGATTCTGAAACTCTTGCTTGACAAGGGAACGCTAACTTTTTTTCTAATAAAAACTCAAATTTCGAGTTTCTGTTAGTTAGCACTCGCTTGAAGGCTTACCCCATAAGAGAGCCAGCGTTGAGAGACTGTAAGATTTTTGCCAGAGTTCCAGAAGAGCGTTATGAGATTGTTGAAAAATTGACTGTTAGACGAATTGATCACCCAATGAAGGATTAAAAGCGATCGCTTCCAGATCGGTACGATAGATACCAACTTTATGAATTTCCTCTGGTAATCTTGGCCAGATGTGGACTTCACTCTCAAAAGTGCGCCAAAGTTGGGGAGTAATTCGGAAGACTCGGTTATTAACACTGGGAAGTCCTGCAAAATGTTCTTGCATTCTGGCATTAACGTGCCGATTTAAGACCTCAAAGACTTTTTTGACCGTAGCAGGATTATCATATCCGTCGTAATGCTTGAAAGTTATTCCTGTTTGATTTTTTAGCTGATTACAGAAGCTTTTAGGTTCTTCGGATCGTTGAACTTCTTTATAGCCATTAGCAAAAACATCATGAGCAATTGCCTCCAGGTAAAGTTGTCTTTGAGCGGCGGAATTTTTAGAGTAGAAAAGAATTTTTGCCACCGCCAAAGTTGAGCCAACACAATTGCCAAATGTTCCCCAACTACCGAAGGCTAATAAATCATCATAAGGTAACACAGAAGTGACATTCCAAGCCCCATTAAAAAGTCGGGCATCAATGATGACTAATTTAGCGCGTTGCTCAGAAGAATAGTTCTTATATTGAGCCAGAAATTGCTCATCTAACTGGGCTTGTTCCCAGTCGTCTTTCTGATAATCATCAATACTACCATTTTGACGACGAGTTAGGATAGCGACCTCAAAATCCCAGTCAGTTTCTGATTCTTCTAACCCAACTGCTTGTAATTTTTCGGTCACAAGTTCTCTCGGTGGTCGTCTCCCGTCGTACCACATTTCAGTCTCCTTATTAGAGATGCGAACACGCACTTTAGTTTTAGGAAGAGTTTGAGCGATTCCCATTGCTACTAATTCATCTGCTCCCCAAGTAATTGGCTGTTTTAGAGCCGAGAGATTATACTTATCCAGAAGATTGTCTAATCTCGTTTGCATTGTTTCTCGCACATCTTTGGATGAATGTTTTTGAGAATCTCCCATCGCACAAACGACAGCTGAGATTTTTCGATTTATCGACTGTAATAGACGGATAGATTGTTCGAGTCTCCATAACTCTTTGTCGTGTCTTTCTTTTGCCCAATCTGGATAAGGAGTTGCATCTGGTTTAGGAGGACCGACACCAACAAAAGATTGGACAATAACCGCTTTTTCAAATTGAGAAATAGTGGGGAGATAATCTTCGGGATATTGTACCAATCGTTCTGCAATAATGAACGCTGTATCCTTGACCGGAAGCAGTGTAATCAGTTGTCTAACTAAAGAATCTGTTTGTCTTCTTGGACTAAGAACGTAAACAGGACAAATTCTTTCTGAACGGTTGTCTTGTCCATTAGGGGGAATCCCCACTCCTTCTAAATCTTGTTCTGTTGGTCGGTGATACACCTTAAATTGAGACAGCTTAATGTCTTGCAATATCTTGGCCAGAGGGTCATTACTTTTAATTTCGACATGGGGAATATAAGCGAACCATTTCGTCATCTGATTAACAGGGGTTGTTAATTCTAATTCCCAGTGATTATTGTCCGCAGATTTGTAATTATTAATCTCAATTTTATCTCCTGCTGTTAAGGAAAATTTTTGAGTAAGATCAGTAATCTGACTGCTATCTAGGGTAGATTGTTTGATAACAGTATTGACTAGAGCTTTCAGTGTTTGTGTAGTCATCATTTTTGCTCCTTTTTTGCCTGATTCTGGACAGGTTACTTTAACAACAGCAGACAGTTAACAAATAGGATATTTTCCCTTTGTCAAGTTAAGGAAGTTACCGTGAGTTGAATGCTATCTCGATTATTGCCATAGGCGATGATCACATCGTTAGCAAAGCAGTAAAGCCGTCCTGTTTTTGGGGCTATAAACTGTTTATTTGTGCCGATGAGGAAGAAACTATCTTGATCTTTATCAATTGAACCAATCAGTGAAAACCAAGGTGAATTAGGCATTCGTCGTAGTCCTTCACATAGTTTCAGAAAGAAATTAGGACTTTCATAACCATCAGCATTAGAGGTAATTGTCCAGTCTGTCCATTGACCTGTTGCTTGAAAATGATATTCTTGTCCAGCGACAAGATTAATTCCTGTATCGTTCCAGATTAGTTTTGAGTCTATGGTTATAAGGAGATTTGTGTTTTGCATTACCTGTTGTAAGGCTGATGCCAGTAAAAGTTTGTACATTGTTCGTGAGTAAATCACCGAATCAAAAAAGAGTGGGGTGATCACTATGAAAGATCATTATGATCACCCTTGAGTGAGTTATTATTGAGGTTGAGGACAAGTTCCTAAGCCCCAATCTACATATAGATCACGGGGGTTAGTTTCTCGTAGCCAACTAACTAATTTTTTGTAGTCGGCAATATCGTAGATACCAAGGCAACCTGCCGTTCCTGGACAGGGACCATCACAATATTTTCCATTCCAATCAATATGGATTTCAATAGCACTTCGCCGTGTGGAATTCGGTCCGACATATTTGATAGGGGTAGTCACTGGACCCAGACCATTACTAAAAACAGTCGGGCCATATTTATCTTTGCCACCTGCCCAGAGAATGTCATTAATGTACCATTTACCTTCAGGCAGCGGTTCCATGGAACCTGATACACTTTGAGGACCGGTGCGGAAAAGTTGTTTACTCCGTTGTCCAGAGCAAACTTTAAGATGATCTTTTACCTGTCCATTCTTGATATATTCCAAAATGAGAATATATAAACCATCACCGTCTTTCTGGTTGGTTTTAGTCAGTCGGAGATAAGTTCCGGGAGCAGGTTGAGGAGTAGGTGGAGATGTTGTTTCTTCTCCCCACAATTTAGCCCAAGTTTTTGGTCCGACTTTCCCATCTGCTTCGGAGTGACCAAAAACGTCAGCTTGGAATTTTCTGACCGCCTCATCCGTGCCACTGCCAAAGATACCATCTAATTCTTTCTGGTAATAGCCTAAATCTTTTAAGCGTTCCTGCATTTCTCGGATATCATGGCCTGGAGCATCTTCATCACTCATGCCTTTCAGTAACAGTCCTCGATTTAATTGAGGTGGATTTTCCACTAGAGAAAGTGTCTGATTACGACCTGCGAATACAATTTGTGTAGCTTGCGGAATAGGACTCCCAGGTTCGGCAAGATGAAAATTCCGAGCATTGGGATATTGTTGCAACAGATCGATCAAATCATCTTTAAGATGGGTTTCTAGTTTAACAACCTCTACCACTTGTTGATCATTGTAGGCAACAACTACTGTATTTCCCCCATCTAAATATCCTTTCAACCAAGTTACAGAATGTTCAGGAGAGACTTCAAGCTCAATAGGAGTTCCAAAACTATCATTTTTACGGAATAAAGCTTCCTCATCTTTACGGCGATTCGTTAACCCATCAAGCACAACTTGTACTCCGTTAACTGTTGCTTTATTCCAACGTTTAAATTCATTGGCAGCCCCCTCATAATCCTTCTCATTCAGTTTACGTCGTAAGGTACTGTCTTGAAAAGCTCCAATGCCTACGTTATAGGCAAAGGAAACTAAAGCGTCAAACTGATTTTGATGAAGATCAACATTTACCAATTTATCCACAGCTTTGGCTTTTTCCTCACATTCATGGACAAGGAAGCCTTCCGCCTGTTGATCGGTAATCTTGTCCCCTGGTTTCACCGGCCGTCCATCAGGATAGCGAGTGGTTCCAATTCCAATTGTCCAAACGCCAGCCGGACACTTATAAGCGGTAAGCTTGCAACCTTCCCACTTTTTGATCAGATCAATACAGTTCTGTGATACTTTCATGGCAAATCCTCCTAATTAGTTCAGATTATGAGTGTTTATGTAGGTAAAGTGTGGGCGACATTTTTGAGGTAGAGAAGTGCTAAACAGAGACTATTTCTTTCTTTCTCAAAGCACCAAGCTCTTTCTCAAGCATCATTTGAATTTCGGGAATAGCGGGTTTATAAGGGGGATTAATATTCAGGTCTGTCCAGCGATTTTTAACACTTTCATGCAAATTGCTAACATCCCCTTCAAACTGACGAGGTGCTGTTCCCGCTACATTAAATGGCCATTTTGATGTATTATCAAAACGCGCACTACAATTGGGATGAACTTCATGTTGAATATAACTTTTATCTAAGGCCAAACCCAAGGCTTCGACTTGTTCCATCATCCACAATAAAGCTCCATCGGATAGGCCAGATTCTTCCTGAGAACCTCCACCAACACAACCATGACCCCCCGGAAACCAAACCTGAACCACTTGTTCTTTTTGTTGTCTGATGTGGGTAGAATGGGGACGCATTAGCGTTACATCAAAGACCTTACGAATTTCATCAATGGCAACTGCATGAAACGCCTTTTCAATTGTAGGATTGATGGTCGAATCATAAAAGCGATAACGTTCGTTGAACTTTTCATCTAAATGCAGAGAATGAACGATATCAGGGATACCTAAAGAAGCAACCGTATCCCAACAGCATAAGGCTTTAATGGGAACCCGTCGTCCATACTGATTACGGAAATCAATGGCATTTTTACCGTTAGGTGCGTTATTTGGGTCTTGTTTTTCTCGGTAAATTTCGTAGGCTTTGGGGATTTGTCGGATAAATTCCCGATACAACAAACCACAATTATAAATTAACCCGGCTAAACAGCGTACAGTGTAAGCTCCCCGACTAAACCCAAAGAGATAAATTTCATCTTCAGGTTGATAGTTTAAGCACAGAAAACGATAGGCATCCTCAATCTTATGATCCATGCCAATGCCTAAAGCACCTCCACCAATTTTAATTAAAATATCAGTCACCTCAGCATTAGTTTGTTTTGTCCCAATGCCTTCGTCATAATAGATGATTTGACGGATGGGGTTGCCCTTACTATCATCAAGTGGCGTGATAGCCTGCACCATTTTGACAACATTGGTAGGATAACCTTGTCCTAAATCTTGCCAAGTTCCATCACAACAAACAATAAGACGGCTTTTCATAGCGATGAACCTCCTAGGTTTCTTAAAACTCGCCAGTTTATGGAATATTTGAGGATTCTAGTGAATTATGACTCAAAATTATCGAGATTTTCCTTAAGGTAAAATTCCCGCAAGACTCAACCGAGACAAAGGAAGTTCTAACTCTGTTCGGCAGTGAAATAGATGAGTTAGATAGCTGGCGTGACTAGGTAAAATTAGATGCGGTATTTATACTTAATACTCTAGATCGTCTATCAGAGCTTACTGCCCTAAAGACGGTAAATTAATATATTTCTTGAGGTTTCTATATATAAGTTTACAGAATATTGTTGAGCTATTTATTACTAAAAAAAATTGAGTTTGATGGCAAACAATCTTAACACCTAAGCTCGCCAATCTGAACTTTAGCCGATTCTCGATCGCAATTTTAGCCCACCCTAGCACTTCCCTCTTTTCCCACGAGGATTTTTAGCAAGAAAAATGATCTGTCTGCCTGAGAACAGGCTATAGTGATCATCAAACCCTCAGTGAAAAACTTCCCGTGTCTTCAGTATTCCGCCTTCCTCCCTATTTTTCTCCCGCTCTGCAGCGTCGAGTCATGAAAATGCTCGCGGCAAAAAAAACCCGTCAATTCTTGACATGGGTGGCAGCTTGTGCTAGTTTTTTGATCCTCTGGGCGTGGAATTGGCAGCTAGTTTTGGCCACTTTAACCGGGGTGGGGGCGATGATTGGAGTTTACCATCTCCAGGGTCAAAACTGGCCATCGCTGTGGCTGTGGGGGCGTGCTTTTTTCAGTGCCGATAGCGGTAAATTAACTTTAGCGGTAGTCTGTGGTGGTTTAGGCAGTTTAGCCACCTATCTCGCTGTGGCCATTTGGACCTATGCCGAAAATCGCTGGTTAGCTCTGGCCTCAATTTTGCAAGGATTTGGCACGGTTTTGACTTTAATCCTGCTAGGATGGCATTTTCTCGACCATCGCGGTCAAAATGAGTCAAAAAACTTCGATCGCTGGTTAGAAAAATTAACAGTCAATGATCCCTTAATGCGCTTAATGGCCGTCCGACGTTTAAGCGAAATGGAACTTTCCCCCAGTCGTCGAGAACAATGCCAAGAATACTTTCGTTATCTTCTCTCGCGAGAAACCGATGCACAAGTGCGATCGGCTTTATTGGATAATTTTGCTGGCAAAGAAGCAATCAAACCGCAACCTTTACAAATACCCCTACAGGTGAAAAAATCTCTCCTAAAATACGATTAATACTAAATCCTGTTTAAAAAGTATAGGGAAGTGGGGAAGTGGGGAAATTGAACTAAAACCCCAAAACCCCAAAACCTAAAACCTGTCTCCTAACGACCGGCTCCTGACTCGGAGAATACTGACGACCGACGACCTGCACCTGAATACTAGGCCACCATTTAAGATAACTGCTATAGTTAAAGCTAAAGGCTGACTGTAGAGGTTGAAGAGGATATTTTTTTACACCAAAGTTAACTCGCGCTCCTCAATATTTTGGAACATCAGGGTACTCAGATAACGTTCTCCAAAACTAGGCTGAATCACCACAATTAATTTACCCTCATTTTCCGGTCGTTGGGCCAGTTGAATCGCAGCGCAAAGATTGGCACCGGAAGAAATCCCTGAAAGTAAACCCTCTTCTTTTGCCAAACGACGACCAAATTGAAAAGCTTCTTCATCACTGACGGTAATTACCTCATCAATCAGATCCCTGCGTAAAACTTCCGGAATAAAACCCGCACCGATACCCTGAATTTTATGGGGACCGGGATTACCCCCAGAAATCACCGGACTATTGAAAGGTTCCACCGCGACTACTTGAAAACTAGGTTTACGCGATTTAATCAATTCAGCGACTCCCGTAATCGTGCCTCCAGTACCCACACCCGCAACAATAAAATCTACCTGTCCCTCCGTATCTTGCCAAATTTCCTCAGCAGTGGTGAGACGGTGAATTTCTGGGTTAGAAGGGTTGCGAAATTGTTGCAACATATAAGCGCCGGGGATACTATCGACAATTTGCTGCGCGCGTAAAATTGCCCCTTTCATACCTTGGGAACCGGGGGTAAGTTCTAGGGTAGCACCGTAGGCTTTTAACATCGCCCGGCGCTCTAAACTCATCGTTTCCGGCATAGTTAAAATCAAGCGATAACCCTTAGCTGCCGCAGTCATCGCTAGAGCAATTCCCGTATTGCCAGAGGTGGGTTCCACTAAAACCGTGGTTTCTGGATTGATTAAACCCGCTTTTTCGGCGCTATTAATCATGTGGGTGCCAATACGGTCTTTGACGGAAGCAGCGGGATTCATCCCTTCTAATTTCATCACAATTCGGCCAAGACAGCCCTCCGCTTGGGGAATCCGATTCAATTGTACTAAAGGTGTGCGGCCAACCAATTCGGTGACATCGTGAGCGATACGCATGATATTTTCTCAGTCTGGGTGATTCGTGTGCTTAGTTATAGCGGTAAGCTCTCAGCTTTAGCGTTTGAGAATTTCCTCACTAGCCAAGGAGGCGCTATATAGTTCACTTATAGCAAAGGCCAGCCCTAGATCGGCAAAATTTCCGTTTTCCTTTGTTTCTTTAGTCAGTCCGAGTTAATTCCCAGAGACAGGCAAAACTACCATGACCGATAAGATTGCTTTTTTCCAAAAGCTTATACTTGTACTAAAATAATTATGGATAGTTTACTAAAGTCAGAATTACGGTCATGACCATTAAATCTAATCTAGCCCTATTGAAAGAACAACACATAGAAATTAAGGGCTATTTGAGCGATAGGTTAAAAGCACGTCATCTAGAATGGATTGTAGAACATCTTGATGATCCTGTAGCGGCGGAATTGTTCCAGATTATCATACAAGAACGAAATGAGAGAGCGAAAGTTAATTCAACTCAGTCCTTGCAAATATCCAGACACGAGGGCAAAATTGAACAGTTAGGAAAAAGTAATCAGAATTTATCCAACGAGAATGTTGAGCTTAAACAAGAAGTTAGTTATTGGCAAGAAAAAGTTAATGAGTTGCTACACAAGTTAGAGCGGTTACGTCAAGATTTATTAGACTTTGATCAATCTGAGATTTATCGTTTAGGTCAATGGTTAAAGGCTAGTCTATCTAAAACTGGCTGGGAACGTCAACAGGCTTTACTAGAAAAGGAATTAGTTCATAAAGACAGTTATAATCTAGCGGTGAGCGATCTAAAAAATACTATTCAGCAACAACAGGATGGGATTACACACATAAAAGAGCGAGCTATCTCTACAGTTGAATCTTTGGAAAAAACTAATGATAAACTACGAAGACAACTGGGGGATATTAAAAAGTATATTATTAATAACTATGGCGATAAAAAGTGGCAAGAAATCAGTCGTTACTTTGCAGATGACCAGGAAGAACTCAAGCAATGAATTTACTAGAAGAAATGAACTATCGCCAATGGCAAAAAAGAAATAGTGAAGTATTTTATGGCCTTTCCCTAGAGCAACAAAGACAAGCGAGAAAAAATGGCTATTATAATAGCGGTTGGGGAAAGGTCAAAAGCTCTTGGGAACTTCTTCAGGATTTTAAAAATAATGCTTATAAAGTTGTTAGTTTATTTGAGCATGAATTAAATAAAGGAAATCTCGCCAAAGCCATTGATTTAACAATTATTGAGTCCGAAAAAGCCGAAAAAATGTCTAAAGAAGGAAAACAAGAGTTAGAAAAAATCTCGAAAAATTTGCATGAAATAGCCGATAAAGCTTTGGCTAAATATCCTTTATTATGATTATTATGTGCTGCCATGACTAAAATATCAAAATCAAAGTTGTCCCAATTATATAGCTCCGATGAAATTGCAGAAATCTGGAATGCTAATCAACATCTAGCAGTTATCGAACATCCCCAAAAAGGATTAATTAGCCCGAATCAATATCGAACAATGGCCAAAGAAAAACCCTGTCCTTTTTGTGGTAAAAAGATGAAACATGGCGAAGAATTTAAAACTTCTTCTCAGTTAGAAGCTATCAAAAGGGGTTACGAATATAATAATTATCAAGGAGAAAAAGTTATTAATCAAATTAATCAGATATTTTTTCACCCCAATTATGTCACTATCGATCATATAATTAATAAGGTTCGATGTCCCGAAAAAATGTTTGATTTTGACAATTTACAACTGTTATGCTGGCAGTGTAACCAAGCAAAAAGTGATGATAATGCCTATGAACTTCGTCACACTTATGAGTATTTATCTAGTCTAGTCGATGAAACAGCAATTCGTTATCCTCTTCTTGAAAAGACCAATGACTTAGCCGAGTTTAACAAACCTTAATTTTAATCAACCTTAATTAACTTTATCATCTGATCAAATAGCCTTGGATTTTAATTGAAACCCCATGGTAAAATTCCCCTATAATTGAATTGAGCTAATCTGAGGCAAAATCAATAACTTATTTGCTTTTGCCTCATGTCTAATACTAAATCCGGTTATTAAAGAATGATTATTTATTCCCCCTTTTGCCTATTGCCTGTCTTGATATGTAGCAGATACTCAACGGATTTAGTATCATTACGTCGCACTTGAGAAAAGGAGCATTTAAAGTCAGGCTAAATTTTTATGAAATTTTCTTGACTATTATGACAAAAAATGCTAACTGTTCCGATAATTATCAGTAGTTTTTGATGAAATTATCACAAATTACTGGCAAGTTTAATTATTAAAAGAGGTTGAGCGCCCAGGGACAAATTCAAAACCTAGCTGCTAACAACCGAAAAAGTTGGGTTAGTATTAGGGGAGATACCCTCTGAGGAGTTGCACTAATTATATGGACATCAAATTAATCTTGTTGGCATTAACGGCTGTATTCACCGTCTCTTGTCTCTTTTTCGGCACCCGCAACGGTTTTTACGATAGCGATAACTACGATGGCAATGGTTCGGCTCACTAACCAGTCATCATAATCAGGGTTGCCATGGTTCAACGCTCTACTGCTGTCTGGGGGTCGAAATCCCTTTTATCCTGTTTACCTTTTGGTGTCGGTCACACATCGGAAGGGGTTTGTCTCCTACTGAAAATCGGTCCCTATCGCATACTTTTAGATTGCGGTTTGGCCGATATGCAACCCCTCACCCAAAACAAAAAACCACCCGTAGATCTGGTGTTCTGTAGTCATGCCCACAGCGATCACATCCGTGGGTTAATGGCTCTCCATCAGACCTATCCCCAATTGCCAGTTTATGCCAGTGAGGTGACAGTGCAACTGTTGCCCCTACAATGGCCCGATTCTGCCGAGGAAATCGGCAGTTTCTGCCTGGGTTGGCCATGGCGATCACCGATAGATCTCTTTGATGATCTCACCGTCGAGATTTTTCCAGCCGGCCACCTACCCGGGGCCGCCGTGGTCCTATTCACCTACAAAACCCCCGAACGCACCTATAAAGTCCTCTATACTGGCGATTTTTCCCTATCTAATTTTCAACTGGTGGAAGGATTATCGATCGATCTGCTGCGGGGAGTATCCCCCGATGTGCTGATTATTGAAGGCAGTTACGGCACAGAACGCCATCCCCACCGACGACAGCAGGAAAAACAGTTGATGAATCGCATCTATCATGCGATCGCTGAGGGACAAAATGTCCTACTACCCGTCCCCGCTTTGGGATTAGGTCAAGAAATTTTAAAATTACTGCGATCGCACCACCAATTCACAGGCCGCGACATTGATATCTGGGTTGGGGGCAAGATCGCTAAAGCTTGCGATGCCTACCTAGAACTTTTACCACAATTTCCCGCATCTGTCCAGAATTTTGCCAAACATCAGCCCTTATTTTGGGATGAGCGCATCTGTCCCCGGTTGCGAAGGTTGCCAGAAAAACCGACACCTCTAGGGGGAACCACTCCGATAATTTTACTAATCGATCGCCTAGAGGAGGTGAGTAAATATCTGCAAGGGGATAAACCCTGGTTAATGTTAGTTCCCCAACACCTGCACGATATCAACCTGGAGAATCCCCGATTAAAAGCGGCACAGCGTTCGCGATTAATTAGCCAAGAAACCTATCTACTCGCCGAACATAGCGATAGTCGCAACACCACCCAACTGATCCATAACCTGCGACCGCAGCATATCATGTTCGTCCATGGCTCCCCCCTATATCTAGCGGATTTGACCAGTTTAGAAGAATTACAAAGCCGTTATCAACTCCATTCTCCGGCCGTAGGAACCCTGGTGGAATTGCCTATTGGCGATCGCTTTTTGCAACCGACACCTCCGGCCCCTAGTCACTATGAGGGAGAATTAAATGAATCGGATTCGATCATCACTATCACCTTACCAGAGCCGATCACCCGGGATCCCCGGTGGAGTAATTTCGCCGATACGGGACTGGTAGAAGCTCGCTGGCAAGGGGAAGAATTATTATTGCGGGGAGTCTCCCAACGGGAATTATTAAGCGAGAGTCCCAATCGCATCACCAAAGCTTTAGAGGAGATGGATTGCTGTCGTGTCTGTGTCCACTACAAAAGTCAGCGCTGTTGGAATCCCGCTTCTCCTCTCTACGGTTTTAAAGTGGTTGCTGAAGGCTATTGTCCCGTTTTTGAAGCCAATATATAATTAGGGTTTGCTGAAAGGTGGGGTTAGGAGTCAGTAGCTGGTCGTCAGTAGCCGGTCGTCGGTCGTTTCAGGCTTTGTTGTCCTCTTTTTTTGTACCAGTTTGTGTACTCAAAGAATGATAATGCAAGGTTTTTGAATATCCCAATCCTATTTTCGCAGCATGAACATCGGATTTTAGCAGGTCAAAAGCCTTATTTTAAAAGGGTTTTACCATTATTCAGCAAACCCTACTTATTAGGTTGATTTTGCCCGGGCCAGCCAATGGAGGTTAAAAATCCCTTGATAGATGGGATTATGGACCCGCAGCCGGCCCTGGTCTTTAATCACCAACCCCGATAGAAGTAACTCTTTTTCTGGGGGGCTATCCTCGGCAATCACCTCTTTTTCCCTTAAAATCCGTTCATAGAGTCTCAGGAGCAACTGGGAGCGATGACTGTTGAGAAGCCGATCGCGAATAGTCCGCAGATGTTCCGGTTCATCCTGAGCCTCCCAATTGTCAATGATCTTCTTCTGTACTAAGTCCTCAATCCAGGGGGCCTCACCATTGGGGGGAATCGGCGAGGTGGCGGTACGAATTAACTGACAGAGTTTTTGGGTCAGAAAAGGTTGACCGTTTGTCCAGGCAAAGACTTCTTTTAAGACAGTTTGCGGGTTACTAAATTTCTCGGCCAATCCGCGCAGTAAAGGCTGGGCTTCGTGTTCCTTAAAACCCTCTAATTGAATCCAATGACCGATATTAAAAGGGGTGATTTGGTGGTCGGTAATTAAATCGGAGGGGGTGACAACACCGAAGAAAGCGAAGGTCAAACGCCGATAGAGGGGGTTAAAGCCGCGCTGGTTATAGCAGGAACGAATCAGGGCAAAAAAGTCATTAACCGCGAAATTTAAGCCCAAAACGCTATCGATTTCATCGATAAAAATCACGATTGGTTTCGGGGGAGAACCGTCCAGTATCCCCACTTCCAGCAATAACACTTCTTCGATAAATTCGCCCAAGCGCTGCACTGCCGAGACATCTTCCCGTTCTTGCCACCAAGCTTTCAGATTGACCCTTTTGAGCAGGCCAAAACGTCGCCCTAACTCGAAGGCTATCCCCTTGTACCATTGGTCGGCAGTGACATTTTCACTGCCGATGCGGGTTAAATCAATGGGAGCGCAAGAGATGCCCTCGTGTTGGAGGTGATCGATCATGCGTACCATTAAACTAGACTTACCCATTTGACGGGGATTGAGAACATAGCAAAAATCGCCGCGTTTGAGGGCTTTATAGAGATAACGGTCGGCGGCGCGGACCACGTAGGTGGGGGCATCCATGGGTAAACTGCCCCCCACTTGGTAGTCAAAGGTGCTAGATTCTTCGGTACTTCTGAGCAGTTCATTTTCAAACAGTAATTCTGCTTGGGTGGCCTTGAGAATTTCTAGGGTTTGGCTGAGTTCTAGGGTGCGCTCCTCCACTTTCTGTTCTAGGGTGCGGCTATACTCGGCCAATTCTTCGGTAAAGCGAATCCGTTCCGCTTCCGCCTGTTTTCGTTCGCTAATATCGGTAAAAGCGGTGATCGCATAGATAATTTCCCCTTTTTCGTCAAAAACGGGTGTGGCATACACTTCTAGGGGAATAATCTTCTCTCCTTGGTGAACTTCTATATCATCCACCGTGTTTTTTTCCCCCCTTAAAGCTCGGACAATCGGATGGTATTCTGTGGGATACAATCGATCGGTTCCAGCTTGATATAACTGATAGGTTTCCCCCAACTGATTAGCCGTGGTGATATTAACTATCTCTTTTCCTAAAATCTCTTGGGCGGTTTGATTGGCGTAGTAGGGTTGACTGTCGGCATCAAGGACAAATACCCCCACTGGCATGGCTTCTAAAAATTGCGCTAGTTGTCTCTGTTTGGCTTTGATTTCGGCGTAGAGTTTGGCGTTAGTAATTGCGATCGCCGCTTGGCTGGAGAGCAGTTGCAGCACTTCCAATCTTTCTTGGGTAAAAGCCCCGACGGTGAGATTATTTTCTAGATAGACAATTCCCCGCAGTTGTCCTTGGTCGAGCAGGGGTGTGCAGAGCAGCGATTTGGTTTGATGGGTTTTAATATAGGGATCGTTGCTAAAATTGCCCTGATGGGCAGCATCTTTATTAAGAACGGTTTGACCGCTCCGGGCCACATAGTTAATAATTGAGACGGGAAGATGTTCTTCGATCGCATTAGATTTAAAGACTGTCACCCCATCTTCCTGCACTGAACCGGAGGCTTCAATCAATAGTTGTCCGCCGCTTTCTAGGATAAGATAGCCCAGCTGCGCCCCCGCATTTTCGATGAGAATTTTCATCAGGGTGGCGAGTAATTGATCTAAAACTATCTCGCTAGAAATGGCTTGGGATGCCTTCATAATCGTGGCTAAATCTAATAGTTCTCCCGCATGACTAACTGAATTTTTTCTGGTGGTAGTTCTCGTGGTTTCGGTCGGGGAATTATAACCATAGTTATTGACCATTAACTGAGAATAGCGGCTTTCTATATCTTTGACTTTAGCTGTTGCTCCCCAAAGAGAATAGAGATAAGCCGCTTCACTGATGTAGGTTTTGGCAATTTTTACTTTACCCCAATCGAGATAGAATTTCGCCGCTAGTTCGTTAGCCAGTGCTTCCTCATTAATGTATTCATTTTCCTTGGCTTTAGCAATGGCTAGATCGTAGTTTTCTATGGCTTCTAGATAAGATTGCTGCACCCGGTCTTTTTCCGCTTGCACTAAATAAAATTTATGGAGATAGTTAGAGGGGGCTTGATTAGCCCATTCCCAAAGCTTTTTCTGATTATTCGTCACTCGTTCTAAGACTTGCTGTTTTTGGTCATTGTCCAGATGATTATAAATAGCTAAATGAGCGAGGGAATCATAAAAATTATGCAGAGAAATCAAGAAAGTTGCGGTGGCTCCCCCTAGATATTTTTGGGCTTGGTTAGCATTTTCAATGGCTGTTTCGTACTGTCTGAATAGATAACAAAGGTATAATTTATTAACAAATAAAGCACAGAGACCGTAGAGATCATTAGCCTCTAGATGGTACGTTAACATAACAGTTTCTTGATAGTATTTTCCTTCTAAACGGCTGGGATTTTCCGAGTGCCCCAGCAGATTTAAAACTGTTTGTCCGTAGATTTTTAGATAGTTGCGGGTGTTTTCTTGTTTGAGCTTAACAAAAGCCAGATCATAGTTAGCTATTTCTTGGGCTAATTCTGTTAATTCCTGTCCGATAAAGGCGGAATGAAAACAGTAAAGATAGGCGCAGATCGTTCCGTAGTAGAGATCACCCATCTCCAAACCAGTTTGATAGGAAGATTTTAACAAGGACAGGGAATTTTTAATCGGTTCTTTCCAGATACTAATAGTGGTGGAAAAAACGGCAATTATTTTTGGCATCAGGGCTTTAGCATGAAATTTATCGGCAATGTTTAAAGCCAATTTTCCAAATTGATAACCCGTTTTCCAATCTTCCAAAAGACCACAAAGAATTAAGCCATAATTTACATAAGTAAAAGCCGCTAGATAACTATTGCCGTACTGAATTGATAAGTTAATCTGTTTTGATACTAGGATGGGTAAGAGATGAGGGGCGGCAATAAAAATCGGAGAAAATATAGCACTTGCTATTTTCATTATTGCTAATTTTTCTTCCTCATTTATCTGCGGTAAATTAATTAAATCTTCGATATTTTTACCCGCTAGTTTTTGCCTAGTTTTATTCAGTTCTTCCTGGATATCTGATGATTGTAAGGATTGAGGAATCTCGAAATCTAAGCTTTTGAGGACAGATAAGCCAATTTGTACCGCTTTTAGTTCGTGATTTTGGGCGTGATAGGCTTCGATGATGACTTCATAAACTTTGATTTTATCTAGGGTGGTTTTTGCCTGTTTTAATACTAGATTAGCCCAGCATTGCATCTGCTCAAAATCCCCACTTAAATAGGCGATTTCTGTGGCTTCAGAATAAATATTTAAAGTCAGTTGATAGTTATTTTTCCAGCTTGATTTTTTGAGAAGTTTTTGAGCAATTTTAATATACTTTAATGCTCCAGTTTGGGCATTAGCGGCTTTGGCTTTTTGGGCTGCTAGTAAATTCAAGTTAGCCACTGACTCTCGTTCTTTTTCCTCGCTAATTAGTTGACAACCAAGATTGAGATGATCGACTATTTTAAAAATCTTTTCCGATAATTCATTGGTGGCATTATGCTGCCAAAGTAGGCGACCAATTGTTAAATGAATTAAAGATTTTTTGCTGTCCTCGATGAGAGCATAGGCTCCTTGTTGAATACGATCATGAGCAAATTTATATTCTTGAATTAGTAATTGTTCATCTAATTCGGAGAGGGGAATAATTAAACCAGCTTCGCTACTATAAGTTAAAATTGGTAAAAGTTCTGGGGGTGATTTTTCAGAGATTACTGCTAGAATATTTAAATTAAATTCTGAGCCAAGACAAGCTGCTAAACTTAAAATTTCCTGGGTTTCGGGAAGCAATTTCTGCATTTTACCCATCATAAATTGAATCAGATTATCGGTACTGCCAATCCTTTGAATTTGGCCGAGATGCCATTGCCAATAGCCCCTATTATTCTCGGTTTTAGTGGTTGTTTCCTGCTCTGGTTGGAAAAACAGCAAATTTTCCCAGTAGATAGTTTTGAGAAATTCACTGACAAAAAAAGGATTACCGTGGGTTTTTTGCCAGACTAAAGCGGACAAAGATTGCACATATTCTGGTGAATGATTTAAGGTGTCGGCAATTAACTGATTGACCTGTGCAGGACCCAGAGGTCTTAAAATAACTTGATTGATAATTATGCCCCCCTGCTCTAATTTATCGAGGGTAGCGGTTAGGGGGTGGGTGGAATTAATTTCATTACTGCGATAGGAGCCAATTAAAAATAAATAGTCCATATCGCCATCGAGCATAATTAATTCTATCAACTGGAGACTAGCCAAGTCTGCCCATTGTAAATCATCGAGAAAGATGACCAGGGGATGTTCTGGGGAACAAAAGACCCGAATAAAATTTTTAAAGACTAAATTAAAGCGATTTTGAGTAGCGATCGCTCCTAATTGTAACACCTCTGGTTGTGGACCGATAATTAATTCTAATTCGGGAATCACATCAATAATAACCCGTGCATTCGTCCCCAAAGATTTTAGGAGTTTTTGTCGCCATAGTTGCAGTTGTGGCTGACTTTCCCCCAAAAGTTGCTTGACGAGATGAGTCAAAGCGCTAATCACGGCAGCATAGGGAATATCGCGCTGAAACTGGTCAAATTTACCAGAGATAAAAAAGCCGCGTTTTTCAGTAATTGGCTGATAAATTTCCTTAACCAAGGTGGTTTTACCCATGCCAGAATAACCCGTAACTAGCATCAGTTCGGTGTGAGAGGAGTTTTTATCCACCGTGGCTACCCGTTGAAAAGCAGTGAGGAGAGTGGCGATTTCCGCCTCCCTGCCGTAGAGTTTTTGGGGAATTTGGAACTGATTGGCTAGATCTTGCCTAGCGATGACAAAATCTTCAATTTTACCCGTTGTTTCTAGTTGTCTTAAACATTCTTCTAAATCTGCCCGAATACCGTAGGCGCTTTGGTATCGTTCCTCGGGGGTTTTAGCCATCAGTTTCCTGATGATTGCTTCCACCAATGGGGGAATTTTCTCCCTGACGAGACTATTAATCTGCAAGGGTTGTTTTGCCAGATGACAGTGAACTAATTCCAAAGCATCGTTAGCCCGAAAAGGTAATTGTCCGGTGAGCAGTTCATAGAAGCTAACGCCCAAGGAATAAAAATCCGTGCGGTAATCGAGACTGCGATTCATCCGTCCGGTTTGTTCGGGAGAAATATAGGCTAAAGTCCCCTCGAGGACGTTGGGATTTTTTAGCCCCGGATTTTCCCGCTGCAGGACGCTGGCAATGCCAAAATCGATGATTTTAATTTGTCCGGTTTCGGGATTAAGAACTATATTGGCAGGATTAATATCTTTGTGAATAACCTTGGCGTTGTGAATTTTCTCTAAATTAGCCACTATTCGGAGTGCAAGGCTTAAAAAGTCCCTTAAGGCTAGGGTTTTGCCCCCTAGCCATTTTTTTAAGGATATGCCCCCGAAATCTTCCAAAATAATCACGGGAGTTCTGCGGTAGGTTTCTAAGCCATAGGCTTTAATCGCCTCCTCGAAGTTCAGACCGCAGATGGTTTTATACTCCTGTTTGTAGTGGGTTAGTTCTTGGGTGGTGGGGTATTCTTGCTTGAGGATTTTGAGCATAACCGGTTGATTATCGGCGATGCGAATGGCCCGATAGACTTCTGAGTTAACGCTTTCGTAAACCTGGGCAAGAATGTCGTATCCGTTGAGAACAATCATTTTTTTACTTGGCGATTGTAAATAGCTGCGGGTCTCCCCCAGAAAAATTCTCTGCGAACCAAGACCAGACTCCGCAAGGCTGAAAGAACTCGATTTACCTGTGAGACGGAAGGACGGGGAGAAGGGACTACCTGCTCGAAATACTCGGAATGCAAGGTCAAACCAAAGTGAACATCTTCAGGTAAGCTCAGTTTAGCAATCGGTCCGTCCTTGAGATTGTCAGGGTTAAATAACCAGGCTTCTAATACTTTGGTCGGAGTTAAAACCGTCGTCAATAGATAGCCCTGTTCTTGGGGAATAAACTGAATGCTATCTAAAATATAGCCATCGGGACAAACATAAAAATCCAGTAGTCCCCGACCTAAATATGATACATGAGTATCACTGGCATTTTTTTCTTGGCTAATCTGTTGACTTAACTGATTCCAATCCTTATCGAAGGGAACCTTGGCTAATACCGAGGGCAAGTCATGACAGGGAAGTTCGGCATCGCTGAGGATGCGATTGCTTTGGTCGCGACAATCCATATACTGACGACGACAAATTAATTCGCGCACATAACCGAGATAGATTTGATAAATAGCACTGTATCCCTGTTCCGATTCCCGGGGGTCGGCGGTGTAGAGACCAGTACAGAACCAACCCGGATGGATGAAAGCTTGTTCGCTCATCACCCTGGCATCTTCGATAACCACTTTGCGCAGCACTCCGGCGTCAAAGGAAAACATCCAGGGAATGCCGTGGTATTCGGGGGGATAACTCTGACCGGTAAAATGTTGGATATCGTCTTTTTCGATCGCTTCGGTTAAACTAATAGTGGCATTTTGGATGGCCACAATCTGAATTTGACCGTTGGTACTATGGTAACTACAAAGGAAGTGATAACTGTCTCCATTGAAGGTAATTAATCGCGAGGGAACGGTGGTTTCTTCTTCCTTGAGGTCTTGACGTTTAACCAGATAAATTTGAGTTTTCGGATAGGTTTCTTCGGGTCTGATTCTGATACCTAATAGTTTGGCCACTCCCATCTGAAAAGGCATATCGGGAATCATGATATAATCCTCGGTGACGATGACCGAATGGGGACTACCATCGAGGATAGTTCCCTGTAGTTTCCAGGGTTTAAGTTGTTTTTGTTGATCCCAAAGCACAATATACACCGAAGAATCTAAATCTTTTAACATACCTCCCGATGCAAGTTTTAGCTTTAATTCACAGGTGATAAATTCTTTGGTCTTTTTGTCGTAGAAGGGGTGGGCGGTATTTTGTATGACTGGGAAAAAAGACAAAAGCACGGAAACAATATGTTGGTCAAAATAACCAATCGGAGTGATAGTATCAAGGGAAACGGGGTCCACTTCCCAGTAACGTCCCGCATCGGCAGTGAGAATTAATCTGGTTTCTTCTAGTTGTTTATCTTCGGAAACTTTTTCTAGTTTAACCATAGCAGTATTCGCTATTTCCGAAGAACCTAAAATGCTGACCACTGCGGGAAAAGTGGCTTGACTAATATTAAATATCGGTAAAACTTTTCGCCAAAAACTATCCCAAGTCTTTAGTTTTTTACTGTAAACGTTAACTTGATTATTTTTCCCTTGCAAGTCCCATCTAATAATTACACCTTCGCCAGAGAACAAATGACGGTCATTTTTTCTATGAAAAGGACAGACGATAAAAACGTATCCCGACAGATTTTCCGGCCAATGTCCCTCGGTAATTGTGGCGACTGCCTTATATAAATTGTTCTCATCTGGTTGACCGAGTTGCGAGCGACTAAAATTACTAACGTTGACAGTATTTTGGACAGTATCTTTGATTGACATATTCATAAGTAGGGTTTGCGGCAAAAAGTTTGTTGGTGGGGTTAGTAGCCGGTCGTCGGTGGTCAGGAGATAGGATTCAGAAGTCAGGATTCAGGAGCCAGGAGACAGGTTTTAGGTGTTGGGGTGTTGGGGTTTTAGTTCAATTTCCCCACCTCCCCAATTCATAATTCATAATTCATAATTCATAAT
>NZ_JADEXY010000217.1 GCF_015206885.1 Microcystis aeruginosa LEGE 91341 | reverse complement strand
TTAGCCAAAGCACTAGGTCGTTTAATGCCGTAAAATCCAACAAAGCCTCAGCCAAGGACTCTAATTGCTCGATTTCTAGAGCCTGAATCCGGGCAGCTAACACCTCATCCACCGCACCAAAACGACGTTGCAACAGACGCAAAATCAGGGCAGATTCTCCTTCCAGTCGTCCTTCCAGTCGTCCTTCCAGTTGTCCTTCCAGTCGTCCTTCTTCCTTGGCTTCACGATATACCCTTGTATCTGCCAATTGTAGTCCTAGCATCGCTTCCACCTCCTGCCGACTCAAGTTAGTAAATTTATACACCATAATTGTGGCAATCATTTCTATTATGGCGCGACCTGCTTCTGGATCTGCAATTTGTTGTTGGGTTCGTGCCAGTAAATAGCGGGCTTTTTCTGGTGCTTGGGTTTCTTCCACAGTGGTGAGTACCATCAAGGCAACCCCTAGGGGTAACTGCTGAATTTCCCCTAATTCGTTGAGATAAATTCGATGCACCTGGTTACAATTGAGGAGCGCTCGGTAGGGATGGGTGTTACTTTGTTCTAGACTACGGGTGGGATAGATGACAACAATTTGCCAATCGGTAAATCGTTCTCGCTGGCGATAAAAATACAAAAATGATTCGCCGAAAACCCGTTCATAGAGTCGTTCGTCTTTTTGAAATTGCACTTCGCAAAAATAGATCACCCCGCTACTATCATTATCGGGTGGCAGGAATACGCCATCGATCTCGAATTTGGGTTCTTTGACGGCTACGGAGTCAAAGCGGTATTCGGTGGCATTAGCTGGTGGGTTTTCGAGTAAATCGAAGAGAAGGGAGGGGGATTGTTGAAAAAGCCGGTAAAATATCGAGTCTCGTTTCATGATGATCGGGATTGCACCATAGCTCTTTCCCGATCCTCCCATGAAACCCCCAAAAAATAGAGAGAGGAAACTGTATCATCGGAAATTAAGATAATGCCCTGTCTCGCCAAAAAATCGAACATTCGCTCAAAATTTTCGTTCGGACGGATGGCGAAACTGACGAGAATATTGGTATCAACAACAACCCCCATCACAAATCATCTTTTAACGATGCCATGAGTGCGTCGTGTTCCGCAGCTATCATGCCAAGAGTTGCGGCCTCGTGCTGTAATTTTCTGGCAATAATAGATAAGCTGGGACGACCTACCATAAGGCGGACAATTTCATCATCTGGTATAAGCGCCAGTGCTTCCCTAATTTCTTTGGCTGTACCTTGGATTACTGTTGCTTGTGTAGTCATGATTTTTGATCATTCTAGGGCGAATCCTAACATAATTCACGACTGAGATGCTACCCATCGAAAAACAAAAAAAACAAAACCCCCTCCACTGACTGAATGAAGGGGTGTTTGTGATATTTTGTGGCCAATTTAGCCGACTTTTGTGGGTTTCTTTTCGGTGGATTGGGAGGATTTTAGTTGACGCTTGAGGGTTGAAGCTGCGCCAAGAGTCCCGATAGCAAACAGTCCAAGAAGAGAATTGGGTTCGGGAACAGAAACTTGTTTGGTGACGAAGTTCAGGGAATTGGCCATTAACAGTGCGCCATCGGTACTACTGACCCAGAAATCTGATCGAGCATCGCTTGATGGGGGATAAAAATTCAACCCAGCTATTTTGCCCGCAAATGTGGAGGTATTGACAGCGATTAGCGGTGCCCCATTGCTCCAGTCAGCCACTGCCACCGCACCGGGGTTGAGAGGTCCCACTGTAGGGTTGAGAGATCCCACTGTATTGTAGAAACTCGATGACCCACCATTGAAGCTGGTAACGCCTGCGAGGATCGGGTTGGATGGATCGTAAATTGTTCCTAATGTTAGATTTCCGGGTTGGTTCTGTCCTCCTGGTTGCCAAACATCGTAGTTTTGCGCCCTCCACCGACCACCAACATTAAAGCCAGAGCTCCAGAACGAAAAAGTCGCTTGGACTACTCCACCACCCGCATCGACGTAATCTGCTAATACATTACCGAAAGTGGTTGGATTAGCAAAAGATGCATCAGAAAAGAACAGTACGGCATCATAAGCCTGTAATTGCGCGAGAGTTGGGGTAGAAGAGCCGACATTCAGTATATCTACGCTCCCAGAAATCAGGCCAGTTCCAGCAATTTTTGCTTGAACGTCGTTGAGCCAACTCGCACTGCTGGGAGCTCCGGCAATCAGAACGCTGGCCAAGGCGTGGCTAGTAGTGCCGAAGAAAACGGCTGATGCCACAATACCAACTGAGAGAGATTTTTGACTCAGCGCCGCTAAAATTGAATTTTTCATTTTTAGAATTAAACAGCATTAGCCATAGAGAAATAGGGGTAGCATACACACTTCCCCCCCAAATTGTATCATAAAATACAATTTAATAAATATTTACATTCTTCTCCCCCAGGACTGATGCCCCTTGTATAGTGGTAGAGTGTAAGCCCTTTTTTCGAGAGGATTTGCCCCTCACCAGAACCCCAAGAGAGCCATCTGATCACTGATAAACTGTTGACTATCTAAATTACTCGTTAAGACTGCATTAGAGGTAAATATTTCATGAGCCAAACGATCACACCTTCTTCCTTAAAAGCTAGTTTAGCCCCCAATCCCACCAGAGCAGCAACGGTGGACGATGGGGGAAATGTGCTAGGGGAATTTCTGCAAGAAACTCTGGCCATGACTAAACGTCTGTTCATCCAATTACAACGTCGTCCTTCAACCCTAATCGCGGGGGTAATTCAGCCATTTATGTGGCTGATTTTATTTGGGGCATTGTTTTATAATGCTCCCCAGGGTCTATTCGGCAACGATCTCAGTTATGCTAAATTTCTCGCCCCCGGAGTGATTGTCTTTACCGCTTTTTCCGGGGCCTTAAATGCCGGTTTGCCGGTAATGTTCGATCGAGAATTTGGCTTTCTTAACCGTCTCTTGGTAGCACCTTTAACCACTCGTTACTCGATCGTGGCCGCTTCTACCATCTATATTATCGTCCTCAGTTTCATCCAAACCGCCTCGATCGTGGCCGCTAGTGCCTTTTTAGGGGCCGGATGGCCTAGTTTAGCTGGATTAGGTGCGATCGCTTTGATTGTGTTCCTGATCGTTTTGGGGATGACTGCCTTAAGTCTCAGTTTAACATTTGCTCTCCCCGGACATATCGAATTAATCGCCGTCATTTTCGTCACCAATTTACCGCTTTTATTTGCCAGTACCGCCCTCGCACCCTTAAACTTTATGGCAGATTGGTTAAAAGTAATCGCCAGTCTCAACCCTCTCACCTATGCGATCGAACCGATCCGTTATATTTATTTCAATCAGCACTGGTCTTTTGATAGCATAGTCTTACAAACCCCTTGGCTTGACCTCAATTTCTTGACAGTTTTAGCCTTGCTCTTAGCTTTTGATCTGCTAATCCTTTTAGCAATTCAGCCCTTACTTCGTCGTCGTTTTGCTTAAATCAGTTATCAGTTATCAGTTATCAGTTATCAGTTACCAGTTACCAGTTACCAGTTACCAGTTATTAGTTTACTGTTCACTGAAAAGCTTGTAAATTTCTCACGACCAAAAACAAGATAATTTTCTGAGGAGTTAGTTAGATTATGAATACTCAAAAAATGTTAATCAAATCGTCTTTATTTCTAGCTACTATTTTATTAGTCGGGGCTGATTTTAATCCGCAAGTGTTAGCTCAAAGCTTGAACCCCAGTCAGCCGGATTATCAAAAAAATGAACGTAGTTCCGATGGCAGGGATGCTCTCGGTGGTTTTGATCCTTTAGACTTGATTCATAATAGTAATTTTCGCCGTAGCCGGGACAGATCGGAATTTCAGGAAGACACCCTCAATAATATCAACGAAGCGGCCGAGGAGTTTAAACGCAAGCAAAGAGAACAACTGGAAAATCTGCAAAATCCTGCCCCAGAAACCAAATAAAACCCCTTTTTTGAGTAGCTAGACACAATTAATTGCACATAGGTAGGTATTGAAAACTTTCAGATGCCCCCCTTATTAAGGGT
>NZ_JADEXY010000216.1 GCF_015206885.1 Microcystis aeruginosa LEGE 91341 | reverse complement strand
GGGTAGGGGAGAGGAGGCACTTCCCGATGTGGGGGATTTTTGCGGACTTTTACTGCTGCCACAGAGAAAAAATTCCTGACCTGCGGCACATTGACTTTGTAGCCACAAGTAACCCCCACCTAAAATGCCCGCAGTGGCTAAAAGAGCGATTATTAAAGCAGTTGTTTCGTTTTTTTGAGACATACCCATCATTTGCTGACATTAGGGGGTCGATCGCCGGGAGACCAGTGATCAATGGAAGTTTCGATGATATTATCTTAGTGCATGGAAATCCACTCTTAATTTAGGACTGTATATCATGACCCACGCACCTATATCCCCAGTCGTACTGGTTATCCTTGATGGTTGGGGTTATCGCCCGCAAAGGTCGGATAATGCGATCGCAATGGCGAAAACCCCGATTATGGATAGTCTCTGGGAAGTTTATCCCCACACCTTAATCCGCACCTCCGCTAAGGATGTGGGACTACCGGAAGGACAGATGGGTAACTCGGAAGTTGGCCACCTCAATATTGGAGCGGGGCGAGTTGTACCACAGGAATTAGTACGGATTTCCGATGCGATCGAAGATGGTTCGATTCAACAAAATCAAGCTTTATTAAAACTCTGCGCCGAGATTCGCCCTAAAAAAAGCAAATTACACCTGATTGGTTTATGTTCCGAAGGGGGAGTCCATTCCCATCTGGATCACTTACTGGGATTATTAGACTTAGCGAAAGTGCAAGGGATTAGCGATGTCTGCATTCATGTCATCACCGATGGTCGCGATACCAATGTCACCGACGGAATGCTCGCTATTAAAAGAATTCAAGAACATATTAATAAAATTAAACTCGGTCGCATGGTGACTCTCAGTGGCCGTTATTATGCCATGGATCGGGATCGCCGTTGGGATCGGGTGGAAAAAGCCTATAACGTGATGACCAGTGATCAAGGTATCGACGGGCGATCGATCACAGAAGTATTACAGGCATTTTATGATCAAAATATTACCGATGAATTTATTCCCCCCACCAGAATTGCCCCGGGGGCGATCGAAGCGGGCGATGGGGTGATATTCTATAATTTCCGTCCCGATCGAGCTAGACAGTTGTGTTATGCCCTGACTATGCCCGATTTTGAAGATTTCGATCGAGATTTAATTTCTCCCCTTAGTTTTGTCACTTTTACCCAATACGATCCGAAATTACCAGTAGATGTGGCCTTTGCTCCCCAGAATTTAAATAATATTTTAGGACAGGTGATCGCTCAACAGGGATTAAAACAGTTTCGTTGTGCAGAAACCGAAAAATATCCCCACGTCACCTACTTTTTTAATGGGGGATTAGAAAAACCCTTTGAGGGAGAAGTGCGCGAATTAATTTCCAGTCCGAAAGTCGCCACCTATGACCAAGCGCCGGCTATGTCGGCGGCCGCAGTGACAGCATCGGTCTGTGCGGCGATTGAACAAGGGATCTATAGTCTCGTGGTAGTCAATTACGCTAACCCCGATATGGTGGGTCATACGGGCATTTTAGACGCGGCCATGAAAGCAGTGGAAACGGTGGATCTATGCTTGGCTAAGTTGTTAAGTAGCGTCAATAAATTGGGGGGAACAGTGTTAATCACTGCGGACCACGGCAACGCCGAAACGATGGTGGATGAGTCGGGTAATCCTTGGACGGCCCACACGACTAATCCCGTTCCTTTAATTTTAATTGAAGGGGAAGGGAGAAAAATACCGGGCCACGGTGGCGATGTGCAGCTGCGGGATGATGGTCGTTTAGCCGATATTGCCCCCACTATTCTGGAAATTCTCCAAATTCCCGTCCCGGTGGAAATGACTGGGCGATCGCTGATTAAACCGGCCGAAGTGGAAATTAAAGCCAGTCGCACTCCCGTCCGCATCTCGCTTTAACGAGTAAAAAGTCAAGAAAGGGGAATTTTATGCTGAAAACCATCGAAGGTGTTTATCGAGATGGACAAATACACCTAACCGAGTTACCCAATGATATTAGCGATCGCTCACAAGTGCTGGTGACTTTTCTCGATCAAATAGATCCTAGCAAGCTCAGACAACTGATGGAGTATTTAGAGAGCATTGAGGGGATTCAGCAAGGTTTCGAGGAGATGAACTCCGGGAAAACCCGTCCTCTGTCCGATTTTGCCCAAGAAATGGCCGAAAAATATGGTATTTCAGGTTGAAATTACCCCAACTGCCACGGCACAGATCGAAAAAGCCTATCGCTGGTATCGAGTTTATAATGCTGAGTTTGCTGACCGTTGGTTTCGAGGATTAATGAATGCTATTGCGACTCTGCAAGAGAAACCAACTCGTTGTGCTTTAGCGCTCGAACAGACGATTTTTCTACCCAAAGAAGTCCGACAACTTTTTTATGGAAAAGGTAAAAATGTCTATCGAGTGCTTTTTACAATTAGAGATAGTACGGTTTATGTATTATATGTTCGCCATAGCGCCCAAGCACCACTAACACTTGAGGATATAGAGGATGAAGAGGACCCTAGTTGATAACTAATTCAAAGCTGACGGCTTGATAACTGCTATACTTTGTAATGGAAAATAGAGAGTAATAATCATGACAGTGGTGCTGGTAGTACAGATTATTTGGGCGCTGGCGGCGGCCTTTCTGGCGATTTTGGTGTTATTACACAGTCCCAAAGGGGATGGTATTGGCGGTATTGGCGGTCAATCACAGATTTTTACCAGCGCAAAAACGGCGGAAAAAACCCTAAATCAGGTGACTTGGGCCTTGGGGACGGTATTTATCACCCTAACCATTGTACTGAGCGCCGGCTGGTTAAATCGCTAAATGCTAAGAGGTCGGTTCTCTTTTCTAGGACTCGCAGCCTTGGCGAGTCTTTTGCTGTTTTCCTATTCTCTGATTGCCGACAGTCGAGCGCTACCAGAGTTAAAAACCCATCCTTTACCCGCTAATTTAGCCCAATGGCAAGAGCAAAACCACCCCGGGGATTATTTTGATGCTGTGGAAATCAGTCCCGTGGGAGCGTTGATTTGGTCGCAATTTCCTGTGAAGATTTATCTTCAGAGCGATCGCAGTTCTTGGCTGAGTTTGGTACAAGAGGCGATCGCTGAATGGGGGCAGTATTTGCCGATCGAGTTGGTAAATCGGGCAGAATTGGCCGATATCCTCATTAAACAGGAGTTACCGCCATCAGGAGTTCGTTTTAATGCCGAAACAGGTAAGTTAGAACTGCCCCGGGTGCGTTCTGCCATAACACAATACGAGATTTTTGTCAAGGAAAATCGCTTAACTCATCGGATGAGTATCCAGATTAGTCCTAATTTAGCCGATCGGTCGGCCTTAGCGGCAGCGCGACACGAATTAGGTCACGCTTTGGGAATTTGGGGTCATAGTCCCCTGGAGACGGATGTGATGTATTTCGCTCAAACTAGAGATATTCCCCCGATTTCTAGCCGGGATATTAACACTTTAAAAAAGGTTTATCAGCAGCCAACTAAGTTAGGTTGGCAGATGGATCAGCTAGGGTATCTAATGCCTGAATAGGTAAATATTGCTCTTCAGTCGGTTCTGCTATTAAAAACTATAAGTTATGGATATACTTAGGATTAGCTGAATAATAGCGAAATATAGACGAGGTAAGGGTTTTAGGGTCTTGTTTCGCGAAACAGGTGCAAGATTTTGACAGAATCGTGCTTCAAAACCTTGCGTCTTCATTGGCCTGCGTCCTGTAGGGGCGAAGCATTCGGGCAATAACCTATCGGTGAAACCGGAGATTTTCTATCCGAATGCTTCGCCCGTACTTTTTGCCGCAAACCCTACTTAACCGACTAAGATGCAGCAATGTTCCTGACTTGAAAGAGGGTGTGGGGTGTGGGGAAAGAAACCTCTTTCATCTCTGGTGGTGAAAATTTTTTCATCAGGACTGACTCCATTGCTATAGCGGTATGCACTTGCATGAGGTACAATAGAAGAGGACAATAAATTATAGACCTAGGCAGGAGCCACGACCCGATGAAGCCCTATTCTTTAGACTTGCGACAAAAGATCATCGAGACCTACGAG
>NZ_JADEXY010000215.1 GCF_015206885.1 Microcystis aeruginosa LEGE 91341 | reverse complement strand
GGATGGGGGATTGGGGAAGTGGGAATTATGAATTATGAATTATGAATTATGAAGTGGGGAGAATAAAGCTGCCTTCTGACTCCTAACTCCTGACGACCGACTCCTGATAGCTAAAAAGCGGATAACTGTTCACTGAGGGCGGATTTAATGCGTTGGTTGCGGATTTCGCCAGCGTGGGTGACACAGGCACTATCAATGATGTCATCGGCAAAATCGAGGTTTAAACTGCCCTCTTTGCTGACTAAAAGCTGTAGCAGCATTTGCAGGTTTTTGGCATACATCTGGCTGGCATTGGTGGCCACTGTAGCAGGAAGATTAACGGCTCCGACGATTTTTACCCCATTTTCGATGATTTCTCGTCCCGGTTGGGTGTAGGCGCAATTTCCGCCCTGTTCCGCCGCTAAATCAACGATTACCGACCCCGCTTTCATGGTGGCGATCATTTCTTTGGTAACTAGCAGCGGGGCCTGTTTCCCCGGTACTTGGGCGGTGGTGATCACCACATCAGCCCGCTTAATTGGTTCGGCTAGGGCTTGACAAATGCGCTCCTGTGTGCTAAGAGAAACCTCTTTGGCGTAACCGTTATCGGCGACGGTATCTTCTTCTAGGGGCATTTCAATAAATTTCGCCCCGACACTCTGCACTTCTTCTTTGACTTGAGGACGAATATCAAAAGCCTCCACCACTGCCCCCAAACGGCGGGCGGTGGCGCAAGCTTGCAATCCGGCAACTCCTGCCCCCAATACCAGCACTTTGGCTGGGGCGATCGTACCGGCGGCGGTAGTCATCATCGGGAACATTTTCGGCAGCTGCACGGCGGCGAGGAGTACCGCTTTGTAACCGGCGAGGTTAGCCTGAGAGGAGAGGGCATCCATACTCTGGGCGCGACTACTGCGGGGAATTAATTCCATGCTCAAAGCGGTGATTCCGCGATCGGCTAATTTGGCAATGCGCCGGGGTTGACGCAGGGGATCGAGAAAGCCGATGAGGATACCGCCACCTTTCAGGCGATCGATCTCGCTATCGCTAGGAGGGACGACTTTGAGAATAATATCGGCAGTTTCATAGATATATTCGCTGTTTTCGATCAGGGCGGCTCCCACGGCACTATAGGCACTATCGGCAAAGTTGGCACTAATTCCCGCTCCATTTTCGACAATTACCTCAAATCCCGCCTTGACTAAACGGGCGACGGTATCCGGCACTAGCGCCACCCGCGCCTCGCCTTGGTCACTTTCTTTGATTACGCCGATTTTCATGGCTGGGTTTCTCCTTAATAAGTCCTTCTCTTGTCTTATGCTGTTAGGGTAAGGGTTTCGTTAAATGCGATCGATCCCCTGGGATAATTTCGAGTCAAAATTGCTTTTCACTTCCATCCTAGTTATCCTCACCTTTCTGGCTCTTTTTCGGGCTGAATCTTAGGATTATCTTCAGAATTAAAGGGTTTTGAGCGGCATTGTTCGGGATTTTTTTTATAATAATGAGGTACAATGTTTTCGTTCTGGGGAACGCCGAAACGCTTAACATTAGCCGCTCTTCGGTCTTAGATACCAGATTAAGTTATACTTCATATTGATGAGAAGGGCTGCAATACGTCTCTACAATCTCAAAGTTTTACATTTCCTTTAACTTCGATCGCAATTGCTCTAATTCTGCATCTACTACCGAATCCCTGACACTGTTTGCTGGAGGTAAATTGAGATCTTCTGGTTTTTGTGTGGAAGGAAGAAGAATAGGGATAATTTGGGTGCGCCTCAATTTGGTGGAAATATCTAGAGGACATTTTGGGCGCACGCAGTTCGATAAACTCACTGACCACGGTGCGCCCCTACCATTGGCGCCATCATATTATTTTAGGGGCGAATTGCATTCGCCCTCTTTGAATAACTTCTGCTGCTCACAATATATGTGAGGAAAAGTCACATATAGTCACATATAGGAGATGCACCCATTTAAATTGCTTGTTGAGATGAGGCACTGTTGCACTCTGGCAACAGTAAAGGGATTGGGGGAGAGCTAATCTAAGGATAGGCGGTTAAAATGCGTCTTAGCTTATTGCCTATCTCAACGACAAAATTAATAAATAGAGACGTACCATAGATAATACGTCTCGACGCTCTCAAGGTTTTACAGTTCTTTTAACTTTGATCGCAATTCCTCTAATTCCGCATCCACTGCCGAATCCCTGACGGTGGTTGCTTGGGGTAAAGTGGGTTGACTAGAAGCTGTACCGGGTAATGCTCCCCCGGACATTTGTGCTTTTAGCATTGCTAATTCATCCTCCACATCGCTACCCGATTCTAGTCTAGCGAATTCCTGTTCGATGCCGACACCACCGATTTCAGCGATCGCTTGACCACGAGCTTCCGACTCGATAACTTTTGCTTCCATGCGCTCAAAAGCGGACATGGAACTACTGGTATCGATACTGCCGAGGGTTTTTTGGAGTTGTTCGTTAGCTTTTGCGGCTCTGGAGCGAGCTACTAACATATTTTTCTTAGTTTTTGCCTCAGAAATCTTACTTTCGAGCGCAATCAAGTTTTTTCTTAGACTATCTACCTGTACCGTTTGCTGATCCAGTTGATTTTTGAGAATGGCGGCGGTTTCCGTGAAATCTTTCTTGCGTTTAAGAGCTTCCCGGGCGAGGTTTTCATCCCCTTTAGAAAGGGCTAATTTGGCTCTTTGTTCCCATTTATTGGCTTCTGACTGGTCTTTGCTGTATTTTTGTTCCGTTTGTCGTTGTTCAGCGATCGCTCTAGCGACCGCTTGACGTACCTGTACTAGATCCTCTTGCATATCACTGACAGCTTGTTCCAGCATTTTTTCTGGATCTTCAGCCTTGCTCACCATATCATTGAGGTTAGCTCGGACAACTCGGCTAAGGCGATCGAATAAACCCATGACGCTCTTGTTCCTCTCGGTGTGTACTAAATCAGTTAACTGTTCTTAAAATTTCCTATCTTGCCTAACGGCTCATTATCCAATATAAACCACGAGAGCTAGGATAGGCGATAGGAGTCAAGAGTCAGGAGACAGGAGACAGACTTCTGCGTGAGCTTTTGTCGAACGCTTTTTTTTCCCACACCCTACACCCCACTTCATAATTCATAATTCATAATTTATAATTCCCTATCACCCATCCAAGTTTTCTTGTTTTAACTTGAGTAATTCCGCTTCAATTTGTTTTTGTCCCTCTAAATCTTGGAATTGTCGCTCTAAGGGGTCTTTATACCGGATTAAATCGGCTTGGGATTCAGCTTCTAGGACTTTTGCTTCTAATTTCTCGAAAATAGTCCCCATCTGACTGCTGTTCAAACTGCCCATAATTTCTTGGGCTTTTTGACTGGCACTTGCTGATCGCAATCTGGCCAGATAAAGGCTTTTTTGTGCTTTCATCTCAGCATATTTGCGTTCAATTGTCAAGAGTTCTTTCTTTAACTTTTGTATAATAGCCGTCTGTTGTTGCAGGGAGGTTTGTAGGGGGGCGATCTGACTTTGATAGGTTTGCCATTGGTTGAGAGCTTGGCGGGCGAGTTCCTCGTTACCGTGATGTAGGGCTAATTGGGCGCGTTCGTGCCAAGTTTGCGCCGCTTTTTCCTGTTGTTGTCGTTGGCGCTCGGTGCGTTTCTGGGTAGCGACGGCTGCCGCCAAGGCTTGTCGCATTTGGATCAATTCCCCTTCCATCTCCAAGATCGCTTTTTCCAGCAGTTTTTCCGGATCTTGATTTTCCTGAATCAGACTATTGACTTGGGCGCGAATTGCTTGGCCCATGCGATCTAACAAACCCATTGCCGTCCTCCCGATACCAACCCTAATAGTTTACCGAAGTGCCGCTCCTATCAATAATGATAGAACTAGGGACGGGGGACTGGGAGGGATTGACTGTTTCTGAAGGTGGCGGACTACTGGGAGAGGGAGAAGGGGATACTTGTAATTCTGGCGGTAACTGTTTCATTAACTCCGTGGCATCCTGTGGATTTTGATTAGCCAGACGACGGGCTTTTTCCCGTTGAAAAAAGGGTAAATTGGCGGGTGATTCTTCTCTTTGGCGCAATTCCT
>NZ_JADEXY010000214.1 GCF_015206885.1 Microcystis aeruginosa LEGE 91341 | reverse complement strand
CTACCCCCCAAACCCCCCGCGCATTAGCTTTTCGGTGGGATGCTTACACGCGATTGTTCATATTTTTGTACTAATTTAAGAGTCACTGATAATTGCTGATTGTCGGTATTTCTGCAAATGTGGGATGCACCCTGTCTCCTATTTATTTGGTACTATGATAAGATCAGAGAATCAGGCAAGCATTTTATGAAAAAAGTAATTGTTATTTTAATCCTGGGTTTTCTGAGCGAACAAATATCAATAAAATCACCAATTTCTGTCCATAAAACCATCAATAATTTAGCCGTAGCTAACAACAATAATCGTCCCACTCCCCAGAAAAAACCTAGTCCTTCTCCACAATTTCGCTGCGATGGTAGAACTCACTGTTCCCAGATGACCTCCTGTGCAGAGGCGACTTTTTTCTTGAGAAATTGCCCTAATGTCAAAATGGATGGAGACGGTGATGGAGTCCCCTGTGAAAGTCAATGGTGTGGGAAAAAATCCTCAGAAAAATGTTTGAAAAGTTCTCAAAATAACTAATTTTGTTTCCTCACCCCAATTCTCTTACTTAAAGAATCGGGGTAAAAACAATTAAGAAGCGGTAATCACGGGAGAATTAAGATATTGATAATTCCAGTCCGATTGTTGCCAAACGCGACCATCAAGGGCAATTTGTTCGATTAAACTAGCTAATCGTAAAGCTTTTAAAGCTTGTTCCCCACCGACAGAAGGTTGATTCCCACCGCGCACACAATGAACAAAATGTTCTAATTCTGCGTGTAGGGGTTCAATATTGCTAGTATAAACCTTTTCAATTAAACCATCTTGACGGTAGAGAACTTGACCGTAATCGGTGCTATAGTTAGCGGTGGTTTGCCGGTGAATGAGGATTTCATTATTGAGAAAATCCGCTTCCGTGAGAGAATTTTTACAGTGGGCCGCTAAACGGCGAATCTTGCGATGAGTCACCTTACTAGCGGTTAAATTAGCCACCACTCCATTACTAAAACCAAGGGTTGCAGTGACATAATCGAGATAACCGGAATCAGTGGCAGCGCGACTACCACTAGCGGTTAATTTCACCACGGGAGCGGCGACTAATTCTAAAATTAAATCTATATCGTGGATCATTAAATCTAACACCACCGACACATCATTAGCTCGCTGGGAATAGGGACTCATGCGATGGGATTCAATCGCTAAAATCTCCTCGGTTTTCAAGACCTTCGATAACTCCTGGAAAGCGGGATTAAAACGCTCGATATGACCCACTTGCAGAATACAATCGTGATCGGCTGCCGCATTGACTAAAGATTCCGCTTCACTAATACTAGCGGCGATCGGTTTCTCGATCAAGGTATGTACTCCCGCTTGCAGACAGTCCATCCCGACTCGATGGTGTAACCGCGTGGGGACAGCGAGACAAACCGCATCTACCCTAGGTAAGAGGTCTAAATAATTTTCAAAAAAACGGACTCGGTATTTACTGGCAGTTTCCAGTCCCTTTTCGACGTTGACATCGGCCACCCCGACGAATTCCACGTCTTTTAACAAACTCAGGATGCGACTATGGTGTTGTCCCATGTTACCGACCCCGATAACCCCGACTTTAATCGGTTTGAGTTGATTTCTATTACCCGGAAAGTTTGCTGGTTGATTGGACATGAATTTTAGACTCCTGTGTTCACACTCCCCACACCACTTGATTAAATTAATCAAGCTGATTTTGTCGATGAATTACCAAGATGGTATCATGGTTATCCAGATTCTGACACGATGTCGGTGTCAATGGGGGTTCTGAGAAGATTTTCTGATTTCACCTGCGGGTTTTCACTCCTAAATGCTTATCAAAAAATCATCCCTGAGTAGCGAGGACTACATTCAGCTAAATTTTAACTATGGACAATTCAACGGATTTTAACTCCTTACGGGGATTAAGTGTTTTTTTGCTAGGAATGATGGGATCTGGCAAATCCACCCTGGGAGAGTTGCTTTCCCGACGGTTACAATATCGTTTTTTTGATACAGATATATTAATAGAAAGGGTCGCAGGAAAGACAATTAAGGAAATTTTTGCCGACGAGGGAGAAGCGACTTTTCGGGAGTTGGAAACCCAAGTTTTAGCCGAATTATCCTCTCTGACTAAAACTGTGATTGCCACCGGGGGAGGGATGGTTTTAAAACCGATAAATTGGAGTTATCTTCGTCACGGTTTAATGATTTGGTTAGATGTTCCCCTCGAAGTTTTGGTTAAACGTTTAAAACAAGATACCTCTCGTCCCCTGCTGGAGTCCACTGATTTAGAAAGTAAACTGGAGTTATTATTAGAACAAAGACGGGGACTTTATGGAGAAGCAGATCTTCGGATTGTTGTTTCTAACCTAGATACACCTGCTCATATCGTTGAGAAAATTTTAACAGCAATACCGACGGTGATTAAAGATTTTCATCCAGAAAGGAATAATAACTAATGATAGCAGCTTCAATTTTTGATTTACCTGAACTAATTCCCGACCGAGAAATTCTGGAAATTTTGACCCAAAGTCAAGCTATTCGTCTGGAAAGAATTATTTCCACTGGTCAAACCACTCCCATCGGTCAATGGTACGATCAATCTGACTTTGAATGGGTGATTTTATTACAGGGATTCGCTGAGATTAGTTATGAGGATGGCAGCCAAGTTAATCTGCAAGCGGGGGATTATCTCCTGATTCCTCCTCACCAAAAACATCGCATCGAATTTACTAGCAATAATCCCCCTTGTATTTGGTTAGCTATCCATTATCGCTAGTAAGTAGGTAGGTGTTAAAAGTTGTCAGACACCCCCCTTATCAAGGGGGATTAAGGGGGGATCGAAGCTAAAATCTATTTTTAATTTAATTATAACCAGCTACTTAAAATATAGTTTCTGACTATTGCCAGCGATCAAATAAATCGGTTAAAACGATATTAGAAAACAAAAAACCTTCGGGGTCGCTTAATCTTACCCTGCTATCTCCCTCAATTATTACTAGATTGCTCTGTTTATGCGGCTCTAAGACCTCTAAAATTGCTTTTTTGATTTCCGAACCAAAATTAGCTTCAATCGCGGGTAAACTCAGCCCTGACCCTAATCTTAAACCTAGCATTAAGGTTTCGAGAAGATCATCAATCAAGCTATTTTTCTCCACGTCAATCTGACAGCCTTCTTTTACCCAAGCAAAATAGTCACGACTTTTGCGCGGACGGGTAAAACGTTGTTGATGGAGATAACTAGCAGCCCCCATACCAAAACCGTAATAGGGACGATTTTCCCAGTAAACTCGATTATGTCGGCATTGATAACCCGGTTTGGCATAGTTAGAAATTTCGTAATGTTGATAACCGGCTAAAGCTAGTTTTTCACCGGCTAAAACATACATTTTCGCCGTGGTTTCATCATCGGGTAAGGGTTTTTTCCCGGGTTGATACTGTTTACCGAAAGGAGTAACCGCTTCTAAGACCAAATCGTAACAGGAAAGATGGGCTGGTTGCAGTTCGATCGCTTTTTCTAGGGAATTTTCCCAATCTGTCAGGGTTTGTTGTGGCAATCCTGAAATCAAATCCAAACTATAGTTAACTATTCCCAATCCCTGAATTAATTCCACTGCCTGATAGATATCCTTAACGGTATGCGATCGACCAGAAACCTGTAATAATGGTTCTTGAAAAGCCTGTACTCCTAAACTAACCCGATTGACTCCCGCACTAAGATAACCCTGTAATTGTTCTAAACTAAAGGTAGCCGGATCAATCTCCATAGAAATCTCTATATCGGCCGCAAAATCAAACTTTTTGGCTAAAGTATCCAGAATTGCCCCTAATAATTCCACAGGTAACAGGGAAGGAGTCCCCCCCCCAAAAAAAATTGTTTCTAGGGGTTTCCCCGTCCCCTGACTAAGGCTAATTTCTTCCTGTAATATTTCCACATACTCCACCACAGGGGGAAAAGTCGCCGGATTGGTGTGATTACCGACGACAAAAATCGGGAAATCACAGTAAAAACAGCGCCGACGACAAAAGGGAATATGAATATAAACCGAGGTTACGGGGTCAAAATAGGACATTATATGAGGAAAAAGGGAGAAGGGGGTGTGG
>NZ_JADEXY010000213.1 GCF_015206885.1 Microcystis aeruginosa LEGE 91341 | reverse complement strand
CTTCCCCACTTCCCCACTTCCCACTTCCCACTTCCCAATTCATAATTCATAATTCATAATTCATAATTCCCAGTCCCCCTCTCAAATCAGCAACGCCCTCTGGGATGATATTCTAGGAGTTAATCTTTAATGCAAATCCGTTGTCACTTAAGGGAGTTAACTCATGCAGGTAAATAATCTCGGCTTTATCGCTAGTATCCTATTCGTCCTAGTCCCCACCGTTTTCCTCTTGATTCTGTTTATCCAAACCAGAGAGGAAACCGAGGGTTAAATTGGGCCGGGAGAGACCAGTTATTTGGTCTCTCCTTAATTTTTTGGTGGCTCTAAGTAGTGTACTCTGCGTTAATTTTGACGTAATCGTAACTAAGATCGCAACCCCAGGCCGTACCTGTTCCCGAACCGTTACCGATGCAGATAGACATTAAAACGGTATCTTCTCGTAAATAAGCCCCGCTTGCTGCCGCTTTCAGGTAATTACTGGCACTAGCTCGATCAAACGCCAGAGGTTGACCATTTTCCATCATCACGAAGTCGCCTAACTTGATTTGTAGGTCTTCTTGATGGAAGACAACCCCGGCCCGGCCCGCGGCCGCCGCAATTCGTCCCCAGTTGGGATCTCGACCGAAAACCGCCGATTTTACTAGGGAAGAACCGGCAATGGTGCGAGCAATCTGACGAGCGGACTGATCATCGGCCGCCCCCGAAACCCGCACTTCTATTAAACAGGTGGCTCCTTCCCCATCCCGGGCGATCGCTTTGGCCAAGTATTGACAAACTTCCGTTAACATGGCCTCTAACTTTTGGGCATCCCGGCCCATTTCCGTGATCGCTGTGGTGCGCGATTGACCGTTAGCCAAGGCGATCAGACTGTCATTGGTACTGGTGTCCCCATCCACCGTAATCTGATTAAAACTTTTATTAGCCGCCCGACTTAACATATTTTGCCAGAGAACCGTCGATACTGCGGCATCACAGGTAATAAAGGAGAGCATTGTCGCCATATTCGGGTGAATCATCCCCGATCCCTTGGCAATTCCCCCAATTGTGACCGGACGACCATCAATAGTGGTTTGCAAGGCGATCGATTTGGGGACTAGATCCGTGGTCATAATCGCCCGGGCCGTGCTTTCGCCACCATTTTCCGACAATAAACCGGCTAAGGTCGGTAAAGCGGCGGTTAACGCATCCATGCGAATCCGTTGCCCGATCACTCCCGTAGAAGCCAGCAAAATTGCATCGGCGGGAATCCCTAAAACTTGGCTCAAGGCGGCGGCACTATCGAGGGCATCTTGCCATCCGGCCTCCCCCGTGGCGGCGTTTGCTTGGCCGGCATTACACAAAATCGCCCTGGCGCTGGCTTTAGTTTGGAGGCGTTGACGGCAATAATCGACGCAAGCGGCGCGTACTTGACTGGTGGTAAAGACTCCAGCGGCGATCGCATCTGTTTCCGAGACAATTAGGGCTAAATCGGGCAAACCGGACGGTTTTAGCCCCGCGGCCATCCCTGCGGATTTAAATCCTTTTGGGGCGGTGATCCCCCCCTCTATTTCCTGCCAATCGGCCATTTTCTCCCGTCTCCTACTTAAATTCGACGATCGATTATAGCAAGTAAAAAACACCTCTTGTAAAAATCAAAAATCTTCGGTTAGGTGAGGAGTCAGTAGTCAGGCTTCGGCCGTGAGCTCAGCCGAACGGAGTCAGTAGTCAGGAGAATTAAGAATGAATAATTCACAGATTCTAGGCAATTTAATCCTTATTTTTGCCGTTTTTGAGTCCTCAAAAATTAATTATGCAAGGGGTCTAAAGTCAAAAAGTAGCAAGGGGTTTGACCGTTGCGGATTGGGGAGAGGAGAGAGGGGAGAGGGAAAAAAAGCTGATAGCTGATAATTCCGGGCTGCAAATTAGCCTAAAATACGATTAATTGACTAGGATTTTGGGGCGATAGTTTATGGAACGCGGGTTATTGTGGACACCTTTATTAATTCTGTTTATTTGGTTGGCTTGGAGTGGTTGGAATGAATACCAAAAAGTGGAAATCTATCGACAATGGGCGGAAAACTTCGATCGAGCTAAGTATGATATATATTCTGTCTTAGGTCAAAAAGATAAAATTATCACTTGGGGAAAGCCAACTCGTAAGGGAGTGATTAATTTACAAACTTTTTCTCTAGAGGAGGTGAAAGAAATCCGTCTGTTAGTTAATAATCAAGTGGTGGATTTAGATGCTCTTCCCCCGCAGGGTTCCCCTTTTCTAGAATTTATCTTTAAGAAGCGATCGCCTGAAAAAATTCCCTTTACTGAAGTTGAATTGGCTAGTCGGTGGACGAAATTTTTACAACAACAAATCTTAATTTAATGGCGATAATTTCTAGCGCAATCTCCCCGATCGCAGGATACCGACAACTAACCATAAACCGATGAAACTAGCTGTAGCAAATAATACGGTACTAATAATAGTTAATTGCCGAGATTGGGTGCTGGCTGTAACAATGGCAGCCCCGATAATTAAGGAACCAATAATCACACTAAAAGCTAGTCGATTGGCGGAATTATCTAAACTGCGACGGAGATTATCTAATTCCCGAATTTTCAGATTAACATTTAAAGTTTCCGAGGTTAAACCATCTAGTAAAACTTCGATTTGACGGGGAGATTTCAGTGAAAAAGATTTTAAATCTAAAACTGTTCTTAGGGCAGTTTGTAGGGGAGTGCTACCGATTAACTGTTGTTCAAGAATATTAGTTAATAGCGGTTTGACTTCTTCTAGGATATTAATATCAGGATTAAATTTTCGGGCAGTTCCTTCTAGATTAGCGAGACTTTTGGCGAATAAACCTAAATTACCCGGAAGTTTAATTCTATTGCGACGGGCAACTTGCAAAAGTTCATAAACTACCTCACTAAAGTTAATTTGATTCAAATTGAGGTTATAATATTTTCGCAGCATCCGCTCATAATCCACCTCTAATTGTACTAAAGTAATCGGGACTACTGACTCGGATAGTTTAATAGTTAGCTGACTGCATCTTTTCGCATCTAAGTCAACAATTGCTAATAACAATTCTGTTAAAATTTGTTGAGTTTGTGGGTCTAATCTGCCCACCATACCACAGTCAATTAAAGCGACTCTACCATCGTCAAGATAGAAGATATTACCTGGGTGAGGATCGGCATGAAAGAAGCCATCAATATAAATTTGTTGAAAAAATGACCGAAATAAAATCCTCGTTATTTCGCTTTTTCTTTGGGAAATTGCTTGCTCAGTTAGCGGTCTAGAAACATCGGCCTCTAAAATTTGTTTTCCCTCTAACCATTCTAACACTAATATCTTGGAATTAGTTAAGTGCCAATAAATTTTAGGAATAACTAACTGTTTGGGTTCTGACCACCGACTCTGGGTTAAATTATAGCGTAATTGGTCAGTATAATGACCTTCTTGGGTGAAATCTAATTCCGCATTGACTGCTTTAATAAATTCCTCTGCTAAGTCAACAACGTCATAACTTTGACCAAATTCTGTCAGGGCAATTAAATCAGCAATTCCCTTAATTAAGGCACTATCTTGGGCGACAATTTTTTCGATTCCTGGACGCAAGACTTTAATCGCTACTTCCTCCCCAGATAATAAAGTCGCCCGATGAATTTGCCCGATCGATCCTGCGGCGATCGGTTGGGGATTAATATACTTAAATACCTGTTTGATCGGTTTGGCTAACTGTTCGGTGATGACTATTTCTATATCCTTCCAAGCAACGGGAGGAACTTGCGCTTGTAGGGCAGTTAAAGCCTCGATATAATTAGCAGGTAGCAGATCGGGACGGGTACTAAGTAACTGTCCCAATTTGACATAAAAAGGTCCCAATTCCACGAGGATTTTTTTGAGAACTTCTGGGGTGGGAATCTGGGGATTTTCTGCTTTTCCTAGGGTTAAAACCCCGCGCATATAGTCCCAACCGTTGCCGAGAACTATCTCAAGGATTTCTTTTTGTCTTTGACTGGTTTGGGGGAGTGAGAACACGGTATTATCAGTGATCAGTTATCAGTTATCAGTTATCAGTTATCAGTGGGGAAGTTATCAGTGGGGAAGTTAGGTACTTATCGATGGCTGCATCCCACATTTGCAGAAATACCGATAATCAGCAATTATCAGTGACTCTTAAATTATTACAGATATATCAGCAGCTGCGTGTAAGCATCCCACAAAAAAACTAATGCGCGGGGGGTTCGGGGG
>NZ_JADEXY010000212.1 GCF_015206885.1 Microcystis aeruginosa LEGE 91341 | reverse complement strand
TTCCCAGTATTCTTACTACTAATACTATCCATAAAGGGTGTCTTTTTCCTTTATCTTTCCGAAAGTCCTTGACTTGTTTCAGTTTTTCTATTAAGCTCAACATATCTTTAAAAAGTTGGCGGTCACTTCTCATTTTACCTGATAGTGATCGCTTTTACTTTTGATATTCTGATGGGAGAATGAAACAGCCCTACCCAAAAGCTTGGATTGATTGGGAAAATCGGAAGTAATCACCAATTTTAGAAGATAGTTTCCCTTTAAAAATCCCAACTTGGTAGATTTACAAACATGAGATGCAGCCTAAAAAACCTAAGTAACCCCTTCTAACTTTTCATCGGTCAATTGATATAATTCCTGTAATTTCTCTAATTTGTCGGGGTCTGCTTGCCAAAAACCGCGACCCTGTGCTTCTAACATTCTACCGACAATATTACGGAAAGCTTCGGGATTAGCTTGACGCAATTTTTCCGCCATTTCTGCATCAAAAGCGTAGGTATCGGCTGCCTGATCATACACCCAATCGTCACTAAAATTAGCCGTACCGCCCCAACCAATTAAAGCGGTCATTCTTTGGGAGATTTCGTAGGCCCCACCGGAACCTTGATTAACCATGGCATTGGCCCATTTAGGATTGAGTAATTTACTGCGGTATTCTAAGCGCAAAACCTCCTCTAATTTGCGGGGAGTTGTATCATTAGAAAAACTCTCAACAAAACTCGTTATCACCGGTTTACCGCTTTGTTTTTCTGCGGCTAATTTTAATCCTCCTGTGTTGCCGTAGTATTCCTGAATATCGGTTAAACCGTATTCTACCGAGTCAATTTCTTGAATAATACTCTCACTGGTTTTTAATAACTGTTGTAGCACTTCTGGTCGCGCTTGTCCCTTATCTTGACGACCATAACTAAAAACATTACGCTTTTCCCAAGTTTTCGCTAATTCGTTGTCATTGTCCCAATTTCCCTCCACTACTTGGTCATTAACTAAAGAGCCAAAATCCCCAGCAGGATTGGAAAATAAACGAGCGCTCGCCTTGTCAATTCCTTGACTTTTTAAGGCTAAATAGTGCTTACGGATATAATTATCATTTTCGGATTCTTCTATCTCGGCTGCCCGCTGCATTAAATCATCCAATAACTCGATAATATTGATAAAAGTATCCCGAAAAATTCCCGATAAATTAGCCAGAATATCGATGCGCGGGTGTCCAATTTCCCCTAGAGGTTTTAATTCATACCTGACAATTCTTCCTGTCCCCTCTTTCACTGGTTCCGCACCGACTAATTCTAAGAGAATACCCAGGGATTCACCCTTAGTTTTAATCACATCTAATCCCCAGAGTAAAACCGCTACAGTTTCGGGATATTTTCCTTTTTCGGTTAAGTTTTGTTCTAGCAGTTTTTTGGCGATTTCTCGTCCGCGCGTGTAGGCTGCCGGGGAAGGCATCCGGTAGGGGTCTAAAGCGTGTATATTACGTCCTGTGGGTAAAACTCCCGCACCATCCCGGAGTAAATCACCCCCCGGCGCTGGGGGTACATATTCCCCATTTAATCCCCGCAAAAGATTAGTTAATTCTTCGCTATTTTGTCCTAATAAATTTTTAATAGCAATGCCTTCTTTAAGCTTTTCATTGGTTGCTTCATCAGCGAGAATTTGCTGAAATTCTCGTTCAGATAAATCGGTAAAATAAGCATCAAGATAACCTTTTAATTCTTCCTGATTGGGAGCAGTTCCTAGGGTGTGTAACCCAGAAGAAAATAGTCTTTGTTCGACGATTTGTAAGTAATTATACACCTTGACAAAATAATCGGTTAGTGCATAGCGACTGAATAATTTGGCATTTTCTAAAGTGAATTCTATTCCCTGTTTTTCTGCTTCCAGAAAAGGACAATCTTTAGAGATACCTGTATCAATAATTTTTTGGAGAATACTATCTCTTAAAGCGTAATTTTTCTCAGGATTTTCTCGAAACTCGGCAATCAAATCTCGTAAAATCATCAATTCTTTATACAATCCCGCTCGTCCGTAGGGAGGCACATTATGGGAAATTAACACCCCATAACCGCGACGTTTAGCTAGGATAGATTCCGAGGGATTATTAGCGGCATAAATATATAAATTTGGTAAATCTCCTAATAAAATATCTGACCAAGAATAACCAGTATTTCCTAGTGGTGAACCGGGCAGCCATTCGACGGTTCCGTGCATACCAAAATGAACGAGCGCATCGGTCTTAAAATCTTTTTGTAACCACTGATAAAAGGCTGCATACTGAGGATGAGGAGTTAAATCTTTTTCAAACATTAACCGCATGGGATCACCAGCAATTCCTAAAGGTGGTTGCACTCCAATCCAGATATTACCTAACTCAATTCCCCCTAAATGATACTGGTCGCCAATAGTTTTTATCCCCGCATCTTTTAGGGATTTCCAGTGTTTTTCGATGCGAGAGGTTAACAGATAACCTAGCCAATTTTCTAAAGTTTCTATCGATAAACGATTTTGGTTAGAGAGATTTTCATCATCGGCAAATTTAACTTTTTGAATAATTTCTTCCCCGTCTTCGGGAATCGTTCCCAGATTATAACCCTGCGTTTGTAAAGCTTGTAAAAACTTAACTAAACTCCGGGGAACATTTAATAAAGCTGCCGTACCAACTGCCCCATAACCCGGGGGAAATCCATAGAGAATGATGGCTATTTTGCGTTCTTGGGGAGGGGTTTTATGTAACTTAATCCAACTATTTAAACGTCCAGTTAAACGCTGTAATCTTTCGGGTATTAAATAGATAGTTTCCCCCACTAATCCCCCCAGAGGAATTGTATCAATTGCCCCATCTAATTCCGGTAAAGCGTATAGAACCACACTCTGTAAACCACCGATTCCCTGTCTTGTCCAAGAATAAATATCTTGAATCAATAAAGGGGCAGCGATAAGATAAGGAATATTTTTAGCCGACAGAATTCGTTTAGCCACTTCTACCTGTCTTCCTGCTTCCATAGAACCTGCAGGACCCCCCACCAAAGGAAAGCCAATCGTCGAAACAATTGCATCTACTGTCACTGCATCTTCACTTAAAGAAGGAGTTTCAATGATTCCTTTTTTTCTTTGCTGAATTTCGTAGTCTGTGGTTAACCAATCCCGAACAATTGTATGGCCTTCCACTCCGTTAATAAACACGGGTAGGGGAATTAAATTAGCCGTTTCAAAATGACGGATTAATTGATTAATATAGGGTAGTTTACTGATAACGTGCTTCCGATAAAGCAGCACTGCCACCACTGGTTTATCAAGGGATTTATTTTTTTTATACCAGGTCAAATATTCTTGGGGAGTGAGAAAATAACCCTGATAATCGGGGTGTAATAGTCCCTTATTGGGAGTTTCGATAACTTCGGGTATTTCCTGTACTTTTAATCCTAGATATTTTTGGGCAATTACCCAACACATAGCGGCAACATTTTCGGTTCCTCCCGCATTCCAATAACCGTAGATAATTAACCAATTACGCAAATCTTGAACTTTTTTAGCGGGAATAAATTTCAGTAGTTTCGGACCAGTTTTAAGGAAACTGAGATAACCGGCTAACTTATCTTCTTCCTTGCCACTGGAAAATTTACTCAAGATAAATTGAATTGGTTTTGGCATTCCTTTTGGTTTATCACCGATGGCAAATTCTCCCAAACGGGTTAAACTCATTAACTCTAAAGCAGACTCAAAAACTAAGCGAATGGGAATCTGTGCTGCTCGTTGCCGCAGCCAAGTAACTTGATCGTAATCGAAGATCAAACTAGCAAAAAAAACGTCGGCAGTGGCTAAAGCTTGCTCGACTATTTCCGGTTCGCTAGTCAAGGATTTATCGCTGAATACTTTTACTTCTAAATTGGGACATTTAGAACTAGCCAACAGGCCCGATTGCCGATATAAATTACTGTTAAAGGTTTCAAAGCCAACAATTAAAACAATGCTTTTCATAAGTAGTCGTGCAAAATTAATTTCCTAGTCGAGACAGGAGACAGGAGACAGGAGACAGGAGACGGGAGACGGGATACAGCTATTAGGGATCGGATTTGAGTTTTCAGTTCACTATTTACTGATCTACTGGCCCCTTGCTTGGTGCATCTCACATTTGCAGAAATACCGACAATCAGCAATTATCAGTGACTCTTAGATGATGACAAATGTGTCAGCAGCTGCCTGTAAGCATCCCACCGAAAAGCTAATGCGCGGGGGGTTTGGGG
>NZ_JADEXY010000211.1 GCF_015206885.1 Microcystis aeruginosa LEGE 91341 | reverse complement strand
AGCCTTTAGTCAGATTACATTGCGAGACATCCATCACTGGTTTACCCATTGTTGCTATTGCGATACCCCTTTTAAAGAGCCTACCTAGTCATCCATGCTGTACCTCATTCAACTGAAACCCGCTATAGTCCAACTTTCTATTATAAATATTTTGACTATTTTTGTCTATTACAGCCTTTTTCATCAACCTGAACTGACCCCAAATATATCTACTGCAATAGCAAAAAACCCTGATCCATCAATGGATACATCCCTCGATTTCTCGCTCAAGATTGGTTTGCTGCGGGCGATAATCTGGAAATATAGCCATCAGTTAGGCTGCTCCATACTGCTGTGACAAAAAACAATTATCCCCCGATAGCGATCGCTAAAGGTCGAATAATTATCAATTTTTATCAAGGGGTGCGGTCAGACAGAGGAATCATCGCTAGAATGAGCCTAATTGTCAGGAATTTAGTTAAACAAGGTTTTTGGCAAGATGCTAATCTGGCTAACAAGCTTTTGGGCGCGATATAGGGAAAACTTCTGGCGATAGTTGACCCATATCGTTACTCTGGAGAGTTTTATACAGAAAGTTGACCTATAATATGTAGTTATATTTTCAAGAGAAGAGAAGAAAGAAATGTTATCAACACTTCTAAGTAAAGCTGTACAAAAAGCTCAAGAACTGCCAGAAGCAATTCAAGACGAACTGGCAGAGCAGTTTATTGAAGACATCGAAAATGAAATCAAATGGCAAGAAACATTATCTAAACCCCAAGACAGCTTAATTCTCAAAGAACTTGCTCAGAAAGCTATTGCGGATTCAGAAAACGGACAGACTGAAGAAATGGGATTTGATGATCTATGAAGTCGGAACTAAATCCAGATTTCGTCGGCTTATTTCAACAGCTACCAGAAAGAGTGAAAAGAACAGCCAGAAAAAATTACAAGTTATGGAAAGATAACCCAAGTCATCCAAGCTTAGAATTTAAGGAGGTCAATCAAGAAGACCAGATCTGGTCAATCAGAGTCGGTATAGGTTGGAGAGCGCTAGGAAGAATCAAGAATAAGAATGTAATTGTTTGGTTTTGGATAGGCTCTCACGCAGAGTATGACAAATTGTTAAAGAAGTTGTGAACCAAGAAACATAACAAATCACCGCACCCGAAATAATAGTAAAATTTTGTGACAAAGTGCAGTCATATCTAAGAATCTTTGCTATAACTTTGGAAAGCTTCTGTGATAAGTTTCCTTAAAAGAGATTGTTTGCAGTAAGCTAATCTGGCTAACACGCTTTTGGGCTTGATATAGGGGAAAGTTTTGGCGATTGCGCCTAAATGAAGTAATATACAGAAAGTTGACCCATATCGTTATACTAAGTTTAGGAGAGAAAGCTAAAGTGGGAGAGCTAAAAACTGAGATTAAAACGGTTTTAGATAAGATGTCTCCGCCTAATATTGCAGTTATTGGTAGAACTGGAGCGGGAAAAAGTACGTTAATTAACGGGGTATTTGGCTCTGATTTAGCCAAAACAGGCGTTGGACTTCCTGTGAGCGATGCTTTCGTTCGATACCCTGAGTTTTTATTAGATGAAAAGCCGCTTGTTATAGTCTTTGACTCAGCAGGCTATGAGATGGGAAAAGAAATTTTATTTAGAAATAGTGTAATCAAGTTTATACAAGATAAAAAATTGCTTGAAATTGAGGAGCAAGTCCACTTAGTGTGGTATGTCATACATGCTGGACTTAAAAGATTTGAGCATTTTGATGCAGATATTATTGCCTCATTAAGATCGGAAAGAGTACCTGTCATTATCGTTTTGTCACAAGCAGATCTTGCTCGTCCAGCCGAAATAGCCAAACTTGAAAAAACGATCAAAGAATATAAAGAAGCTTATAAATTAGACGAACTGAGAATTATCAAGATAGCAGCCGATCCAATTAATGGAGAATCTTTTGGAGTATCAGAACTTGTTGAACTTTCTTCTGCATTGCTTCCAGAACTCTATACTGAAGCATTTATTGCAAGGCAAATTGCAGATTTAAAGCTTAAGAAAAAACTAGCAGCAAAGTATGTAAGGTTGGCTGCTGCGGGTTGCTTTAGTACTGGTTTTGTACCCATTCCCAATACAACTCCAGCGGCGACAATAGCAACACAAACTCTTTTGTGTACTAAAATTGCCGCCTTATACGGGCAAGGCGACTGGATTCAAATTCTAGATAAAGCAGGTGGAGTTACTGTAGCTTCAATGTTGACTGTAGCAGTTACTTGGGTTTTGGACTTATTTAGTACTTTCCTACCCCCAGCTAACCCTGTTACAGGTGCAATTTCAGGTGCAACTGCCGCAACATACATTACCGTTGTGGGCTTAACATATACTTCTGTTTTTGAAAAGCTTACTATTAAAGACTTAACTGGAGCAGAAAAAGAAGATGTTGAAGAATTTATCAGAAAAACCTTTAGAGAGGAATTCAAAAAAAACTTAAAGTTTAGAATCTTGTCGGAGGGAGATTTGCAGAAAATAGAGGAGTCGTTATAATCGCTTATCCAGCCGTAGGGTGCGTTAATGAAATGTAACGCGCCTTATTTTTGCGGTTCTTCCGAACTTACACTGTAGAAAATTCCCCAAGCTCCCTCTCTGTCCAGCAATGCTCTAAAGTTGATAAATATCAATTTAACAAAAACTCAAAGCTTTGCTGTACAAGCTTTACAAGTATTAGTTGTTAATAGTTTTGCATGACAGATTCGGTAGAGCCATAAATTATTGCACTATGCAATTAAATTATACCGTTCAATCTAGGAGCAGCCATGCTAGACACAGCAACTCTTGAACGACGCTTGATAACCCTTGAACAAGTAGTTTTTGATCTTCAGCACAAACTTGAAAGTAGGCGTTGTCAAATTGAAAGATGCTCCGAATCAGCTTGGAACTGAAATTACTTTGATAGCAAGGATTGCATTGCATCTTTCATATTCTGATCTGACAACGCCAAAATACCTGTAATGCGAGTGTTGAGACGAAAGGATTTTGGGCTCTCTTGGATTTGGTGGGTAAAATGTATTCTAAGATACAGTCATGCTGGCGCGGGAGTGAAAGGAACCACAGAGACACAGAGGACACAAAGATCGATCGATCCTATGTAAGTTAAACTGATCACACAGAACCTAGAAGAGCCAGATTTTGTTTCTACAAGTGCACCAATGGAATTAAACGTCATCTAGCGACGGATAGTCTTGGTTTCCCCTTTTTCGCTCATTGTACTACCGCCAACCTATTGGATGACCAAGGATTGATTGAGTTGTTAACTCGAGGTATTGACTATTTCAAGTTAAAACCGTCGGAACTACCTAAGACGACTATTCTTCTAGATAATGGTTATCATCCTGACAAAATAGAGAAAGAGTTGGTTAAGGTCTATCCAGAGATAATGACTAAAATTCAGTTTGAACTGTCTCCAAAACCGTCAAAAACCGAAAAAGCAGAGAAGCGTTGATCAGGATTCGTACCTGTAAAAACTCGATGGGTGATTGAAAGAAGTAATTCTTGGATGGAACGCTGCAAATCTTTAGGCAAAAATTTTGAGCGCACTTTAGAACACCCCACTACCAAAATTCATCTCTGTTTTCTTCGACTTCTACTACGACGATTAGCTGTATCCTAAGATACCAAATGGATCCTATATCTCCCTGCCATTCAGACGCTTCACGAACCAGAAGCAAGGGTTGACTAATTTCAATTCAGATGAGGAGGCGAGAAAGATTTTAATGATTTTAATGATTTCATTACCCATCGTAGTTTCCCTACTTTGCTTTTACCTTTTCTTTCGCTTTCAGTGCTGTTATTCGGCTCACCAACTCAGCCAATCTCTGACTCAATGGTGCAGTCTCAGCACAGCCCCAGTATTGAGCGCACCGCAATAACAACCACATCCGTCTTAGAAGTGCCACGTTGCTCATCTGTAACTATCTTACTCGCCGTGCTATTGATTGTCACCATTTTTCTGGAGAAAGCATAGAGGGAAGCGCCGTTTACAGTGGCTTTCTGTTTGTCCCTCGCTAATATCAGCTAAACTTATCAATGGTATAAGTAACAATAGTTTCAAACCCCTTTACAAACCGTTACAAACTCTTTAAGATAGGGACATCATCAATCAATCGTACCTCGATAACTTAATAGGAATCATAAACCAATGACCACCACTCTACAACAGCGCGAGAGCGCTTCCCTGTGGGAGCAGTTCTGCCAGTGGATCACCAGCACCAACAACCGTCTTTATGTCGGTTGGTTCGGTGTCATCATGATCCCCACCCTGCTCACCGCCACCACCTGCTTCATAATCGCCTTTATCGCCGCTCCTCCTGTAGATATCGACGGTATTC
>NZ_JADEXY010000210.1 GCF_015206885.1 Microcystis aeruginosa LEGE 91341 | reverse complement strand
CACTTCCCCATCTCCCTAAAATTCCAGAGGTTATAAGATAATTAGGGTTGGCTGAATAATGGTAAAACCCTTTTAAAATAAGGCTTTTGGCCTGTTAAAATCCGATGTTAGTGCTGCGAAAATCGGATTGGGATCCTCAAAAACCTGGCATTATCCTTTTTATAATACATATAGTGGTACAAAAAGAGAGGGCAACAAAGCCTGAAACGACCGGCTCCCGACTCCTGACGACCGGCTACTGACTCCTAACCCCACCAACAAACTTTTTCAGCAAGCCCTAATTAAGCGACGATGAAAGAACCGTTAATTGAATTGAGAGGAGTATCGAAAAGATTCGGGGATAACGTTATTCTCGAAGGTTTAGATTTAACCATTTATCGAGGGGAGGCCCTGGTAATTATCGGGCCGTCGGGAACAGGAAAATCGACGGTTTTACGAGTAATTGCGGGATTAACGGGGATAAATGCGGGAGAAATTCGTATTAAAGGTCAATTACGTCAGGGATTGCTAGAAGATGGTCGAGAAGCGATGCGAACTTCCTTGGTTTTTCAACAAACGGCCCTGTTTGATTCTCTCACCGTCGGGGAAAATGTCGGTTTTTATCTTTATGAACAAACTAATTTAAAAAAAGCCAGAATTAGGGAATTAGTGCAAAAAAGCCTGGAAATGGTTGGTTTACAGGGAATTAGTGACCTTTATCCCTCAGAACTATCGGGAGGAATGCGTAAACGGGTGGCTTTTGCCCGCGCTATTATCACTAATCCCGATAATCCGGCCGATAATCCCGAATTACTGCTATATGATGAACCTACCGCAGGATTAGACCCGATAGCTTCCACAATTATCGAGGATCTAGTGCGGACTCTCCATGAAAAATCGGGGTCTGCGAACACTTATGTGATGGTTTCTCACCAACAAAGTACCATCCGACGCACCGCCGATCGAGTAGTATTTCTCTATCAGGGAAAAGTGCAATGGCAGGGAGTAGTGGCAGATATCGATCGTACCGATCATCCCATGATCCGACAATTTTTTAGCGCCAGCGTTGAAGGCCCGATTAGGACAATCGTTTAAGCTAGATTAAGCTAAATTAAGAACTATCGAGAATGAGAGAAAAATCATGCAGAGTTCGCGAGCTTTACGGGAAGGAAGACTAGGTTTGTTTGCCCTAGGCGGATTATTGGTCTTTGGGGCGCTCGCTATCTGGGTTCGCGGGGGAGGATTTGGTCAAAGAACCTATCAATTAATCTTCGAGTTTGCTGACGTGGAAGGGTTACAAGTCGGGGCGCCGGTACGTTTTCGCGGGGTGAGAGTGGGAAGAATTACGAGTTTTATCCCGGGGAGTAATCAAGTGGAGGTTATTGCCGAGATCGCTTCTGCTACTTTAGTTATGCCTAGGAAGGTAACTGTTACTACCAATCTTTCCGGATTAATTGGGGAGGCAGCCATCGATATTACTCCCTTAATTTCTTTAAGTGCTGAGGCCAAAAATCTCGACCCTCTGAGTCCCGACTGTGATCAACAGCTAATTCTCTGTAATAATAGCCGTTTACAGGGGACAACAGGAACACAATTAATGTCTAGTGTTGGTCGTTTAGTGGATACTTTTACCAGTCCTGAATTTGTGGGTAATCTCAATGATGTCACCAAAAATACCGCTATAGCAGCCCAAAAAATCGCCCGTTTATCCGATGATACCTCCCAGACTATCCGTAATGCTCAAAGAGAAATTTCTCGTCTATCTTTGGAATTAGCTGCCACCAGTCGCTCGGTGACTAATACGGCTAATAATGCCTCCCGTTTTGTCAATACTTTAGATAATACTGTTCAGGAAAATCGCAGTCAAATCAGCAGAACTTTTCAACAATCTTCCCAATTAGTCGCTAATCTTAATGCTGTTCTCAGCGAAAATCGGGGACAAATTGTTAATACTCTCGATAATCTTAATCAAGCTAGTTTAGGTATTGGCAGTCTCGCTAATAATCTCAATAATACCGCCCTGAGGTTGAATGCTGGTTTGGATGAAATTGATACTAAACAAGTCATGCAAAATATCGAGACGATTTTGAATAATGCGGTGGAAACATCGAATAATTTACGAGAAATTACTAAAACTATTAACGATCCTGCTACAATTGTCGTGCTGCAAAAAACTCTCGAATCCGCTAGAGTGACTTTTGAAAATACTCAAAAAATCACCTCCGATATAGATGAGTTAATCGGTGATCCCCAATTTCGCGAGAATTTAAGACGTTTAATTGATGGCTTAAGTAATCTGCTTTCTTCTGGGGAACAATTAGAATATAATTTGCGTATCGCTCAAACTTTAGATACCATGACTCAAGAGTTAGCTAAACAAAAAGTTTTGACCATCTCTCGACCTTCTTTAAATCCTAAGCAAATGCAACTCTATCCTCAATTTATCGTTCAACAAACCCCCACCGGTGAAAAATGACAAAACAGCACAATTCAAGCGATGAATCGTGAATTATGAATGATGAATTGTGAATTATGAATTAGGGAGAATAAATAAAAATCATCTCCTGTCTCCTGTCTCCTGTCTCCTGTCTCCTATCTCCTATCTCCTGTCTCCTGACGGCTAAAATAACTGATAACTGATAATAATATGTTGAAATCAATTTGTATTACTCTTGGAACTCGTCCCGAAGCGATTAAATTAGCTCCCGTTATTCTTGCTTTTCAAGAATCGCAACAGTTTCAAACCCATGTAATTCTGACGGGACAGCATAAAGAAATGGTAGCGCAGGTGATGGAATTATTTGCTTTAAAAGCAGATGAAAATCTCGATATTATGCAAACTCGTCAAACCTTAACTGATATTACTTGCCGCAGTTTACGGGGTTTAGAAACAGTTTTTGAGCGCATAAAACCAGATTTAATTATTGTGCAAGGTGATACTACTACCGCTTTTGCTGCTGCTTTGGCGGCTTTTTATCAACAAATTCCTATCGCTCATGTGGAAGCAGGATTAAGAACGAATGATATCTATAATCCCTATCCCGAAGAAGCTAATCGTCGCCTAATTTCTCAACTGACGACCCTACATTTTGCTCCCACTACTTTAGCCGTGGAAAACTTACAAAAATCTGGGGTTACAGGAAATATTCACCACACCGGCAATACGGTTATTGATGCGTTATTAACCGTAGCCAAAACCGCACCAGAATGTCAAATTGCGGGCTTAAATTGGTCAGATTATCGGGTTTTATTAGCCACGGTTCACCGCCGGGAAAATTGGGGCGAACCCCTACAGGATATTATCAAAGGATTCACTTTGTTGTTAGAAAAATATGCCGATATAGCCCTATTATTACCCCTGCATCGCAATCCCACCGTCCGAGAACCAATTCAGTCTGCTTTGGGCAATCATCCCAGGGTATTTTTAACTGAACCTCTCGATTATGCCGAGTTAGTGGGGGCGATTCAACGCTGTTATTTATTATTAACTGATTCTGGGGGCATTCAAGAAGAAGCTCCTAGTTTAGGAAAACCGGTTTTAGTATTACGAGAAACCACGGAAAGACCGGAAGCAGTGCAAGCGGGAACAGCGAAATTAATTGGGACTAATCCCGAGCAAATTTTAGCCGCAGCGGGAGAATTATTAAGGGATAAAATCGCCTATGATCGTATGGCTAATGCCATTAATCCTTTTGGAGATGGACAAGCATCCCAAAGAATCCTCAAAATCGTCCAAGATTTTTTGGCTTAATCTATGACTACTTGGTTGGGTATCGACCCCGGATTAGCGATTGTCGGTTGGGCTATTCTCCGGGATAATAGTGAGTTAATGCCGATTTTAGTCGATTACGGCACGATCGAAACTTCTAAAAATCTTTCTACTGCCCAGCGTTTGATCGAAATTGAACGGGATTTAAAGGAGTTAATCGCAGAATATAAACCGGGGGAAATTGCAGTGGAAATGCCCTTTTTTAACCGGCAAATCAAGGCAGCCGGTGGAGTCCTGCAAGCATTGGGAATTATCAATCTGGTTAGCTGTCGCGATGGGGGAATTGAACCGATTTTTCTCCATCAAGCTAGTTGGAAATGTCATCTGGGCCATGGTAGGGCCACTAAAGCTGAGGTGGCTGAACAAATTAAGTATTTATTCGGATTGACAAAAATGCCCATTAATGATGCTGTAGATGCTATAGCGATCGCCTATGCCGCTTTCAGTGGTGTTCGCAATCAAATCTCTTGAAGTAATTTGACGTGACAACTAAAAGCTATTTTTAAGCTTGCACTATCTTAGTTCGATGGGACGGTTGAAGATAATAAGGCCTTCAAATATCTTTGATTAGCGTTGGGTTTCATGCTTCAACCGTTCGGCAAAAGCTCACGGCCGAAGCCCAACCTTGTATATTGAGAGAGGTGGTAGACCGTCCCAACCTTGGTCGGAAAAGACCGCTTCGTAGCAAGGGTCACCACCATAATCTCCCTGACAAAACTCGAACAGTCGCCGGGGTCGTGGCGAAAAC
>NZ_JADEXY010000209.1 GCF_015206885.1 Microcystis aeruginosa LEGE 91341 | reverse complement strand
CAGGATATACTCCACAAAAGCGTTTAAACTCTTCTGGATTCAAATTTTTTACTTTTTCGTAAGTCATTGTTTTTCTGAGTGTTTTACTTTATTTTACATAATCAGTTCCTATTTTTGCAGGAGGTCTAATAGTAAAATTGGCAGAGGTTGTGTATCCGATCGAGTTCGGGGATGCGCTGTTGTCTTACCTTCAAGATCGCGCTCTGGAAGGCTCCCCCATAGGCGTAATCGTCGATGAGCTTTTTAAGTTTCTTTGTGATCGGCTGCTTCGGCTCGTACACCGCGCTATCGGGGGGTAGCTCGTTAAGGAATTTCGGACCCTGGGGGATTGATGATGAAACTCCCTGTTCGTTCAGGTGCTGGGCCTCGCGCGCCGACAACGGTTTCCATTTCAACCGGCCATAACTCGGGTTGTGATTTGTGTTCATGCCATTTTCCTCTTGTTGAACATCAAACTATCTATCTAAAATCTCCACAAACAGGAGAAACTTAGTTGTTTTTTCCTATCGGTGGAAACGTTATTAATTATAGCTTCTGGCTCATAGGCGAACCCCAATTGCCTGAGATAATATTAGGTCGAGGTCTATACCTAATACTAAATCCGTTGAGCATAGGCTACATATCAGGATAGCCACTCATGCAAAAGTGAGAATAAATAATCATTTTTTAATAACCAGATTTAGTAAGTAGGTAGGTGTTAAAAGTTGTCAGACACCCCTGAGAGGGGGGCAGGGGGGATCAGAGGCAAAATCTATCTTCAATTTAATTATAACTACTTACTTATAATCTCTTTTTTTGCCAAAGATAATTTCCCTTGCATATCTTTATTTTTGCTCAGGTTAATTTTCGGTGATTGCTATCAGATTACAACATCTGCTCGAAAACTTGACAGATGCGGGGTTGAAAGCGCTGACGGTGTTTTATTTTTAAAAAAGGGCGCGTAAATTCGAGATAGCGAGGGGATAAACCGGAAGTATCGATGACTCGAATCGATCGCAATGTGCCTAATTGTAATTCCTTTTGAACCATCAATTCGGAAATACCGGCAGCAGCCGAACTATTCTCGATGATTGCCTTCACCATTTCTCCGGTATTTAACAGCAAAGTCACCTTTAATGTCCGTAAATCGATACCCCAATTCCGTAGCGCTTCCTCGAATCTTTGTTGAGTTCCCGATCCCGATTCTCGCATTACCCAAGGGGTTTCCACTAATTCGGGTAATTCGATCGCTTCTCTTTTATACCAAGGATGAGAACGTCCGACAATAATTAATAGGCGATCGCTGCCGACGATCTCCTGTTCTAAACAATTTGTTAAATCACTCTTGACTTCTCCCTCGATTAATGCTAGGTCAAAACGTCCGTTAGCCGTACCCAGACAGATTTCTTCCGTATTAGCTAGGGTGCAGTTGATCTTAATTGCCGGATAGCGCTCCTGAAAATCGCTAATTTTTGCCGGCAGCCAATAGTTACCAATAGTCAAACTCGACCCTAATTGTAGTTCTCCCCGTTGCAAGTCGTTAAATTCCGCCAGTCCCCTTTCTGTCAAAGTTACCTGGGTAAGAATGCGTTGCGCTTCTAATTGCAGTAAACGTCCTGTTTCCGTGATCTCGATATGACGACCGACGCGATGGAATAATTTCACCCCGTATTCATTTTCTAGGGAGGCAATGGCGGCACTGACAGCCGGTTGGGTGATATATAAAGCTTCTGCTGCTTTGGTGAAGTGGAGATGTTCCGCAGTCGCTAGAAAGATTTCTAGTTGATCTAGGGTCATTCTGGCCATGGCAAGGGGTTTTCCGTCTCTATTGGTCTTTCCATCATTTTAATTTATTAAATCAACAAGAAAGAATATTTGATTTTATTAATGGCTCTTTCTAGAGTGGAAGTAGGGCGATCGAGATCAGAAGACCCGATTAAGAAAAAAATCCTATGACTACCATGATTACTGCCATATCCACAGCAATAGCGGCCTTTATTGCCACCAATCTCGATGACATCCTGATTTTGACGATTCTTTTTACCCAAGTCAATCAACTTTTTCGCCGTCGTCATATCGTTATTGGTCAGTATTTAGGCTTTATCCTGCTGATTTTGGCCAGTTTAACTGGCTTTTTCGGGAGTTTCTTGATTCCAGCTCAGTGGATTCGTTTTCTCGGCCTGTTACCCGTGATTTTCGGGATTCGGAGTCTCTGGCAGCGAGAAGAAACCGAGACGGATAATCATCTGGAGGTGGCTGTAGGATCAGCAGCGTCTTCTCCTTTGGCGGCCTGGTTTTCTCCTCAAACCGGTGCTGTGGCGGCAATTACCATCGCCAATGGCAGCGATAATATCGGCATTTATCTGCCGCTGTTTGCTAGTAATACCTGGCCAAATTTAGTCACTATCGTCAGCGTTTTTCTGATCTTGGTGGGTGTTTGGTGTTTTACTGCTCATCAGTTAACCCAATTACCGGCGATCGCTAATTTAATTACCAGTCACGGCAGCCACTTTGTCCCCTGTGTGTTGATCGGTTTGGGTGTATTTATAATCAAGGAAAGTCTTCCCCTCGCTTTCTTGGCCTTGTCCTTAAGCTATGGATGGACGCTTTTTCAGCAACAAGCAGAATCTATTTAGGGTTTGCGGCAAAAAGTTTTTCCTGGGGGCAGGGTGTAGGGTGTAGGGTGTAGGGTTTTACCCATTTTCAGGGAAAAAGTCCAGGAATTTTCCCCCCGATCACTCCAATGTCCGGTACTTTTGGATTTCAAAAAGGGCTAAAAGTCTTATCGAACAATGTTTTTAGATTTATTTAGCCAACCCTATTTAATTTCCAATTCAATACAAATACATTTAAAAAGAGATTTTAGATTTTTTCCATACCATCTATAACTCAAGTGCCATACAATAACATCATCTTCTCAAGCGGTCAACTTGAAACCGACCCCTAGTCATCTCGATCATGTTATTTTTTCTTAAATCACCAGTGACGGAAAGCAAGACAAGCATTGAACCGAAAAAAGTCAATCCCAATCGAGTCCGCGATCATCTGGCCAATGAACGCACCTATCTGTCTTGGATGCGAACGGCGATCGCATTAATGGGTTTTGGTATGGTTATCCTGCGTTTACGGGCCTTTCATCCTCCCCTGGTTCCCCGTCCCGGTTATGGCTGGAAATTAGGCTTAATGTTTGCTTTAGTGGGTTTATTGACCGTATTTTTGACCACGGCCCATTATTTTACAGTCAGACGAGATATAGATGAAGATACCTACGAACCAGCCGATCGATGGGTGGTACTATTTAGTTTAGCGATCGTTATTCTCGGTGCGGGAATTATCTATTTTGTCGCCACCAGTCCCGATCTGTTGATCGGTAGCATGATGACTTTCGAGTAAACTCTGGGGATTAGGTGGGTTGGAGTAAGCGCCAACTGACCGTGACTAGAACCGTATAAAGCAGTATTTTTAGGGCATTTTTGGGCAAATATTCCGATAATCTTGCTCCCACTACCACCCCCGGTATTGCACCTAACCAGATGGGAAGTACCAGATTCCAATCTACCGTTCCTAATCCCAGATGACCGATGGAAGTACAGGTTAAGAGGATGGACGCTTGCGATAGATCTGTACCGACTAATTTGCGAGAATCAAGGTGAAAAAAGGTCATCAAGACCAATGCAAACAAGGAACCACTGGAAATACTGGTTAAACCGACTAGATAGCCTAAAACTGCCCCTAATACCGTTGTTTTTATCTGACCGGAGCGAGTGGTTAAATCTAATTTTGGCCAGGACCAAGGGGACAAATCGGGAAAAAATAAGGAGATTAGTAGTTCTAGGGCCGCTAGGACGGTTACGATCATCAAGACAAGACCGATGATATGAGGCAACCATTGATCGAGATTGAGGGAGCTATTCTGCTGAAAATAGCGAAAACCGACTAATCCTAACATAGAACCGGGTACACTGCCAATTACTAGCCATTTTACCACCTCTAACTCGATCGTTTGCTGTTGCCAGTGACGAACAGTGCCGACCACTTTCATCAATCCGGCCGCTACCACATCGGAACCCACTGCGGTGGTAGCGGGAACCTGAAATACAAAGATCAATAGGGGTGTAATCAAGGATGAACCGCCAATTCCCGTTAATCCCACGATAATTCCGATAAAAAAGCTAAATATTGTCAATAAAGAATAGTCCATTTTTGCCTCAGTCGTCTCTCTTCTCCAGTGCGTTTCTGGTGGTTAAGGGACAAAATTAGTTAATTAAGCCTTTAAAACAGCGAAAAAGAGTAATAGTAAGCTTTTATCGCTGTTTAATCTTTTTAGTCTCCGTTTATAACCAGTAATCTCCCGAATCGAAACTTAATTTTCTTGCTATCTTGTAAAATGTAATTGTATTTTAATACGAGTGAGATTGAATCATAGTTAAAATACGGTCAAACCCTATACATTTTTTGCCAGAGGATTAGTCACCGTGAGTATCATCATCGAGCAAGTATCGAAGAAATTCGGCACCTTAGACCTCCTGCAAAAATAGGAACTGATTATGTAAAATAAAGTAAAACACTCAGAAAAACAATGACTTACGAAAAAGTAAAAAATTTGAATCCAGAAGAGTTTAAACGCTTTTGTGGAGTATATCCTG
>NZ_JADEXY010000208.1 GCF_015206885.1 Microcystis aeruginosa LEGE 91341 | reverse complement strand
TTGGGGGCGGCACTTCGACAGGCTCAGTGACCGCGCCACGCCCCCAACGGGGGGTTTGGGGGGTAGAACCCCCCAAAGGCTTGGATTGAGTGATAAAATCGGAAGTAATGACCAATTTTAGAAGATAGTTTCCCTTTCAAAATACCAACTCAGTAGATTTACAAAAATTTTGTTGTAAGTAGTCGGACATAAATTCTGTTGTCTATCTTAAGAAATGTAAATTGCCGCAATTCTTACTGACTCCTGACTCCTGACTCCTGACTCCTTACCCCACAGTTAACTTTACTTTTGTCCAACTACTTAATAACTAAATTTTAACTTCTAATAAAACGATCAATTGCTGTATTCATTGTCCCAACACGACGGGATAATTCCACAAGTTCCGTGGTGACAATATTATAATCCCTTAAATATTTCTGGAGATTAGTTCCCTCTTTTTGATTGCCAATTTCCACTAACCTTTCCTCTCGCAATTCTTGCAAATGATCGAGGATATTTTCTAAAGTATCTTCGAGGGGGGGTAAGGGAGAAGGAGGATTATTTGCTTGCAAAGCTTGGGTTAATTGCGTCAAAGCTTGGGTTATTTGTTGCGTGAACAGACTTAGATTAGGATGGGGAGGACTACCGCGATATTGTTCCAATTCCGTCAACAAAACTGTCACCCCGCGACCAAAACGAGGAATATAATTACTTAAAGTGATTGCTGGTTCCATTTGTGGAAAAGGTGTGCTAGGATCATCAATTAATCTTTGTAGCGCTGTTTGCATAGTTGTATTTGCTCGTCGAGCTTTATTGCGATGGGAAGATAAAATTGCAGTTTGATAGGATGATTCTCCTAAATAAACTGCCATAACTGACTGAAAATATACTTGATTAGCTTCTAATGCTTTAATGGCAGCGAGGGAAAAACGTTCATCTTCATTAACCCGTAAAAAACCGAAGGAAAGTACAAAAGCTAAAGCACTACCAATTAAAGTATAAACTATTCTGATATACTCTAAATTAATCCCGTCATTGCTGGCATCGAGACGACTGATAATTAAAGCAAAAATTGTGATAAAAAATACTGCCAAGCTATAGTGAAATCGCACTAAAGCTAAAGCGATCGATATAGAAATTACCCCAATAATTTCTAACCAGATCGAATTGTCTATAATTGGCAACAATGCCAAAATAAAAAACGAGCCTAAAATCGTGCCAAACACCCGATTAAAAAAGCGTTGAAAAGTCAAGCTAAAATCTGGTTTTAACACAATAACTAAGGTTAAACCAATCCAAAAACTATGGGTAATTCCTAGCTTATTGTAGATCAACACTCCTAGGGCACTTCCCAAACCCAAGCGTAAACCATGGCGAAATAGGGGCGATTCTAGATTAAAATTAGATTTTAATGGTTCCCACCAAGCTTTTTCTTGACCGTACTCTTTTTCTATCCCTTCAAAGTTCCGCTGCCAGGGATTTTTTTTATCTGAAAATTCCTCGCTTTGCCGCAAATGTTGCGCTGTTTCACTAGCTATTTTTAGCTGTTTAAATAATTTTTTTAAACGATTATTTAATTGAGAAATTGCCACATAACTGCTATAATCATCCTGAGCATTTTCCAAAACTTTAGCTTGCAGGTTTTTTTGTTGCTCGATCGCCTTGAGTAATAGCTGCAAGCGCTCACAATCCGGTCGTTTATTTCTACCCAAAATTAACCCGGCAATATCTTCGCTAATTTCCGCCACCTGCACGAGAATATCTTCTAATAAAATACCCACCGTGGTCAGTTGTGGCAAGGGATGAAGATGAAGCAATTCTCGCAGCGCAATTAAGCTGGTATTAATGCGATCGCTATCTTCAATCAAGACGATTAATAATTCCCGCAGCTCATTCTTTCCCCAACGTCCCCGACGCGTCAAGGTGACAGTTTTCCTCGAACGGAGCAACAGTTGGCGAATTTGGTCAAAATATGGCTCCTCATGAGCATTAGAACAAGAGTGTAAGGGCAAAGAGCGGAGATAGGTGGCGATACCCTGAAAATTTTCCGCCGTTACCTGACGTAAAGGCTGATTAGGACGAAAAGGCCAGATAAACAGCGCTAAAAAAATTGTCCATCCCCCCCCCAAAACAGCGATTCCGGCCCGTTGTAAAGCGACGACCATATCTCCCGATGGTAGAGAAACAGCAAAAAGCAGCAATAAACTGATTACTACCCCAGCTAACGCCCCATTTTCCCCGTAAACCGTCAAATAACCCGCTAGAAACAACCCACAAAAAACTATCACTACGGTCAATCCTAGCCAAGCACTGGCTAATGTGCCGATAATCAAAGCTAGAGCCATCCCGATAGTCGTAGCGACTAGGGTTTTCGCTCTCAGGCAGTAAAGTCCCCCCACATCGGCTAAAATCGAGGTTTGAGCCGCTAAACCGACCATTAACCCCACTTCTGACCGATCTAAAATATCACCGATAATAATCGGCACTGTGATGGCTAATAAAGTCCGAATCCCCCGCTCGATCTCGATATCGCCACTAGGACGCAATAAAAAACCAAATCGCTGAAGTAGCATATAGCACTTATCTTAATGGTGAGGTATGAGGTTTTCGTTTTCGGGAGTCATACTAAATCCCGTGAGTATAGGCTAGTTATGAGGAGAGGCACTCCTGCAAAAGAGGGAATAAATAATCAGTCTTTAATAACCGGATTTAGTATCAGTATTCTCCGAGTCACCTGATTAGGGAAAGATTTCTCTCCTGTCTCCTGTCTCCTGTCTCCTGACTCCTAACTCCTAACTCCTTAATTCTGCTGTATTAGGGCAGCCAACGGGGTTTAAAACCAGCGTTGAGTTCTTGAGGTAAAATTTTCGGGATGCTATTGGGACTGAACTGATCAGGAAGCGGTAATAACCAGAGACGACCATCGGCAATGCTCGACCCCTCCCCAGTGACTAAATCATTTCCGACTCCAAAGGGTATGGTTGCTAACTGATCAAATAATAAAGCCACGCCATCGGGAGACATACTCATCTGCACGTCACGATAATTAGGTAAAGCCAGCAGGGGGATCATTTTACCCGTTTCTAGCTCAATAATCCCTAAAAATGGTTCTTCTTTCACCTTACCATCGCTGCCCATAACCAGATCGCTTTTCAGACAGTAAAGGGTTTTTTCCTGTCTCGGTTCAAATTCACAGCTAATAATCGGATTAGCTGTTCTTAATAGTAGTCTTGACTCTCCCCGATCGTTGAGCAAAAATAGCGATCGCTGATTATCCGGTTCCGATTTCACCATCAGTTTTTGGCGACCATCCCGGGAAAAAGCAAGTATTTTCTCGTAGGTGGTCAAAAATTGCGGTTTTCCCCCTTGTACATCCAAAGGAATCACCGCTACCCCTCCCGTTTGACTGACAACCGCTTTTTTACCGTCAGGAGATAGTAAAAAATTATCCCCTTGTATTCCTAACGGTCGCGATTGTCGATCATCGCTGATTACCCATAAACTGGCATCCCCCGGATTCCCATGATTAATTCTCTGCACGATTAGGGTTTTGCCGTTATCTGAGAGATTAAAACGAAGATTTTGATAGGTTTTCGCATCTAAAAACCTTTCTATACGACCACTGGCCAAATTTTGACTATTTTCGTCATGATTTAAACCCGTGGTAATTGTATAAAGTTGCTGTTTTGGGGTATCTCGTCCTAAGTCAGAGCGATCAAAGGCCGAGAATAAAATTCTATCCCCCCTCGGATAGATTTGAAAATCCGTGACCACCAGATCCCCAGGGGTAAGGATGGTTTTTTTCAGTTCCGTGACGTTATTTGGCCCCTGAATGATATTACAGACGATTAAACGGCCTCTTTCCTCTTGGTTGACTCCAATATAGGCAAAAGCTCGATCGTGGCTGTAAAATTCCCCGATAAAGTCCTCACCTTGAGCAATAGGTAACTTTACTTGATATTTTTTGCCGTAGATGGGCAATTCCGTCAAAGTATAGGTCAAGCGATCTCCGGCCCAGCTAATTTTACCCGGTAAGGGAGGATTGATCACCAAGCTGGTTTCCACGTCGGAACGGTCAATCGGTCGATTAAAACTTAAAGTAAAATAATTGTCCCTAACGCCGATTTTTCGCCCTTGCCAGCTAAAATTCTCCCCTCTGGTAGGAACTTGATTTCCTTGTATCAAAATCGACGATATCGCAGCAATTAAAGCCAAAATACTCGCTAACACTAAGCGATCGAACCAAGCTAATCTTTTCATCAGTTATCAGTTATCAGGAGATTGCTTTTATTTATTCTCCCATCTCCCCCCTCTACAATAATTACTCGCAACCAGAAATACATTTGGCTAATATCATACTTTCTGCTTTTTGTCAAAAAAACTTTTTTTTTGCCATAAAACTACACAAAAAAAAGATCATCGTTGTGGGTGAAATTGACTAATTTACCGGTCTTAAATAGGATCACCTTCTAGGTGTGGCAAGAGTTTCAACCATTGCTGCCCAAAAAAGCACAAAACAACCCACTATGAAATTCTATCAAATCACTGTAACCATTACAACATCGTTGTTAAATAATAATCTTTCTCAATTAATTCTTAAGAATTTATAAATATTGCGGAATGTTAATTTAAATATTCTCAAGTTTTTGGAGTTAGTAGATAATTTTTGCTTATCTTTGTCGGAAAATAGAACTCCTGCAAAAATCCCACATCTACCATGGGGTTAGGATTCAGGAGTGAGGATTCAGGAGTCAGGAGATAGGAGTCAGGTTTTAGGTGTTGGGGGTTGGGGTTTTGGGGTTTTGG
>NZ_JADEXY010000207.1 GCF_015206885.1 Microcystis aeruginosa LEGE 91341 | reverse complement strand
ATCATCAAGATATAGGAATCGGAGACGGCGTTTTGGTCTGAGATTTAATTTAATCGCTGGCATTTACAACTATGAACTTGCTTTAGGCTATCATCAAGTAGCTGAATAAGACTTTTGCAGGAGGTCTACCCTATCCGCTATAGTCATATAGTAGCTATTTGGCCTGAGTAGGTCAAGACCCTTAAAAGAAGAAGTTATTCGAGATTTTGTCAGGAGACTGGACGCTTATTTTTAATCGTGCTTCCTGTGACTGAGCTTGTGGAAGTGCTGTTTTATATTGGTCGGGGTTTCATCCCGTCCCTAAAAGCGAGGGTTTTCACCCCGACATTTGAGATAAACTAGCATAAAATCTCTAAATAGACCATTTAATTGATTTTCCTCCCTCCTAACTGCTGCCTAGTGACTCCTAAACAACTAAGACAGGGAACTCCCTAACCCGCATAAAACTTTTTTGCCGCAAGTGACCGATCTGCGTAATAATTCTTTAATAAAGATTTGTAAACTTGAAAATGATTATCCCTTCGCAGCGCTAGAGATTTAATGAGACGACTAATTGCGATCGAAAAAGCTCTGCTCATCGGTCATATTGTATCGATGGCTTTTGGACTAGCGGGATTGTTGCTAGTTCTGCCCCATCCCGAATTTGTGGCCAATTTACCAGATTTTGGCAAAACCTTCTTTGCTTGGTCAATGGCCGGGGGGGGTGTGGTGTATATGGTGTTAGGAATGGCAGCCGTGGCTGTTTATGCCTATCGGACTCTAGGAGTGTGGCACTGGTTAGGATTCATGGTTCCCGCTATCAGTTTATCCCTTTGTAGCGAACTTTTGGGAACCAGTACCGGCTTTCCTTTCGGTCATTATCGTTATCTTTCGGGCTTAGGTTACAAAATTGCGGGTTTAGTCCCCTTTACTATCCCCCTATCTTGGTTTTATCTCGGTTTTAGTGCCTATATTATCGCTCGTGTTGGTTTATCCACTCTTGCTATACCCCAATGGCTACAAAATCTAGGAGCGATCGCTATCGGGGCGGTATTATTAACTTCATGGGATTTTGTCCTAGATCCGGCCATGAGTCAAACTACCATCCCCTTCTGGATTTGGGAACAACCGGGGGCTTTTTTTGGGATGCCCTATGAAAATTTTGCCGGTTGGTTTGGCACGGGTTGTGTTTTTATGACGGTGGCCACTTTAATTTGGCAAGTGCAACCGGTGAAACTGCCAAGTCAAGATTTAACCCTGCCTTTTCTGATGTATTTAGGTAATTTTGGCTTTGCTACGGTCATGAGTATGGGTGCTGGTATTTATCCGCCGATTTTCTTAGGATTACTCACCGGTATTCTGCCTTTAATACTCCTCTATAATCGCGCCAAGACTGTTGCTTCCGGGCAAACAGTGGCAACCAGCGAAGTAACAACCCTAAAAATCCCCGTTGTTTCGGTGAGAGGAGCCAAATAAGTTGTTAACTGAGATAATTCTCGGTGCATTCTGCCTGGGGCTACTGCTGTCTCAGGCTGTTGCCTTTTTTATCCTTCTTTCCCGTTTGCTAAAAGGGGCGCGTCGTCGTCCTCCCCTGACTCCCCAACCTCCCACCCCGGAGATGTTAGGGACGGTAAGCGTGATTGTGCCGACGTTAAACGAAGTGGCCAGGATTGACGGTTGTTTACAGGGATTGAGTCAACAGAGTTACGAAGTGCGAGAAATTCTGATTGTCGATAGCAATTCCCAAGATGGTACGCGGGAAAAAGTCAAAGAGATAGCGGCAAAAGACCCCCGCTTTCGCTTGAAAACCGATGATCCTTTGCCTCCTGATTGGGTAGGTCGTCCCTGGGCGTTACACAATGGTTTTTTGTTTAGTTCTCCTGAAAGTGACTGGATTTTGGGCATTGATGCCGATACCCAACCCCAAGCAAATTTAGTCGCTAGTTTGGTCAAGGCTGCGATCGCAGAAGGTTACGATTTAGTTTCCCTGTCGCCGCAATTTATCCTCTCCTATCCGGGAGAATGGTGGTTACAGCCAGCTTTATTGATGACTTTGCTCTATCGCTTTGATGCGGCCGGAGTGCGCGGGCAAGATCCCGAACGAGTCATGGCCAATGGTCAATGTTTTCTCTGCCGGCGGTCAGTTTTAGCGGCTTTAGACGGTTATAGCGGGGCAAAAGGTTCTTTTTGCGATGATGTCACCCTCGCCCGTCTAGCGGCAACGAAAGGCTATCGGGTGGGATTTCTCGATGGGGCGAAGTTGATTCGCGTGCGGATGTACGAAGGACTCAAGGAAACTTGGCGCGAATGGGGCAGATCTCTTGACCTCAAAGATGCCTCCTATCAGGGGCAATTATGGGGCGATTTAGCTTTATTAGCTCTTACTCAGGGATTACCGATAATTATCACTCCTTTACTGCTCACAGCTTTGTTTTTTGGCTACAATTTCCTGAGTTTAAAAATTGTCTTGACTTTAAACCTGCTGCTGTTATTGATTCGTTTTGCCCTTTTATTGGCTGTTTCTCCTAGCTACTATCGCGGCGAAAAAGTCAATCTATCTTCAGGATTATTTTGGCTATCTCCCCTAGCGGATCCGCTGGCAGTTATCCGCATTTTTATCTCTGCTTTTACCCGTCCCCAAAGTTGGCGCGGTCGAGTGTATCAGTGAATTGGAAAATAAACATTGGGTGTATGAGGCTCCTCTAACGGTAGATTGATTCATGAATCAATCTACTATGAGAGCAAAAACCTGTACTCCCCTACTCCCTAGCTTACCTCATAAGCCATTAAGAGTAGCAAAAAAAAGAATTAGATTCGGAGAATGAATCAGCCCCAGTATTAAGGGTAGGGTTGATTCATGAATCAACCCTACTATGAATCAGCCCCATAGAAGGCAGGGGGAGATCGAAGGCAAAATCTATCTTCTATGTAATTAGAACCACTTACTTAGAACAGCCTTAATTATACTAGCCTTTTCACTTAAAACCGGGGAATATGATTAAAAAGATGACGCATGACGACAAACTCCCAACAAAATAACGAATAGCCATAACCCTGCTGCTCCACCGTCCTCATCTGAGCCTGTAAACCCTTTAAGGAAAAATCAGGATTCCAACCAGCGTATAAACCCACCCCCACCGGCACATACCGGGAAGCTGTCGCCAGTCCCGATCCCGAAAGACTTGCCGCCACCTGATTGGGAGTTTTCCGATAGATCTGTAGGACCACCTCATCCACAATCCCTTGACGCACCCAAGCCAACCAATTTTGATTATATTTATTCACCGCAAAAGAGTGAGGATTAGGCGAAAGACTCACCACCAACTTGGGATTAATCGCCTTGACATGATCATGTAACTTGCGAGTTAAATTCGTTAAAGCCTGACTTTTATTGCCAAAAACACGGGGAACCGCCCAATGATCATCTAACTGAATCCCCGCCAAATCTTTTTCTTTTAAAATATCTTCCATATTGCCCAAAAGATAGGCTTGCACCTGCGGATTCGCTGGATCTAACCAGACATTCGTTTCCACCACCGTCTTCCCTGTGGGCGTTTTTAATAACCAATCCGGATGTTTTTTGGCAATGGGATCCTTAGGCGATAACATTAAACCATACTCAAACCAAGCATAGGGCTTCAAACCCTGCCGTAAAGACTCCTTAACCGCCGCTCTCCAAGGATTGCTCAACGGCGGCACAAACAACCAATTCGTCGGACGTTGGGCAGTCGGATAAAGCGTTCCCCTCAACCCATAAACACTAAAATACACCCGGTCATAACCCGATCGCGAAAGATGATTTAACACCTCATCTAAGGACGTAGTGTGATGTAACAATATCGTGCCAATATTGGTTAACCAAACCCCCTTCATCTGCTCATTTTCCACTGCCTTTCGGGGAGCCGCTCGGTGAGTAACCAACAACAAAAAAGCCACTCCAGCAACAATCCCAACCCTCTTTAGGTACTTGCTAAACTTAACCATGATTGCCGATTAATCCCACCAAGATATTTGATAATAGTATTAAGTAGGGAGGCCAAATTATTTGTAGGATGGGTTAGCGGTAGCGTAACCCGTGCAGGCGTTGGGTTTCATGCTTCAACCCAACCTACGTTCATCTTATATTTAATTCCACCCACCCACTTATTTTAGTCCGATTTTTAATATTCAGTTCATCATCAGCAGGCCCTATTTAGTCATACTCAATCTGGTTATTAAAAACTGATTATCAGTGAACTAAAAAATAGATACCTGGTGTATTAGGTTCCCCTAACACACCCAGAAAAGATTTTAGGAAAAATTAACCGACTACGCAGAGAATATCCGATGCGTGACTAGCGGTATTCACTTTGTCATCCACATGGCCAATTTTTCCTTCTCCATCGATGATATAGGTGACGCGCTTAGAATAACCACCACCATCGACATCATAAGCTTTGGTGATAGCACCATCGGTATCTACGAGCAATTGGAAGGGTAAACCGTATTTTTCTTTAAATTGTGCATGGGAACCTTGGTCATCCCTGCTCACCCCGAAGACTACTATTTCCTTGTCTTGGTATTGTTCGTAGTTATCCCGGAAACTTTGCGCTTGTTTGGTGCAGCCCGGGGTATCATCTTTGGGATAGAAGTATAAAACTACGACTTTACCTTGAAAATCCGACAGGGAAACGGTTTTTCCAGTATCGTCGGTGGTGGTAAAGTTCGGTGCGATTGTTCCAACGGTTAAAGCCATAACTCCGATTCCTTTACAAAAGTTAATCTATATTGATCATAAGGGATGAGGGTCACAAACAGGGTGTGGGAATTATGAATTATGAATTATGAATTATGAATTATGAATTAGGGTGATGGGGTGATGGGGAAGTGGGGTGATGGGGTGATGG
>NZ_JADEXY010000206.1 GCF_015206885.1 Microcystis aeruginosa LEGE 91341 | reverse complement strand
CCCCTTATCAAGGGGGGCAGGGGGGATCGAACCTAAAATCCATTTTTAATTCAATTATAACCAGCTACTTATCTAACTACCTCTTGCCTATTGCCTATCCTAAGCAAGAGGTTGATTTTGTTCAATCTCTTAGTATATATGATCGCTAAGTGCAGATGATCTGAGAAAGACCGATAACTGAAGATCATAGGGGGGTTTATCTTACACGAATTTATATTAAACTTAGGATTGGTTTATTGAATTATCGTCTTATTAAAACTGTGGAAGTAATGGAAATCGGGCAAAAAGTCAAGGTCTGTCGCTTAAGAGACCGCGTTAACTCGGACGTAGCGGGTAAATTGGGTAAAGTGGGTGTCATCAAAAATTTTAAGATGACCGATGGCAGCGGTGTTGGTGCTGTTGTCCAGTTCGATGATAAAACCGCTACTTGGTTTTTTGAAGATGAACTCAAACTCATCTAAATACAACGCTTAGGAATTAATTATGTCCTTAATTTTGACCTTTTTGGGCAAGGGGGGCAGCGGTCGCAGTACAATAGCGATCGCTTCGGCAAAGAAAATGGCTGGTCTGGGGTCAAAAGTTCTCTTGATCGGTCAAGATTCTGGCCCTGCTTGGGGATTACTCCTCAAGGCCTCCCCTAGCTCCTCCGTCACGGAAATTGCCCCCAATCTCTCGGTTATCCAGCTTAGTAGTACCCACTTACTAGAAAAAGGTTGGGAAGAAGTCAAGGAACTGGAAAAGCAGTATTTGCGTTCTCCCACCTTGAAAAATGTTTATGGTCAAGAGTTGGGCGTTTTACCTGGAATGGATCAAGCTCTAGCTTTAAATTTCCTGCGGGAACAGGATAAAAGCGGAAATTATGATGTCATCATCTACGACGGCAGCGGAGATATAAACAGTCTGCGAATGTTAGGGATTCCAGAGGTGGGCAGCTGGTATTCACGGCGTTTTCGGCAGGTTTTCAGTGATTCTGAGATTGGTCGCACCCTTTCTCCCTTTTTCCAACCAATCGCCGCCGCCGTGCTGAATTTCTCCTTTAATCCCGACGGTTTAGGGAAGAAGGTCGATAATAACATTCTAGACGAGGGACGTTGCGCTTTAGCCGATCCCCGGCGAGTTTTAGCCTATCTAGTCACCAATGACGATTCAATTGCGATCGCAGATGCCAAATATCTTTGGGGTGCGGCGCAGCAAATCGGTTTAAATGTGGGGGGAGTGATTTTTAATCGCTGTCAGAGTGCTACGGAGGATTTTGCCCCGCTGCCGGCTGCGATTTTACCCTACCGTCAAGGAGAAGATTGGCAGGAGTTAATCGCCGAGTTACCCAATTTTCTCACGGTGCAGCCGCCCAAACCGTTAATAATCGATACGGCAGCCGCTCAGGTCAAGGTTTATTTACCCGGATTGGAGAAGAAACAGGTAAAACTGACGCAATCGGGTCCAGAATTAACCATCGAAGCTGGGGATCAACGGCGTAATATTGATGTACCACCGCCTCTAACCGGACGAGCGGTAAAAGGGGCCAAATTCCAAGAAGGTTACTTAATTATTTCTTTTTAAGGGATTATGTCGAACAGCGAGATAGAAAACAAGGATGAGCGAGCAGCCAAAACTCGCCAATTATTGGGCATGAAAGGGGCCTCATCGGCAGAAACCTCCCTCTGGAAAATCCGCTTACAATTGATGAAGCCGATCACTTGGATTCCCCTAATTTGGGGGGTTGTCTGTGGGGCTGCTTCATCGGGGAATTATACTTGGTCTTTAGAAGATGTCTTAAAAGCGGCCACCTGTATGTTACTTTCTGGTCCATTGATGACTGGTTATACCCAAACTTTAAATGATTTTTATGATCGAGAAATCGATGCAATTAATGAACCCTATCGTCCGATTCCTTCGGGGGTAATTTCTATTCCGCAAGTGGTCGGCCAGATTTTGGTTTTATTAGCAGCTGGGTTAGGAATATCTTATCTTCTTGATCGCTGGGCCGGTCATGATTTCCCGATTATGCTCTGTTTAACCCTATTTGGTTCTTTTATTGCCTATATTTATTCAGCGCCACCTTTAAAATTAAAACAAAATGGTTGGCTAGGAAATTATGCCCTCGGTGCTAGTTATATAGCATTACCTTGGTGGGCAGGTCACGCCCTTTTTGGTCAGTTAAATTGGACAATTATGCTCCTAACCCTCATCTATAGTCTGGCAGGTTTAGGCATTGCTGTAGTTAACGACTTTAAAAGTGTGGAAGGTGACGAAAAGTTAGGCTTGAAATCCTTGCCAGTTATGTTTGGAATTACGACTGCTGCTTGGATTTGTGTGATTATGATCGATGTTTTTCAAGCGGGAATTGCGGGCTATCTGATTAGTATTCATCAAAATCTTTATGCCGCTATTTTACTGTTATTAATTATCCCTCAGATCACTTTCCAAGATATGTATTTTCTGCGGGATCCGCTCAAAAATGATGTCAAATATCAAGCCAGCGCCCAGCCTTTTCTAGTGTTAGGAATGTTGGTGACAGGTTTGGCTTTAGGTCAGGGGATACTCTGAAGATTGTAGTTAATAAAAACAGGGAATATCCAGTTTCTGGGACATAATCGCCTTGCATTGGGCTTCTGTTTAAGGTAACTTGATCCGTCAAGAGGGGAGAAAATAGATTTTCGGTTCGATCCCCCCTTAATCCCCCCTTGATAAGGGGGGTGTTGATCCCCCCTTAATCCCCCCTTGATAAGGGGGGTGTTGATCCCCCCTTAATCCCCCCTTGATAAGGGGGGTATCTGACAATTTTTAACATCTACCTACTTAGCTCGATCCCTAGTCTTTTCGTTACAATCAAGAGGGAATCGATGCCGGGGAAAAAATTTACCTTTTTTTCTTCCCTTCGATTTGCCATTCTTGACGAACTAATCAAGAATAGTTTCTGTTTAACAAGATTGATTGAGACAAGTATCTCGAACCTAGTCACCATGAGTAATACCAGTAACTTTCGTCAAGCTTTACGCGAGGCTAAAAGCCAAGCACTTATCGGCCCCAATGTTATCCCCAAGGCCCTACCCTATCTAGGTGGCGGTCTAATTTTAACTGCGGTGGGAACCTATGGCGGTTTAGGTGTGATCCAATCCTATCCCCAGATTTTCTTCCCGACTTTCTTTGTCGCTCTGATTGCCGAGATTATTTTATTTTTTGTCGCGCGTAATACTGCGGAAAAAGGCAATACAGGCACTGCTCTGCCCCTGCTGACTCTCTATAGCCTTCTTTCTGGCTATACTCTCAGTGGAATCGTCTATGTGGCCTTAGGTACTTCCGGTGTTGGTTTGCGAGGAGTGGCAATTGCTGCCCTCGGTTGCGGCATCGCTTTTGTCTTGGGACGCAATATCGGCTCGAATCTGTCGGAAAAAGATGGTTTAGCGCTGACTCAAACCGTTAGCATCGGTATTCTCGCTCTCTTTATTGTTCTCATTGGTCAGCTAATTTTCTCTATCTTTGGTGGTGGTACTCCCACCTGGTTAGAAATTGCTATTTCTGGCATCGGGGTTTTCCTGTTTGCAGGCTCCGCAGTGGTGGACTTTTACATCTTGCCCCGTACCTACAGAGATGAACAGTATCTTAGTGCTGCTTTATCGATGTATTTGACCTATATCAACCTATTTATCTTTATTCTGCGCCTTTTAATCGCTCTTAACGGTCGAGATTAGGGCAAATAGAGAGGAGTTAGAAATTAGTTACAACCTAACTTCTAACTCCGCTAGAATAGTAAAGAAATGTAAACGGCCTGTAAAGATCATGACTGAACCACAACCGACTCAAACCCCCAAATTAGAAGACCCCAAATTTGGCTTTAATGACTATGCCGAGCGCCTCAACGGTAGGGCTGCTATGATTGGTTTTGTGATCACCCTGTTGATCGAGTATCTAACTGGCCAAGGTCTGTTATCTTGGTTAGGGTTACAGTAGTTTTTTAAACTTTTTTGGGCATTCTAGGGGAAATAGAGCCTTGAATGCTAGTTAACGCATACAAGCTTCATGATTTTCCCCGTAGAATCCTTGTAAGACCGAATCACCTCGCTGTTGTGGTGTGCCGTGGGAGTTATTGGGAGCTTCAAAATCGCCCACTTCCGAGGCCGCTTCCGCTAGGAGTTTTCCCGCCATTATATAATCCTGTTTGGATAAACTTCTTGCTTCGGTAAGTAACCAGGAAAGGGTATCTCCCGCTAGACAATCGGCCTGTAATTCAATGCCAATGCTCATTCCACCTTCATCGATGCCACCGATACCCCGATTCCACTGAACAGCGTGAGCGGCCTCGTGAGCGACGGCGTAAAGGGGAAATAGGGGATTATCACTAATGCGAGTGACTTGCTGGAGATTGACGTAAACTGTATTATCTACAGTGCAGAAAGCCGCTAGGGAAATTACCCCGCAGGGAGTGGTTATCGGGCCATTGCTTAACAAATACTTAAAATTGATCTGGTGTAATTGAGCCGTATATTCAATTACCGCTTCTAGGGCATCCGTAATATCGTCTGCTTGCGCTCTCTGGGCTAGAGGGGATAAAATCAAGAGGGAACTACAGGAAACAGCAGATATCAGGGATAATAAACGTTTACGGCCAGAGTTAGGTTTCATGATACTAACAAAGTCGGGAGTGAGGAAGAAGTTTAATTGATCTGAATTAGCCTAGCGCTACGATCACAATTCTAAAGGCTATATCTAAGACTTCCAGAGAAAATACAGAATTTACGCAGCTTTCGATCGAAGTTTACAGAATTTCTGGTCAAGGTTTAGGAAATTAATTTGGCACGACCACTTAGGGTCTGCTGAAAAAGTTTTTCGTGGGGATAGGGCTGTCTCTTATGCACATCTGACGCTGC
>NZ_JADEXY010000205.1 GCF_015206885.1 Microcystis aeruginosa LEGE 91341 | reverse complement strand
CCCCACTTCCCCACTACCCCACTTCCCCAAAAAAAATTTTCCCAAGGGTGATAGGTTTTCTGAAACAAATGGGTAAATTGATTACAGACAAGAAAACATCCATCAGGAATACAGCTATGAACTCCGCTTTCAAATTCAAACTCATCCAAGCTCTCAACAAAAAGAACGGCAACAAAGGTTTCACCCTCATCGAACTCCTAGTGGTTGTTATCATCATCGGTGTACTGGCCGCCATCGCTCTCCCCAACCTCCTCGGTCAGGTGGCCAAAGGCAGACAAGCTGAAGCTCGCACCAACCTCGGTGCCGTTAACCGCGCCCAACAGGTTTACCGCTTGGAAAACACAGCCTTTGGTACTGTGTCTCAGTTGCCCGTTCAGTTTACCACCATCTACTATACACAGCCCAGCACTGTCACAGGTAGTCCCACTGCTGGCGGTGCTGAGGCACATATGGCCCCTCGTACAGTCTATGAGAACGATATTCTCGAATACGGAGCTGCCGTCGGTCGAAACAGCACCTCTGGCGCTTTTTCTGCTGTTATCTGTGAACAGGCCACTGCCGCCAGTACTGCTGTAGCCGCAGGTGATTTAACTAATATTGGTACTGTTACTACGGACGCAGCTTGTGCTGGTACTGCTGTTGCTAATCAGGTTCAGTAATGGTAGTCTAGAAAAGTATGGGGGTTGCGGTTGCCTAATTCTCTGACAATCGCAATTTCATAACTCCATCTTAATCACACCTTAGCCGAAGGTGACAGGGAAATATTCTCTTGGAAAATCTGCGCTCTTGGTTACTTTGGGGATGGGATTTTATCAGTAATCGGTAAACAGTGAACTAAAAACTCACGTCTGATAACAAGAACCGAATCTTAAACCTAATTTGTCAAGCTAAAAGCCTTGACGTAGTGACCTTCTTTTTAGGTAAGGGAATTGCCAGATTCTTTCTTGGAGTCCCTTACCTATTGCCATAGGAAGCTGATAGCTGAAATCTCCAACGCCCAACTAGAAAAATACAGGCAATATTGCCAGGGCCTAACCATGAAATACCTTCTTTTTTTAGCAATTAAATCACAAGGGAAAAAAGCGAGGGGTTTTACCTTAATAGAATTGCTAGTAGTGGTGGTTATATTAGGAGTCCTCGCCGCCGTCGGTTTACCGAATCTATTAGGGCAAGTCGCCAAAAGTAGGCAAGCAGAAGCAATCGCGATACTGGGACAAATCAATCGCGCCCAACAGGCTTATCGCTACGAAAATGGTATTTTTGCCAGTGTAAATAATCCAAATCAATTACCCATTAATGGCATTAACAACGCTAGATTTTATACTTTTACGGATCACTTTGCTCCCACTATTACTCAATCTTCCTATAGAGCGGACGCGACTAGATTTAATAATGATATTAAAAATTATGCAGGAGGAGTCGGACTGAGACCAGACGGGCGCTTATTTCCCGTTATCTGTGAAGATGAAAATGCTTTACAAGATGATGTTTTTGTCAACACTTCTGGCGGCTGCACGAATGGCATTACGCTTAATGATCTATCAGGGGTTCAGCAGGTGAGTCCATTACCTTAAATCCATTGTAAAGTTTACTTCTTGAGTGATCAAGGGAGTTAAAATTACTCCATGCCAATAAGTTTTTCAAATATGGACAAACTCTCTCAATGGGATTTACTTCTCAACAATAGGGAGGTTGATCAAAGTGGTCAGTTTACTGCTTAATATTCATTTACGAACAGTCTCTAAAATAACCGAAAAACCTTTTATTTTTGTTAATGTTATTGACTTTCGTTTAAAGCTATGCTAGGCGCAAAAAAAACGCTCAATCTATCCCTACTTAAAACTCTTGGTTTAGTCGCCGTCATCGGTGGACTAATCATTGTCACTGTGGAAATGCAACAGGAAAAGGTGAAAACCTTGACCAAAGAAAAGTTATTAGAAAGAAATTATAGTCAAGAATCTACCATAGAAAATGCTCAGGTTGAGTTATTAAAAAATATGCCAGCTTTTGGCTTTGATAATATGTTAGCCAATTGGTCAATGTTACAGTTTATTCAATATTATGGCGATGGGGATGCTCGCAAGGAGACTGGCTACGGTTTAAGTCCCGATTTTATGGAAATTGTCACCAAAAATGACCCAAAATTTGTCCGCGCTTATTTGATGATGTCCGTCCCTTCTTCTGTCAATGCTGGCAAACCCGAAAGAACAATTGAGATTATGAATAAGGGTTTATCAAAACTCACTCCTGATGTCACCGATGCCTATTTTATTTGGTTATATAAAGGAGTGGATGAACTATTATTTTTAGGCGATATTCCTGCGGCAAAAAAATCCTATCAAATGGCTGCCGATTGGGCGAAAATTGCTGGTAATGAATTTATCGAAAAATCCGCTAGGGGAACAGTAAAATTTTTAGAAACTAATCCCGATAGTCGCGCTCCCAGAGTTGGTGCCTGGATGTTAGTCTGGATAAATAGCCAAGATGAAGAAACCCGCAAGTTAGCTAAGGAAAATATCGAAAAATTGGGCGGTAAATTAGTTGTGTTAGGCGATAATCAAGTGATGGCGATTCCCCCGAAAGATTAGGGGTTAGCGTATTTTTCATCCTGCCAAAACTTATGATTTAATAAGCTATCAATATCCTTAGAAAAAGGACAAATATCGGGGAAAATAGCATCATATTCAATTCGCATATTCTCCACCGCTGCCTGACAACAATTATTACAAATATCAGTTAAAAAATTGCATAAACTAGGGGAATCTTTAAGGATATCTTTTAACTTAAATTGACAGCGTTTAATTGTTAGTTACCAACCTCGATAACAGTCGGACAAAGGAAGATAACGCCGTTTTAAAGCCTGTTCAAATAATGTAATTAAACGGTTTTTTAGTTCTCTTTTGTTTTGTCTTCCCAAAGACTCCACCTCCTCGATCAAATTCTCTAAATCAACTTGAGATAAATCTCCAGATTTTAATTGCTTAACCGTTTTCTCTATCCACAAAGCAAAATCTTGATCATAAAGATTTTTTATCTTGGCTAAAGTCATAATTTTTCTCCCTGTTAAACTTAAATTCATTTCTTGAAAATCACAATAAATTCGGTTATTAAAGACTGATTATTTATTCCGCTTTTTGCATGAGTGCATGAGTAGAAAACGGGTTTCTCGGAGAAACCCGTTTTCTGTACGTTACTTTAACTTTCCCAAAACTTATGGTTTAATAAACCATCAATATCCTTAGAAAAAGGACAAACATCGGGAAAAATAGCATCATATTCAATTCGCATATTTTCCAACGCTTCCTGATAACAATCATCACAAATATCGGTCAAAAAACTGCATAAACTAGGGGAATCTTTAAGGATATCTTTTAACTTCAATTGACAGCGTTTAATTGTTACTTCCCAACCTCGATAACAGTCAGACAAAAGAAGATAACGGCGTTTTAAACCGTGTTCAAATAATGTAATTAAACGGTTTTTTAGTTCCCTTTTATCTCGTCTTCCCAAAGATTCCACCTCCTCAATCAAATTCTCTAAATCAACCTGAGATAGATCCCCAGATTTTAATTGCTTAACCGTTTTCTGTATCCACAAAGCAAAATCTTGATCATAAAGATTTTTTATCTTGGCTAAAGTCATAATTTTGACCTCTTATGTTGACTAATTGCCTTCATTTTAGCGAAACTTGGTCAATTCAGACTAAATCCGGTTATTAAAGACTGATTATTTATTCCCCTTTTTTCATGAGTGCATGAGTAGAAAACGGGTTTCTCGGAGAAACCCGTTTTCTGTGCGTTACTCAACGGATTGATGGGATGCCCCGAAAACCCAAAACTAACAAGCCACAAACCGCACCGATCGAGGGATAATATAACCTTGATATTGACAATGGCGACTGATGAAAATTTTAATTATGGGTGGAACCCGATTTATCGGCGTTTCTTTGACTAAAGTGTTAGTAGAACAGGGTCATGAGGTAGTATTATTCAATCGTGGCAATAAACCCGCCCCGGTTGCTGGAGTACGACAGATTCATGGCGATCGCACCGACCCAGGGCAACTGAAAGAAAAGCTTAAAAATGAGAGTTTTGAGGCAATTTTCGACAATAATGGCAGAGAATTAAGTGATACTCAGCCCCTCGTCGAGATATTTAGGGACAGAATCGGGCATTTTGTCTATGTTAGCTCGGCGGGGGTTTATCTAAAATCCGACCAAATGCCCCATAAAGAAGGGGATAAACTAGATCCCAAAAGTCGCCACAAGGGAAAACACGAGACAGAAAAATATTTAAGCGAGATGGGTTTACCCTGGACTTCTATCCGTCCAGTTTATATCTACGGACCGGGGAACTATAATGACCTAGAAGCTTGGTTTTTTGACCGTTTGGTTCGTAATCGTCCTATTCCTATACCCGGTCATGGGGAACATTTTACCCAATTTGGTCACGTTGCTGATCTAGCTAAGGCCATGGCCGCAGTATTGGGTAATTCTCAGGCTATCGGTCAAGTGTATAATATTTCAGGCGATCGCTATGTAACTTTTAACGGTTTAGCAAAAGCTTGCGCGGCAGCCATGGGGAAAAATGCCGAGGAAATCGAGATTGTTAACTATAACCCCAAAAAATTTGACTTCGGCAAAAAGAAACCTTTCCCCCTGCGGGTTCAACATTTCTACGCTGATATTAATAAAGCCACCCGGGAGTTAAACTGGCAGCCTGAATATGATCTCGTCAGTGGTTTAACAGACTCCTTCCAGAATGATTATCTCGCTTCCGGTCGCGATCGGCAAGAAATAGACTTGGCGATCGATGACCAGATCTTGGCACAGCAATAAAATTAATTTTCTGGTGGAAGTGGGGAAGTGGGGAAGTGGGGAAG
>NZ_JADEXY010000204.1 GCF_015206885.1 Microcystis aeruginosa LEGE 91341 | reverse complement strand
AGGCAAGAACTTACAAAGACTTAATAGAAGGGATTGAATTAGCTATGTTAGAAGTTACTCAAAAAGATATTCGCAATTGGTTTACTCACTGTTGCTACTGTACCTCATGAGTCAGAGAATTGCTATAAGCAAAGGTCAGGGCATCCAGAGACTAAATATTTACATCAATCCATCAGAGAAATAAAAGCCTGTGGTACCTTAGATGTGCAAGTAAAACGCAATCCTAATCACGAGGCTAGACTAGCTAAACTAACAGTTAGATTTGCCAGTTTTGAAATACAAGTACCTAGCCATCACTGCAAGGCGACCCCTCGTCAACCTGTGAAATTACAGGTAATTTTAGCTGAAGAAGAAAATCCGCGTCCCGGAGTTAATCCTATCAGTTGGCTCCTCTTAACTAGCCTAGACATTAGTAGCTTTGAATCAGCGATAACCTGTGTGCGCTGGTATAGTTATCGCTGGTTGATAGAACGCTATCATTTTGTTTTAAAAAGTGGTTGTGGACTAGAAAAACTGCAATTAGAAACGGGTCGGAGAATTGAGATGGCTTTAGCTACCTATTCAATTGTAGCCTGGAGATTACTCTGGTTAACCTATCAAGCACGATTACACGGAGAGGAGAGTTGTGAAAGTTTTTTGGAAGAACATGAATGGCAATCTTTGTGTGCCACTATTCATAAAAAGAGTCCGCCACCTGAAAAGCCGCCCTCCTTTAGGGAAGCGGTCAGAATGATTGCTTCTCTTGGGGGTTTTTTAGGTAGAAAAGGCGACCCTTCGGCTTCTCTCAGGGTTAACGGTGAACCAGGTGTTAAAACTATTTGGTTGGGACTGCGAAGGTTACATGATATCAGCCAGACTTGGAAACTATCTCATCAAATTGGTCCCCCCATAGAACCCCCTTGAGCCATCTTGCACACTTTTCTCTTTTTGTCAAATTTTATGTTAAGAAAGATGTGACTAATGGATAGCCTTATCAACGGGGGCAGGCGGGATCAGAGGCAAAATCTATCTTCAATTTAATTATAACTACTTACTTATGCGGCTCTTCTAGGTTCTGTGTGATAAGTTTAACTCACAATATGATCGATCAATCTTTGTGTCCTTTGTGTCTTTGTGGTTCGTTCCACCCCCTCGCTAGGAGGAATGTATCTTAGAATACATTTTACCCACCAAACCTGGGAGAGCCCTTATGCCTACAATAATCATCCAAAAGACCCAAAAACGTCTTTTAATCTATAGAGAAAAACTCACCGATGACCTAGAAATAGAATTAGTCAAAATACCATCGGGAACTTTTACAATGGGTTTTTCAGAACAAGAAAGTAGTAATAGACCTCTTGCATAAATCCGAAAACAAACGATAGAAACAATAATGGGAGGGACTTTCAGTTAATTATTTATTAGTAGTTGATAATCTTCAAAAATGTTGCTGTACAAGGATCGACTTAAGACTTTTGCAAGAGGTCTAATGAAAGTGAAAAGCTGCAACACAACGTCACTCTGAAAAACTTCTTGATGGGTATTTATCCCATTACCCAAGCTCAATGGTTATATATTGCCCAAAGAAAAGATTTAAAAGTAGAGCAAGATTTAAAACCAGAGCCATCGCAGTTTAAAGGCAGCACAAACCCCGTTGAAAGGGTAAGTTGGTTAGATGCTGTAGAATTTTGCCAAAGGCTCTCCAAATTAAGTAAAAGAAAATATAGGCTACCAACGGAAGCCGAGTGGGAGTACGCTTGTCCAGCGCAAACCAAACTCTTAAACCTCGACAAAGGAGAAACCTACCCCCCCTATCACTTTGGGGAAATTCTTACCCCAGATTTAGCCAACTATAATGACAATCTCCAAAAAACCACCCCTGTTGGGCAATTCTATGCCAACGACTTTGGTTTATATGATATGCACGGAAATGTCTGGGAGTGGTGTCAAGATGATTGGTGCGAAAATTATGAGGAGATAAAAAAGAGCAAAAAACAGCAAAATCAGGCATATAAAGCTCTGCGGGGTGGTTCTTGGTTCGGCAATCCGAATCGCTGCCGTTCCGCTTCCCGCTTCTACTTCAACCGCCGCGACGTCAGCAACCACGTCAAAGGTTTTCGGGTGGTGTGCGGTGCTGGGAGAACTTTGTAACCCTTTTTCTCTTTTTTCCCTTTTTACCCTTTTTCGATTTTTTTGAGCAAATGTACTATATTTGTGCTACAAGAGAATTGAGAGAATGATCTCTCTTTTGTCAACGTGGGTTGAAACCTTGATTTCTCCTAGCCTGAAACGACGTAAATTCGTTAAAATTTTCAAGACTGACAGAAGAGACCACAAACGAGGGATATCCCTCCGCACCACCTAAAAGGAGAATCTAATGTTCAAGATCGATACTTGCTGTACCCTCGTACCCTACTTTGAAGTACCAGAAGGAAAAATTGCTGCGTTCAAGGAACTAAGCCCCAAGTTTATGGAGAGAACCCGCACCGAAGAGGGCTGTATCCATTATGCTTTTTCCTTTAGCGGCAATATTCTTCATTGCCGCGAGGGTTACGTCGATGCTTCCGCAGTTCTTGCCCACCTGCAAAACGTCGGGGAACTGCTAGACGAACTTCTCAAAATCGCCAAGATTATTCGCCTAGAAGTTCACGCTCCCGCTTCCGAAATCGAAAAGCTGCGGGAGCCGTTGGCTTCTCTTAACCCTCAGTTCTTCATTCTCGACGAAGGTATTCGCCGCACCAGCGAAGCCTAACCCCAGACTGACAGAAAAGAGATACCCTACTTCCCATCTCGAAACCCACCGGGTTACTTCTTTCTTTGGTGAATTTGTCTTGCGCCCAACTATTAGAAAAATCGAGAGACAATTAAACTTTCAGTACATATCGACCGTGCGAAAAAGCGCAGGGGAACGGGAGAAAACTAGAGATAAATGATCCTAAATTTCCACGTTCCTCTATTTTATTACTAAAAGTAGAAACGATTGAAATCGTCAATTTCCACTTATTTTGGGACTGACATCACCCTTAGACTCCGAATATTCTGAAATTAGCAAGTAAACACGGCTTCCCAATTTCAGGAAAAAATTATGAATCTACGTTCTGTCAAGACTATCATATTAAGTAGTATAGCCCTGTTGGTGGCAACTTTGCCCAGCCTCGCTCAAATTCCAATAGAGCCGATCCGTCTGACTACTGCTACTCGCTTCAATTGTGGTCCCCACCTAGAAACATATATAGTTCGTTCGCTAGATAACCGACGGGGAACTGGGATTCGCTGTGTCAAATTCAGTAAAGGACAGCAAGGCTCAAGCATTCCCCGTCTGTCCTGGTACGGGGAAGGAACCTGGGAAGGGGCTACCTACCGCCATCTGGGACAGGCGATTGACCGAGGCAGAATGTTAGTCGGGTTCGCGTCCGACATTCACGGTAACGGGGAGGATGCTAACTTCAACTATCCGGGTAATATCGAGATCCGAACGGTCAGACCAGGAGTGATTCGGGTGACTGGGGCTTGGAATGAGGAGTGGCGTTCGGTTTCTTCTGTTAACTACAACCCCTTACCCCGTCCCAAAACCTGCGGTAAACAGAATGGTGGTCATTTCAATCAATATCAGGTAACTGATTTGACAGGTGGGCGCAGAGGCAAAGGTCTGCGCTGTATGCTGAAAGAAGGTCCGGCCAACACAACCTGGTTCGGTAATGGGGATTGGGATGGCAACACCTATTCCCACCTGGGGACTATCGGAAAGAACGGCTACGGGGCCGGAGATATCTGTCCACCTGAGCGAGTCCATGCCACTATTTTCGGAACAATCTGCAATAACTTCGACTACGGTTCCCTTACCTTCACCTCTACGCGCAGTGGTTTCAATGTCAATGGTGCTTGGAGCGAGAAGTGGTTATTGGTCAGGTAATTTGGCCGTGAATTTCAATAAAAAAAGGTCGGGGCAAACATTAGCTCACCCCGATCTTTTTTGTCGTAATTATTTGATTAGAACTTAACCATTGATAGCAGGGGCGGTCAGAGCTACGGGAGCTTGTTCACCACTAGCCAAGTCTAAGGGAAAATGGATTCTTTAAATCCTTTTATAACCCCTATTATTCGAGTTCTTGAGGTTCAATAACCAACTTAATTCCCTGAATAATTAATTTGATTTTTTCCCAAGAAAGTCTTCCGATAGACTCTGTTAAAAGACGTTTATCAACCGTGAAAACCTGTGAAACATTAACAACACTGGATTCAGGTAAATTCCCTTCACCCTCATTCAATAAAACATTACCAATAGCTTTTGCTCGTCTCAAATTGGTTGTTAATGGACACACAATAACCGTCCCAATTTGTGACTGATTCAGAGCATCATTTTGCACCACAACACAAGGACGAAGATAAGCAGGTTCAGAGCCTTGTGGTTCTCCTAAATCAATCCAATAAATCTCACCTTGAAAAATCGTCATATTTACTCAGATAATTGGCGTTGATGATGGCGTATTCCCTCTAACATCAAAGTTTCTGATTCGTCCAATCCATCACTATAAGCTTCATTCCAACTATCTATTAATGCCTGTTTAGTTGTTTTTTGATTATTCAATCCTAATTGTTGATGTAACTTCTCCAATAACCATTGTTTATCTTCAAGAGAACAGTCTCGTAACTTTTGTTCCAATTCAATTATTAGAGAAGACAACATAACATTGATTCCATTTAACATTGAGCTACATCATAATTCTAACAACAAAAAAGCACCCCCTCGCGGGAGTGCCTTTTCGTTCAGACTAGGAATTAACCATTGATAGCGGGAGCAATCAGAGCTACGGGAGCCTGTTCACCACTAGCTAAGTCTAAGGGGAAGTTATGAGCATTACGCTCGTGCATTACTTCCATACCGATACCAGCGCGGTTTAACACATCGGCCCAAGTACCGATTACACGACCTTGAGAATCGAGAATCGACTGGTTGAAGTTGAAACCATTGAGGTTAAACGCCATGG
>NZ_JADEXY010000203.1 GCF_015206885.1 Microcystis aeruginosa LEGE 91341 | reverse complement strand
CCACACCCCAACCCCAATAAAAAATTCTCCCTAAAGGCACTTAAGCAGTCTTTAACCCTTATGTGCTAAAATTTTTGAAGATTTTGCTATTCATTTAGGTTCAATCAGGGATCACAGCCTTTTCAGGGAAATTTTATGACAAGTAACTACGGCGCGGAACAGATACAAGTTCTCGAAGGGTTAGAACCAGTCAGGAAGCGGCCGGGGATGTATATCGGTACGACCGGTCCGCGGGGACTACATCATTTAGTCTATGAAGTGGTGGACAACTCGATCGATGAGGCCCTAGCGGGTTACTGTACTCATATCGAAGTGGATATCAAGGCCGATGGTTCCGTCAGCGTCACCGACGATGGCCGGGGTATTCCCACCGATGTCCACCCCACCACGGGTAAATCTGCCCTCGAAACCGTTCTCACTATACTTCATGCCGGCGGTAAATTCGGCAGTGGTGGCTATAAAGTGTCGGGGGGGTTACACGGAGTCGGTATTTCCGTCGTTAATGCTCTTTCCGCATGGGTCGATGTGACAGTTTGGCGCGATCGCAAAGTACATATCCAACGCTACGAAAGAGGTATCCCCGTCACAGAATTGGTCAGCAGTCCCAGTCAAGAGGAAAAAACGGGAACTAGGGTTAATTTCCTGCCAGACACCGAAATTTTTAGCCAAGGCATCGAATTTGATTACAGTACCCTCTCCGGACGTTTGCGAGAACTAGCCTACTTAAATGCCGGTGTTAAAATCACCTTTAGCGATTACCGTCCCGAAGAACCCCACATCGAAACCTATTGTTATGAGGGGGGTATTAAAGAATACGTTGCCTATATGTGTCGGGAAAAAGAAACTCTGCACAAAGATATTATCTATGTATCGGGGGAAAAGAACGGAATTAATATCGAAGTGGCGTTTCAGTGGTGTATAGATGCCTATAGCGACAATATTCTCGGTTTTGCTAATAATATCCGCACCATTGACGGGGGAACTCATCTAGAAGGATTAAAAGCAGTTCTGACTCGTACTTTAAATAATGTCGCTCGTAAACGCAATAAAATTAAAGAAAACGAGCCTAATCTAGCGGGGGAAAACGTCCGTGAGGGTTTAACCGCCGTTATTTCCGTAAAAGTCCCCGAACCGGAATTTGAGGGACAAACCAAGACCAAATTGGGTAACACTGAAGTGCGGGGTATTGTTGATTCCCTGGTGGGGGAAACTCTCAACGAATACCTAGAACAAAATCCCCAAGTGGCCGACACCATTATCGAAAAAGCAGTACAAGCGTACAAAGCGGCGGAAGCAGCCCGACGGGCCCGGGACTTAGTACGACGGAAATCGGTTCTGGAATCCTCACCTTTACCGGGTAAATTGGCTGATTGTAGCGAAAGAGACCCGGAAAAGTCAGAAATTTACATCGTCGAAGGGGACAGCGCCGGTGGTTGTTTTCATGGTGATACAGAAATCGCCCTTGTCGATGGACGCAACCTCAGTTTTAAACAGCTAGTGACCGAACAAGCCCAAGGAAAGGAACATTTTTGTTATACCATTCGTGACAATGGCACGATCGGGGTTGAACGAGTTATTAATGCCCGCATCACCAAAAAAGACGCAGAAGTAATTAAAATTACTCTCGATCATGGTGAAGCGATTATTTGTACTCCTGACCATCTTTTCCTGTTAAGAGATGGTAGCTATAAACCTGCTGCGGCTTTAACTCCAGAAGATGCTTTAATGCCTTTGTATCGGAAATTGTCCGATCTTCGTGACCCCGGAATCACCATTAACGGTTATGAAATGGTCTGGAATCCCGCTTCCGATTCTTGGTTGTTCACTCATGCGATCGCTGATTGGTATAATCGTTGGCAGGGAATTAACACGATCAAGAAAACTTACTATCAAAAAACCCTAGCGACCTTAAAACAAATTGAGATCGATCGAGGTTATATTGATTTGGAAGCTTATCAAAAATATCGGCTTCAGACGCGGGATAAATCAATATTGCGATTCGATTCTTTCTGCGATCGCTACTTTGATGGTGATAAAAATAAAGCCTTAGAAGCGGTGGCTAATTACAATCATCGAGTTGTGGCGATCAAGCGATTAGAAACAAGATTCGATGTCTATGATATCGAGGTTCCTCATACCCATAACTTTGCCCTTGCTTCCGGCGTTTTCGTCCATAACAGTGCCAAACAGGGGCGCGATCGTCGTTTTCAAGCGATTCTACCTCTGCGGGGAAAAATCCTCAATATCGAAAAAACCGATGATGCCAAAATCTACAAAAATACGGAAATTCAATCCTTAATTACAGCCCTCGGTTTAGGAATTAAAGGAGAAGATTTCGATCCCTCACAATTGCGCTATCATCACATTGTTTTAATGACTGATGCTGATGTGGATGGCGCCCACATCCGAACTTTGTTGTTAACTTTCTTCTATCGTTATCAGAAGAATTTAATTGACCAAGGTTATGTATATATCGCCTGTCCTCCTCTCTATAAATTGGAACGCGGTAAAAATCATTCCTACTGCTATAGCGATCGAGAATTACAGCAAAAGATAGCGGAATTTCCCTCTAATGCTAACTACACAATCCAACGTTTTAAAGGGTTAGGAGAAATGATGCCCCAACAACTTTGGGATACTACCATGAATCCCGAAACTCGCACTTTAAAACGGGTGGAAATCGAAGACGCAGCCAAAGCAGAGGAATTATTTACGATTCTTATGGGCGATCGAGTTGCCCCCCGGCGAGAATTTATCGAAACCCACGGACCGCGTTTAAATCTTACGGATTTGGACATTTAAACCGTAACTTCGGAGGGCGCAGGTTGCTTGCGCCCCTACAGTAACGGATTTTGTCCACAATGTAGGGGCGAACTGCGTTCGCCCAAAACGTACATTATCAAAGCGCAAGTCCCTAACTACCTGAGATCGATCGAAATGGGATTTAATAAAAATAAGGCCGCATGACTAGCCATTTCTGCGGATAAATAAATCTTTTTATATTTAATAATCCCCGTTTCTAAAAAAGAATCCCTTAACATAGCTTTTGTCCCACTATTAAAGTCGGCTTCGTAAAAAACTTCTTTAATTCCCGAAGAAATAATTAGCTTTAAACAGGAAATGCAGGGTTCTAAAGTAACGTAGATACTAGCACCTTGGGTAGAAATACCGTGTTTAGCCGCTTGAGCGATCGCATTAGCTTCGGCATGAATTGCCCGAGAGGGAATTTCTCCGGATTCCCGACAGGTTCCCAAACCGGGATAACAAAAACCCTGGGCAGTACAATGAACCGTTCCCGATGGAGAACCATTGTAACCCGTGGCTAAAACTTGCCGATCTTTGACAATTACCGCACCGACGGGAAAAGCTAAACAGGTGGATCTGGTGGCGGCTAATTTAGCGATCATCAAAAAATATTCGTCCCAAGTCGGTCTTTTTTCTTCAGAGTTGATCACGGTTTCATACCAAGCTAGAAAAAGCGAAAAAGAGGGGTTTATCTCTGATAGCTTATCATTAGTTGACCTCTAAACCAATTAAAGCACTACCCTGACTACCGATCGCGTAGTCAATGTGGTCACCAGCCTCTTCTAACTGATAACTGCTCACTGATTAAGGACTAGCATAAAAACCGAAAAAACCTCAAAAAATTAATAATAATTTAAATAATTTGACTGCTTGAGAATAATTGAGATTCTGGCTAATAGCTAAACCCTGATGATCGGAAAAATAACAGAAATTCTTAAGAAGCCAAAGGGGTTAAATCCCCAGAGAGGGCATTGTAGAATGAAGCGGTTAGTTATCTACTAGAAGAGAGGACTTTTCCATCCTAGCGACGCAATTCTATGGAAATCTTTAACCCAAATTGCCAAGGAGACTGAGTTTTAATGTCTATTAATTTTCTAGGGGTTGGTTTGTTTCACCCTCTCCTGACCCCTTATCTCGCCCTCCACATTCCCGACGGCTTTTTGAGTCCATCGGTGAGTCTATTTACTTGGATAATTGCCGTTGTCCTGATTGGCTTTTCTCTTAAAAAAGTGCGCGGTCACTACGCTGAACGGGCTGTACCTTTGATGGGAGTTTGTGCCGCCTTTATTTTTGCCGCCCAGATGATTAATTTCCCCATTCCGGGGGGAACCTCCGGACATTTGTTAGGGGGGACTCTCGCGGGGGTTTTACTCGGTCCCTGGGCGGGTTCTCTGGTGATGGCGGTGGTTTTTATCGTGCAGGCTTTATTTTTTCAAGATGGCGGTTTAACGGTTTTAGGGGCAAATATCGTCAATATGGGTCTGATCGGGACGTTTGGCGGTTATTATCTCTATCTGGGGATTAGAAAAACCCTCGGTTTTAATAGTTGGCGCAGTATGGCGATCGCTGTTGCCGTGGCTGCTTGGACAAGTGTAGTGGTGGCGGCGTTAGCTTGCGCCCTGCAATTGGCTTTATCTGGCACTGTACCGCCTTTAGTCGCCCTTTTTGCCATGTTATCTTGGCATATCCTCATCGGTATCGGGGAAGCGGTGATTACCGTTTTCGCTGTCGGTTATATCTGGCGAACCCGTCCCGATATTCTCTACGATCCGCCCCATTCCGTTAATACTTTTGTTTCTCCTTCCTAAGCTTCTCGTCAATAAAGCAATTAAGTCGATGAATATTCGCAGAAATAGCCAATTTTTCCTGATTGGTTTGGTATTATCTCTAATTATTGCCGTTTTTCTTTCTCCCTTTGCCAGTCCCGATCCCGACGGACTCGATCGAGTGGCGGAAGACTTACAATTTAGCCAAAAAGAAGACCCTAACGCCCTTGGCAATCAATTACCTTTCGCCCGAATTTTTGATGGTTATGCCCTCAAAGGTGTTCCCCAAGGTGTCGCCACTCCCCTCGCCGGTTTTCTGGGAACTCTTGCCACTTTCGGCATCGCTTGGGGTATCGGTAAATTAGTCATTCCAAAATCCCAAAATCAGGAATAAAGAGATAGGAGTCGAGAAGTGGGGTAGTGGGGTAGTGGGGTAGTG
>NZ_JADEXY010000202.1 GCF_015206885.1 Microcystis aeruginosa LEGE 91341 | reverse complement strand
GTGGAGTGATGGGGAAGTGGGAAATTTTCCTGAATTTAGGTTTGACAAGAGGTATGTATAAGGGAAAGTAAGAATCATCCATCAGGAAAGGGGAATTATGGTGCAAAAACCAAAGAAATTGCTGAACACCCATGAAGACCTAGAAGTTTATCAAATCGCTTTTAATCTGGCTATGGAAATCTTTGAACTGTCTAAAAAGTTTCCTGGGTCGGAAAAATATTCATTAATTGATCAAATTAGACGATCTTCTCGTTCTGTCTGTGCTAATTTAGCAGAGGCATGGCGTAGAAGACGATATAAGGGCTTGCCCTGAGCTACGTCGAAGGGTTCATTTTTGCTGAGACTAAGTGATGCGGAGGCAGAAGCGGCAGAAAGCCAAGTTTGGTTAAAATTTGCTGTTAAATGCCAATATTTAGATATTGAGACTGGTAGAAAACTTTATGGTCAGTATAATAAGGTTTTAGGACTGATCGTCATCATGACTAATAATGCCGATAAATGGCTACTAAAAACCCCAAAATCCCCAAAACCCTAATTCCCCAAAACCCTAATTCTCCATTTCAGGTTAGGTTTAAGTATCGGGGGCCAGTTCTAGGGATTGGGGAAAAAACCAAAAAGTTTAGCAGCACCCCCCAAGACAGCAACCACCAAAGCTATCAGAATCCCCCGGTTGGTAAATTCCTGATAAGCAACCCGTACCGTTAATCCCTCGATTTTCTCGTCTAATACTTTAGTATCGCCTTTTAAATCTGCCTTTAAACCCTCGATTTTCTCGTCTAATACTTTAATATCTCCTTTTAACTCGGCCTTGAGTTCGGCCTGTCCGATTTCTAATTTGGTTAGCCGGTCCTCTACCTTGTCAAACCTCGCATCTACCTTGTCAAATCTCTCATCTATCCGTTTTTCCAGGGAGTCGATTTTACTCTCAATCCTTGTCAGGACGGATTCTAGGGAATAGGTGACGGTTTCGTTAGACATTTTGCTAGACTCCTCGACTTATCTGGCGACTATTTTAATTATTATACTAAATCCCTTGAGTAAGTAAGTGGTTGCAATTAAATTGAAGATATATCCCCCCTTGATCCCCCCTTAATAAGGTAGGGTATCTAACAATTTTTAACACCTACCTACTTAGAATATAATATTTCAGCCGCTTTTTTACTTTATAAAGCTATGATTCAAAACTTATAAATTCAATATAATCGAATACACAACTAAACTTTATATTTCTGTAATGCTTAAGTAGATAGGTATTAAAAACTTTCAGATACCCCCGCCTATCGGCACCCCCCTTATCAAGGTAGGGCAGGGGGGATCGAACCTAAAATCCATTTTTAATTTAATTATAACCAGCTACTTATTAAAAACTTTCAGATCCCCCCGCCTATCGGCACCCCCCTTATCAAGGGGGGCAGGGGGGATCGAACCTAAAATCCATTTTTAATTTAATTATAACCAGCTACTTATAAACAAGCTGCTTATTCTAAATCAGATGGGAAAGATGCTCTTTGGTTTCCTAGTTATTTTGTTTCTTCTGTGGGAGGTATGCCATTGGCAGTTCTTAAGTGCTATATTAGAGATCAAGAAAAGCTATCGTGAAACGAAGAGGTTTTAAACCCAAATTTTCGATAATCAGATAGCCATTATCTCAAAAACTATCACCATGACGATCGATCCGCAACAACTCATCGAACTGGCTCTCAAATCGGGAGCAGTGGCAGCCGAAGTTTATCAATCTTCCTCCCTTTCCCATCCCGTTTTTTTTGAGGCTAATCGTCTCAAACAGCTAGAAAGTTCCGAATCCGTGGGAACTGCCTTAAGATTATGGCGCGAGGGTTGTCCGGGGTTAGCGGTGGGTTATGGTGATGTGCAACCGGAAATTTTAGTAGAAACGGCGTTAAATTTATCCTATCTCAATGCTCCGGAAGAAATCGAATTTTCGGCACCACGACAGGCAATTTATGACCCGATTGGCCAAGATGTGGCGGTAGAATCTTTAATCGAGATGGGTAATCAAATGATTGGCCAAATTCGCCAAGTTTATCCTGAGGTTATTTGTAGTGGTGAATGGGAATGTGAACTGGAAATCACCCGTTTGGTTAATTCCCAGGGTTTATATTGTCAATATACCGATACAGCTTTGAGTTATTACCTGGGGATTGAATGGGTGCGGGGGGAAGATTTTCTCGCGGTTTATGATGGGGAATATACTCGCAGTACACCTCATCCCGAAACGGTAATTAAACAGTTATTGCAGCGACTACAATGGGCAGCAAATAATGTGGATAGTCCCACAGGAAAATTACCAATTTTATTGACTGCTAATGCAGTTACCCTGTTATGGGGTACGGTGGCGATGGCTTTAAATGGTAAACAGATCTTAGAAAAGTCCTCGCCCTGGAGTGATAAAATTGGTCAATTGGTGATGTCAGAAAAGTTGACTTTATCCCAACAACCGGACAGAGAACCCTATAGTTGTCCCTTTGATGATGAGGGAACTCCTACCAAATTTTTATCTTTAATTGAGGGAGGTAGAGTTAAAGAATTCTATAGCGATCGTACCACAGCCAGATTATTAAAAACTACTCCGACGGGAAACGGTTTTCGTCCTAGTTTAGGGGTTTATCCTATGCCGGATTTGGTTAATTTAATCGTGGCACCGGGAGAGGGAACTTTAGAGGATTTAATCTCGCAAATAGACGAAGGCTTAGTTATTGACCAAATTTTAGGTCATGGGGCCGATATTTCTGGCGATTTTTCTGTCAATATCGATCTGGGTTATCGCATAGAAAAGGGCAAAATCACCGGACGAGTTAAAGATACAATGGTGACGGGAAATGTTTATACAGCTTTGCAGAATTTAATCGCTTTAGGTTCCGATAATCAATGGAATGGCTCCTGTTATACTCCCTCGCTAATTGTTGATAGTTTATCGGTGGTGGGCTAAAAATGTTATCAGTTATCAGTTATCAGTTATCAGTTCACTGACCGATGAAATTAACTCAGCCTACTTTTTGGGGTTAATTTTTTGGGGCTTTATTTGACCTGAAAAGAAGGGGTTTGCAGGCAGGCACGGATTCCCATTATATAAGAAATTATCTGTCAAGTCGTGGGGTTTTGTCAAGCTTTTTTGGAAAAAAAATTTAACCGATACTCAAGGGGAGAAAATTGTCGGCAGAAATATTATTTAATCCCCCCCGTGAGTCGGCATTTTTCAGTTTGGCATTAACGCTTTAGTTGTCGAGGCACCAAGGCGATTTAATTGCCGATTAATTTGCCATCCGAGGAGGGTTAAACCCAACCACTGACTGAAGATTGCTAAAGCGAAAGAGGGAAGTGTAGCGTATTTAGTAGCGGCAATGGGAAGAAAAGTAAAAAACCATAACAGCGGAGATTGACTGGGATTAACTCCCAAGACAGCGAAACAGAGAAAGGGGAAAATAATCAAAATGCCGATGCTAGTGGCTGCCAACAAAGCGCGTTTATTTGTGCTGCCTAACATCAATAATTGGGCGATAGCGGCATAGACTAAAATCATGTTCATTGCCAAGAGAAACCCGGCTGCAGTGGCTAGTTTATATTGATGGAGAGGGGCGATAAAAATAGCGGGAAGGATGAATAAAATGGCAATGGCGAGGTTAATAGCCATGGCTAGGGTAGAAGGACTTTTTTCGCCAAAGATTAAAGCTTTCCCCAGACTAATGCCCGTTTTTCCTTGCAGATGACGATAGCGCGCCCAATCTTGGAGAGTTTGACGGGGGGGAGTTAAGGCAAAAAGGATTAACAAGCTAAAAATCGCCACAAAAACGCTAAGAATCGCAAAATTATCGAAAAGATAGCTCGGTTCCAGAGTTTGGAAGACAAAACCTAGGCTAATGGCACTAAAACAGCCCATCATCCAGTAACTTTGGGGTTTACTAACAAGAGTAGCGAGGGGATTATGGAAGCGACGCTGGAGAACTCTGGTTAAACCGTAGGTACAGAGGGCAAAATTGAGCAAAATTAAGCTAATACCCGTTGTAACCGATTGCCAGAGAGATTGACCGTACCAACGCAGATCGAAGATTTGTGAGATTCCTAGATAGCGTACCGCATCGGGGGGGAGAAAGGTAGATTTAACTAGATAGGGAAGGACAAAACTAGGATTAAAGAGAATTAACCAATCAAAGGGGGTACGGGAACCGCCATAGCCCGATAAAGTAAAAATACTGCTATAAAACACAAAGATTAAGACTGTCGCGCTGCCTAACCAGGGTTGAAATCCCCCTAACCATGGCGTGGCTAAAGCGAAACTGAGGGCGGCATGATAGAAAAAGGCACAACTAGCGATCAGAACCGCGTAGAAGGCTAAAATTAACGATAGGGGAATACCTGCTAATAAACCCGCCCCCAAGTGAAAGGGTAAAGCGAGAAGACAGACGAGATAAAGGAGAATGGGAACCCCGAAAATTTTGCCGATAAAAATCGTTTTGGCGGGTTGGGGACTCAGACGGATAAAATTAAGTGTACCCCGGCGCTCTTCCCCGGAAAGATCGGCAATTAATTGATAGGTTCCCACCACTAAAAGAGCGAAAATGCCGGTAATACTCAGAAAAGTGAAGATATCTAACCACCATAACTGGGAGATAATCATCCATTGACCATTTAGGTCTTGGATACAGTATTTAAGCCCACTATAGGGATAATAATCGTTGTTATTGGGGGGATTAGCGGTACAGTAACGACTAAATCCCGACCCTACCGGCAGTAGATTTTTATAATACAAATAAACTAATGATTGACCAACAAGGGAGATAATCGAAGCGATCGAGATATTTTTCGGGGTTAATCTTCCTTGCCATTCTCGCATAATTTGCGGGTTGGTTTCCGTAAGGCGATCGATTATTGTCGCTATCATATTTCTTTCCTCTCTACAGCCGTCAACAGGAGCTAATCCTAGGTTAACCCAGTAACTTCTCGATCGGTTCGGGGAGAAAGAACTCGATCGAGATGCAGCTAAGTAGCTGGTTATAATTAAATTAAAAATGGATTTTAGGTTCGATCCCCCCTTAGTCCCCCCTTGATAAGGGGGGTGCCGATCCCCCCTTAATCCCCCCTTGATAAGGGGGGTGCCGATCCCCCCTTAATCCCCCCTTGATAAGGGG
>NZ_JADEXY010000201.1 GCF_015206885.1 Microcystis aeruginosa LEGE 91341 | reverse complement strand
GTGGGGGAGTGGGGAGATAGGAGAATTTCAACTAATACCCCAAAACCCTAAAACCCCAACTCCCTAAAACCCCAACTCTCAACTCCTGCCTCCTGAATCCTGACGACCGACTCCTAACCCCACCAACAAACTTTTTGCCGCAAACCCTAACTTAAACGATCGAGAGTGCGATACTGAATTGCTTCGGCAACGTGGGAACTTTTCAGCATTTCACTATCTCCTAAATCGGCAATGGTGCGGGCAACTTTGAGAATGCGATCCATTGCTCGGGCCGATAAACCTAATTTTCGGATTGCCCCTTCTAAAATATGGCGACTGCTATCATCAAGGGCGCAAAAACGCCGCAAATGCTCGGAATTCATCTCCGCATTAGAGCGAATCCCCGTATTCTGAAAGCGATCGCCAGCCTTTTGTCGGGCCCCTTCTACCCGTTGCCGCACCTGCTCAGAAGCTTCTCCCCGACTCTCTTGGGTCATTTCTTCCGGTTTCAGGCGATTTACCGTCACTTGTAAGTCAATACGGTCTAAAAGCGGCCCCGATAATTTCGCCCAATACTGTTCCCGTTGTCGCGGTGAACAGCTGCAGGGTTGCACCGAATCGCCGTAATAACCACAGGGACAGGGATTGGTACTCGCCACTAGGGTAAAACGGGCCGGAAAAGCGACAGAAAGACGAGTGCGAGAAATGCTCACATAACCATCCTCTAGGGGTTGTCGGAGATATTCCAAGACACTGCGCTTAAATTCCGTTAATTCGTCCAAAAATAAAATACCACGGTGAGAAAGGGAGATTTCTCCCGGTCGGGGATAAGTGCCACCTCCCACCAGCGCCGCTCCGGAAGCGGAGTGATGGGGACTGCGAAAAGGACGCTCGCGCACCAGAGAACCTCGATCCTTCAGTAATCCCGCGACGGAATGAATCTGGGAGACTTCTAGGGATTCGGCAAAGGTAAGCTGGGGCAGAATACTGGGTAAACGTCGCGCTAACATGGTTTTACCGCTGCCCGGTGGCCCGACAAAAATTAGGTTATGACCTCCAGCTGCGGCAATTTCCAGGGCCCGACGGCCAATCGCTTGGCCTTTAACATCCTTGAGATCGGGGAGATTTACCCGCGATCGCCCAAATTCCTCGGCAGCGTTAAAAGTCATCGGTGAATGGCGATCGGGTTCATTTAAGAAATTTACCACTTCCGATAGATGACGAAACCCATACACTTGTACTCCTTTAACCACGGCCGCTTCTTTGGCATTATCGGCGGGAACCACTAAACCCTTAATCCCCATTTTTTCGGCGGCGGCAGCAATGGGTAAAACCCCCGCCACGGGACGCAAACTACCATCGAGGGATAATTCGCCTAAAAAGAGAAAATCCCCCAATAAATCGGCTTCTACCTGTTCGGAGGCTCCTAAAATGCCGATACTAATCGGTAAATCATAAATTGGCCCCTCTTTGCGGATATCGGCGGGACTTAAATTGATGACAATTTTGCGGATGGGAAAGGCAAATCCGGCATTTTTTAGAGAAGCTTTTACCCTTTCTTTCGACTCCTGCACGGCGGTATCGGGTAAACCCACCACGGCAATTCCGGGTAATCCTCCCGATACATCCACCTCTACCCCGATTTTAATGGCATCAATGCCGATAATTGCCGCACTCCAAACCCTTGCTAACATTTTGGCTCAAGTAAAAATAAAGTGAGTTCTTAGGAAAATAAAACAGGATGTTCGGCTAGTTTTCCGCATAAAAATGATTTTATCTGGGAATTTACCCTGAAAATCAGCGTATTTCTCGGGATAACCTAGCCAGAAAAGCTGAGAGCTTAATGGTATAGTTGAAAAAAAAGTAATTTGTCTATGAGTGAGACTATTTTTAGCAAAATTATCCGGAAAGAAATTCCAGCCTCGATCGTCTATGAAGATGATCTGGTTCTCGCTTTTCGAGATGTTAATCCCCAAGCACCCACCCATATCCTCATTATCCCCAAAAAACCGATTCCGAAACTAGAGGAAGCCAGCGACAGCGATCAAGATTTATTGGGACATTTGTTACTAACTGTTAAAAAGGTGGCCGCTGAAGCTAAATTAAGTCAAGGTTATCGAGTAGTGATCAATAATGGGGAACATGGGGGTCAAACCGTCGATCATCTTCATGTCCATCTTTTGGGCGATCGCTCAATGGCTTGGCCTCCGGGTTAAACTCCTGTTATTTTCCCGCATTTTTGGGGAATTCTAGAGCTAGAAGCGTTCTTTTTTGAGTCGGTCTTCTCGATGTTGAACCCATGAATAGGTCTATTTCTGCGATCGCATTGACCAGCACCCTGCTGTTATTTCCCTTCACCCCTACGACTCTCGCTCAATCGCAATGCTTTCTCCAAAGAGCAGATGGACAACACATAGATCTTAGCCGTCTCTGTGGCGGTTCATCTAGAAATAGGAAAAATTCCCCGCAAGTTTATCGAAAATTTGGGTCTAAAACCCCGTCCTTTAGCGTAGCGGAGGACGGCTTGACATTGTTGCTCACATAGCTTACCATAGTAAATGTAGTTTGGTAAGCAAAATGCTAAAAGCGTTTAAGTACAGAATCTATCCGACAAGTGAGCAATCAGTTTTGCTCGCCAAGTCGTTTGGCTGTGCTAGATGGTTTTACAATTACGCTCTCAACTTAACATCCGAAACTTACAAGCAAACTGGAAAAGGATTAAGCAGAAACGAAATAATTAAGCTGCTGCCTTCCCTAAAAAAAGAGCATGAGTGGTTAAGCGAAGTACCATCACAGGTATTACAGCAAGCCGCTTTAAATCTTTCTAGTGCTTTCCTTAATTTCTTTGAAGGTAGAGCTAAATATCCCAACTTCAAGAAAAAGCAAAATAGGCAGTCGATTAGATTTCCTCAACACTGTAAGTTAAAAAATGATGTTCTGGTATTACCTAAAATTGGTGAAGTCTATTGCAAAGTTTCACGGCAACCAGAGGGAGACTTAAAGTCTGTTACGGTTTCAGTTAATCCATCAGGAGAATATTTCGCATCTTGTCTTTATGATGATGGTCAGGATTTACCCCAAAAATTGACAGAAGGAAAAGCTATCGGGATAGACGTTGGACTAACCCATTTTGCTATTACATCAGATGGGACTAAACATGGGAATCCTCAATACTACCGTAAGTACGAACAGAGATTAGCGAGGAGACAAAAGAAACTTAGTCGCAAGCAAAAAGGGTCTAACAACCGAAATAAAGCTAGAGTTAAAGTTGCTAAAGTTCATGCTAAAATTGTTCGTTGTCGTGAAGATTTTCTGCACAAACTAAGTCGTAAATTAGTTGACGAAAACCAAGTCATAGTGGTAGAAAATCTGGCAGTCAGAACCATGGTCAAAAACCAGAAACTAGCAAAATCAATTAGTGATGCTGGTTGGGGTCAATTCTGTACCATGTTGAAATATAAAGCTGAATGGGAAGGGAAAATTTATCTTGAAGTAAATAGATTTTTTCCTAGTTCCAAGACTTGTAGTAACTGCTTAAATCGTGTTGATAGTTTGAGTTTAGATATTCGTAGTTGGCAATGTCCTAAGTGTGGAGAAACCCACGATAGAGACATCAATGCCGCTAAGAATATTCGAGATGAAGGTTTACGAATTTTGGCGGTAGGGCATACCGCTACTGCTTCTGGAGGGAGAGTAAGACCAAGTAAAGGCACTGCTTTTGCAAGGCATCTCCCCGTGAACGAAGAATCCCCACGCCTTTAGGCAACGGGAGTGTCAACTTGGTCGCATTAATTCTGTTAAAGTTGGCGAGGTGGCTTTATCTAATCAGATTGTTGGTATTTCTCCCCAAATGGAAGGATTAGGACTCTTGGGACAAACCTTTTTTGGTTCCTATGATGTCACAATCAAAAAAGATGTGATTGAATTACGTCATCGTCCATAGTCTCATGGGAAAAATGCTCGCTTTTCTGACTTTAATCTAAAGTTCCTCGCTGTACTTGTTCCCGTTCGATCGCTTCAAATAGCGCTTGGAAGTTGCCTTCTCCAAAACCTCTAGCGGCATGACGGCGCTCGATTAATTCAAAAAAGAAAGTAGGCTGGGAAAAAATTGGTTTAGTGAAAATTTGCAGTAAAGTTGGCTTTTCCCTGAGGGAATGACTATTTTGTTCAAAATCGATGAGAATTTCCTGTTTTTTAATTTCTAACCATTCCCAATCAGCAATATTAAAATCTGTTTTTTGATAGCTAATTTGTTGATAATAACTGTCGGGAACTGACAAAAAATCCACCTTTCTTTCTTTTAATTTTTGAGTTAATCTTAAAATATTTTCTGTTTTTAAAGCAATGTGTTGAATGCCAGATTTTTGATTAATATCTAAAAATTCTTGAATTTGAGAACTGTTACTATCTGGTTCGTTAATTGGTAATTTTAATTCGGTTTTGGGGTGAACAAGTACCTGCGAATAAAGACCAGAACGCTCCGTTTTAATAGTAAAAGTTTGCCGTTTTTTAAAGCCTAAATTTTCCTCATACCAATTGGCTGTTAACTCTAAATTCCCCTGAAAAACATTTAAAACTAAATGATCAATTGCCTGAATATCCTGATTATATTGTTGCTTACTATCATACTCAATCAGATTAGGATCGGCTAAAATTGGCGTGATTCCCTGTCTTTCAAGTAATGTATGTTTGAGATTAGCAATGCTAGAGATTTGACAGCTTTTTATCTTCCCCCTAGAAAAAGCACTTTCCTGAATAAAAATATCCTGTTTAATTCTCCTAGCTAAAGCGTCCAAATTCTCCACTTGAAAAGCTACATCCGCCACCCCTTCAGGATATTTACCTAAAAATTCCGCCACGGGACTAAGGGAATTTAAAGGAGAAGATAAGATAAAAATAATCTGTTTAGTTTTATCTTTTTGGATGCCATTGCCAACTATTTCCGTGTGCGTATGGAGATTAACTAAACTTGCGATCGCCTGAAAATCCATCACCCGCACCAACCAATCTCGCCATTTTTTGGCCGATTCTACATAAAAATGAATATGATCAATAAACATAAATAAAGTCAAAAAAGTGGTTGAGTGTTAGGAATTATGAATTATGAATTATGAAGTGGGGAATGGGGAAGTGGGGAGTGGGAATTATGAAGTGGGGAATGGGGAAGTGGAGTAGTGGGG
>NZ_JADEXY010000200.1 GCF_015206885.1 Microcystis aeruginosa LEGE 91341 | reverse complement strand
GTTTTAGGGTGTTGGGGTTTTAGTTGAATTTCCCCATTTCCCCATTTCCCCATTTCCCCATTTCCCCATCACCTAACCCCTCACTGATCACTGAAATTACACTTCCGATTCTTCTTCCTCAAGGTCTTCTGTGCTTAAGGATTCGTAGGTGGGGCGAGAGGGGGCGCGACGGCCGACATCGACCATCAGATCCACCTCCACATCGCGGGAAGTACCATCGGGGGCATTTTCCACCTTGTGAACGGCGATATCGAGGCCGAGGGATTGCAATTCTCGCATCAAAACCTTAAAGGATTCTGGCGTACCCGGGCGGGGAATCGGCTTGCCTTTGACGATCGCATTTAAAGCCTCATTCCGTCCTTGCATATCATCGGACTTCACCGTTAGCAATTCCTGCAAGGTATAGGCTGCCCCGTAGGCCTCCAGGGCCCAGACTTCCATTTCTCCGAAGCGTTGACCCCCCTGTTGAGCTTTACCGCCCAGGGGTTGCTGAGTAACCAAGGAGTAGGGACCGGTAGAACGGGCGTGAATTTTATCATCAACCAGGTGAACCAGTTTTAACATATAGGCCATACCGACGGTAACGGGACGGTCAAAGGGTTCGCCGGTGCGACCATCGTAAACCGTGACTTTACCTGCGTGTTCTTCCTTGAACACCCAATCGCGATTGGGTTTTTTTGAGGCATTTTCGAGCAATCCGTGGACGGTTAAACGGCTGGCTTCTTCCCCATACATTTCATCAAAGGGAGTAATCTTAAAGCGCACGCCCAGATTTTCGCCGGCCCAACCCAGTAAACATTCAAACACCTGACCGACGTTCATACGACTGGGAACCCCTAGAGGATTGAGAACAATATCGACGGGGCGACCATCGGGGAGGTAGGGCATATCTTCCAGGGGCAGAATCCGAGAAATAATCCCTTTATTGCCGTGACGACCCGCCATTTTATCGCCCACTTGGATTTTGCGTTTTTGGGCAACGTAAACCCGTACTACCATATTGGCCCCGGGGGGTAATTCGTCCCCCTGTTCGCGAGTAAATACCCGCACATCCACTACCCGGCCTTTTTCGCCGTTGGGGACGCGTAGGGAGTTATCCCGTACATCCCGGGCCTTTTCGCCGAAAATTGCCCGCAGTAGTTTTTCTTCGGGGGGTTGGTCTGATTCGCCTTTCGGGGTAACTTTCCCCACGAGGATATCGCTGGCTTCTACCCAAGCGCCGATGCGAATAATGCCGCGTTCATCAAGGTTTCGCAGGGCATCTTCACCGACGTTGGGAATTTCCCTGGTGATTTCCTCTGGTCCGAGTTTAGTTTGACGGGCTTCGATTTCGTATTTTTCAATGTGGATACTGGTATAGACATCTTGTGCCACCAGTCTTTCACTGATTAAAATCGCGTCTTCGTAGTTATAGCCTTCCCAGGGCATATAGGCGACGAGAATATTCTGGCCGAGGGCGATTTCTCCTCCTTCGGTGGCGGAACCATCGGCGAGGATCTGCCCCGGCACAACTTGTTCCCCTTGATAGACTAAAGGACGCTGATTTAGGCAGGTATCTTGGTTAGAGCGTTGATATTTCTGAATTTCGTACTCGATCTCGCTCTTGCCAAAAATCTCTTTGTCTTCATCCGCCACTTTGATGCGAATCCGGTTAGCATCGACGTGGGAAACAACCCCATTGGTACGCGAAACGATGACCATACCGGAGTCGCGAGCGGCCTGTGCTTCCAATCCAGTACCCACAAGGGGACGTTCGGGACGCAGCAGGGGAACCGCTTGTCGCTGCATATTAGACCCCATCAGGGCGCGGTTAGCGTCGTCGTGTTCAAGGAAGGGAATCAGGGAAGTGGCCACCGAGACAATTTGGACGGGGGAAACACAAACGTAGTCCACTTGTTCGGGGGAGGTGGTGGAGAATTCCTGCCGATAGCGCACGGGGATAGTTTCGCCGAGGATATAACCATTTTCATCGGTGGCCACGTCTCCCGGGGCGACTCTGAGATCGTCTTCTTCGTCGGCGGTGAGGTATTTAACGGGGAGATCGTAGCGGACTCGGCCATTTTCCACCGCATAACAGGGGGTTTCAATAAAACCGTAGTCGTTGACGCGAGCGTAGGTGGCTAGGGAACCGATTAGACCGGCGTTGGGACCTTCTGGGGTTTCCACGGGACAGATGCGACCGTGGTGGGAGGGGTGAATGTCGCGCACGGCAAAACCAGCCCGTTCCCGGGTGAGACCGCCGGGTCCAAGGGCAGAAATGCGGCGTTTATGGGTCAATTCCGCTAGGGGGTTGGTTTGATCCATGAACTGGGAGAGTTGCGAGGAACCAAAGAATTCTTTAATTGCCGCTACTAGGGGTTTCGGGTTGACTAGGGAAGCGGGGGTGAGGTTTTGGGATTCGCTGACGGTCATCCGTTCCCGAATGATTCTTTCTAAGCGGTTTAAACCGACTCGCACTTGGTTTTGGAGCAGTTCACCCACGGAACGGACGCGACGGTTGCCGAGGTGGTCGATGTCGTCGGTGTTGCCGATGTCAAATTCGAGGTTAATTAGGTAGTCGATCGCCGATAAAATGTCGGTGGTGGTAAGAACGCGCTGGTTATCGGGGACGTTGAGGCGTAGTTTTTTGTTGAGTTTATAACGACCAACGCGACCGAGATCGTAGCGTTTATTGTCAAAAAAGCGCGATTCGAGTAGTTGTTGTCCGCCAGTGACGGTGGGAGGCTCCCCGGGGCGTAGTTTGCGGTAGAGGTCGAGCAGGGCCTCTTCTTCGGTGGGATTGCCTTCTTTGTCGAGGGTTTTTTGGTAGAACTCGGGATGGCGTAGGGAGTCAAAGATTTCGTTATCGCTCAATCCGATCGCTTTCAGGAGAACTTGGGCGGATAATTTGCGGGTTTTGTCGATTCTGACCCAAACTAGGCCGTTTTTGTCGGTTTCAAATTTTAACCAAGCTCCTCGGTTGGGAATCAGGGAAGCGGAGTAGGTGCGGCGACCGTTTTTGTCGATTTCGGCTTTGTAGTAAACACCGGGGGAACGGACGATCTGATTGACGATGACTCGTTCAGCCCCGTTAATGATAAAGGTTCCCCGTTCGGTCATCAGGGGTAAATCGCCGATAAAGACTTCCTGTTCGATGTTTTCTCCCGTTTCTTTGTTGATTAAACGGGTGGGAACGTACATCTGAACAGAATAGCTGCTATCGCGTCGCTTGGCCTCATCGACGTTGTATTTCGGTTCTTTGAGTCTGTAGTCCTGGCCGAGGAAATGTAGTTCTAATTTACCTGTATAGTCGCTGATGGGGGAAAAGCTGTTCAGTTCCTCGATTAGTCCTTCTTCCAAAAACCACCGAAAACTGGAGTGTTGGATTTCGATCAGGTCGGGTAAGAGATTAAAGGTAAGATTGTTCATAGGGTTACAAGGGCTGATGACACGATAGCGACGGTCGGATATCAGTGAGCAGTGAGGGGATGGGCTTCGGCCGTGAGCTCAGGCTTCGACGGTGAGCTCAGCCGAACCGCCGAACGGTGATGGGGTTTTAGGGTGATGGGGTTTTAGGGTGATGGGGTTTTAGGGTTTTAGTTGAATTCCCCCATTTCCCCATCTCCCCATTCCCTGCTCTATGCTAATAAACTATGTTTTTTAACTGGGGAGTTGAAATAAGTTGCGGGCGTTGTGGGTGGTTTGTTCGGCTAGGGTTTCGACCGGATAGCCGCGCAGACGGGCGACGGTTTCGGCCACATGGAAGACGAAGGAGGGTTCACAGGGTTTACCTCGGTGGGGATTGGGTGAGAGAAAGGGGCAATCGGTTTCGATCAGTAGGCGATCGCTGGGGACGATTTGGGCGGCAGCTTGCACGGTTTTACTGTTTTTGAAGGTGACAATGCCGCTAAAGCTGATGTAAAAACCCAAATCTAGGAACCATTGAGTTTCTTCGGGATCGCCAGTCCAGCAGTGCATCACGCCGTCAATTTTGCCCACTTGTTGCCGAAAAGCGCTGATTTCCTCCCGCATGACCGGGGCCGCATCTCGACAATGGATAATCACGGGTTTATCGAGACGATGGGCGATTTCTAATTGCGTCCAAAATACCTGTTTTTGCTGCTCTTGATTATCCGCTTTATAGAAGTCTAAACCCATTTCCCCGATCGCCACGACGCGCCGATCAGATCGGGCTAGGGATTCGATCTGATCGGCACTATTATCTCGCCATTTTTGGGCATCTAGGGGATGTAACCCGACGGCGAAGGAAATTTCCTCAAATTGATCAGCAATGGCTTTAATCGCTGCAAATTCCTCTGGTTCGACACAGGAGTGAACCAGATGAACGACTCCCACACTTCGCCAACGTTCGGAGATAGCGGGCAAGTCGGCTTGCAAAACGTCAAAGTTCAGATGAACGTGCGTATCTATTAATTGCATCGACCCCCGAGCGCTTGTTGCGTCTGTCCTGATTACAGCTTACCTGTTTCTTAGGAAGCTTGGCTAACTTTTTGCAAAGCTTTGGCTAAACCGGCTTTTTTTCTAGCGCCGTTGTTCCGGTGCAAGACGTTGCGCTTGACGGCTTTATCGATTTTACTGTAAGCTTCTGATAGAGCTTGTTGGGCGCTTTCTAGCCCTTCTGGGCTGGGGTTGGCTCCGTAGGCCGAGACAGCGACAAGACATTTTTTGATCAGGGTTCTTACGGCTGACTTGTACGCTTTGTTGCGTAGTCGATTTCTTTCGGAGATTTGGACTCGTTTGAGTGCAGACTTTGTATTAGCCACAGTCGTTTCTTGTTCTCAATACTGGTATGGTTGATCGGGACACAGACAAACCATAATAACAGATTTGTGCTATTTGTTGCAAGAGTTTTCTGGACAAGATTGGGGCAACCCCAAAGATACTTTCAGGATGAGGTTCCCAGAGATGGGGGAGGATTGAGGGTTAAGGGGACTGCCACACCCGAATTCAGGTTCAGACGGTTTTGCCCTGACTGTGCCGATAACTAATCGCCAAACTTGTCCTGAGGGGCTAAAGTGTGCTATAAGCAGTCAGACCCTGCCCTGGTCTCTATTCTTTAGGTAAATTACTGATGACTGAAGCTAAACGCGCCCTAATTACCGGCATCACCGGTCAAGATGGTTCCTATCTGAGCGAATTATTATTAGAAAAAGGCTATGAAGTCCACGGTATCATCCGTCGTA
>NZ_JADEXY010000199.1 GCF_015206885.1 Microcystis aeruginosa LEGE 91341 | reverse complement strand
AGCTGAAAGGCTTACGGAGCAAGGGATAGAAAAAAGATCAAAAAATTTTGCCAAAAGGGGTTGACAAACCAGGGGAAGTTAGATACATTGGTAAATGCGCGGTTGAAGCAAAGCGAAAGCGAAGCGAAACAAACGACGCTCGAACCTAGACAAAACAATAGTTTGAAAGCCAAGCAAAAAAAGCCTCGTTTAGAAGCAATTCTATAACAAAGAAGTCAAACCCGCAAGGGGGAGACAAAAAAAAGTCAAAAGAATCAAACGATTCATCATGGAGAGTTTGATCCTGGCTCAGGATGAACGCTGGCGGCGTGCCTAACACATGCAAGTCGAACGGGAATCTTCGGATTCTAGTGGCGGACGGGTGAGTAACGCGTAAGAATCTAACTTCAGGACGGGGACAACAGTTGGAAACGACTGCTAATACCCGATATGCCGCAAGGTGAAACCTAATTGGCCTGGAGAAGAGCTTGCGTCTGATTAGCTAGTTGGTGGGGTAAGAGCCTACCAAGGCGACGATCAGTAGCTGGTCTGAGAGGATGAGCAGCCACACTGGGACTGAGACACGGCCCAGACTCCTACGGGAGGCAGCAGTGGGGAATTTTCCGCAATGGGCGAAAGCCTGACGGAGCAACGCCGCGTGAGGGAGGAAGGTCTTTGGATTGTAAACCTCTTTTCTCAAGGAAGAAGTTCTGACGGTACTTGAGGAATCAGCCTCGGCTAACTCCGTGCCAGCAGCCGCGGTAATACGGGGGAGGCAAGCGTTATCCGGAATTATTGGGCGTAAAGCGTCCGCAGGTGGTCAGCCAAGTCTGCCGTCAAATCAGGTTGCTTAACGACCTAAAGGCGGTGGAAACTGGCGGACTAGAGAGCAGTAGGGGTAGCAGGAATTCCCAGTGTAGCGGTGAAATGCGTAGAGATTGGGAAGAACATCGGTGGCGAAAGCGTGCTACTGGGCTGTATCTGACACTCAGGGACGAAAGCTAGGGGAGCGAAAGGGATTAGATACCCCTGTAGTCCTAGCCGTAAACGATGGATACTAGGCGTGGCTTGTATCGACCCGAGCCGTGCCGAAGCTAACGCGTTAAGTATCCCGCCTGGGGAGTACGCACGCAAGTGTGAAACTCAAAGGAATTGACGGGGGCCCGCACAAGCGGTGGAGTATGTGGTTTAATTCGATGCAACGCGAAGAACCTTACCAAGACTTGACATGTCGCGAACCCTGGTGAAAGCTGGGGGTGCCTTCGGGAGCGCGAACACAGGTGGTGCATGGCTGTCGTCAGCTCGTGTCGTGAGATGTTGGGTTAAGTCCCGCAACGAGCGCAACCCTCGTTCTTAGTTGCCAGCATTAAGTTGGGGACTCTAAGGAGACTGCCGGTGACAAACCGGAGGAAGGTGGGGATGACGTCAAGTCAGCATGCCCCTTACGTCTTGGGCGACACACGTACTACAATGGTCGGGACAAAGGGCAGCGAACTCGCGAGAGCCAGCGAATCCCAGCAAACCCGGCCTCAGTTCAGATTGCAGGCTGCAACTCGCCTGCATGAAGGAGGAATCGCTAGTAATCGCCGGTCAGCATACGGCGGTGAATTCGTTCCCGGGCCTTGTACACACCGCCCGTCACACCATGGAAGCTGGTCACGCCCGAAGTCATTACCTCAACCGCAAGGAGGGGGATGCCTAAGGCAGGGCTAGTGACTGGGGTGAAGTCGTAACAAGGTAGCCGTACCGGAAGGTGTGGCTGGATCACCTCCTTAAAGGGAGACCTAATTCAGGTAGGGGACGAAAAAAAAGTAGTCCCTACCAAGAATCAATCCCAAAAGGTCGGAGCGAGGCAAGATTGGCTTTCAAACTAGGTTCTGGGTTCATACAAGACCTGAATCAGGAACAAGGGCTATTAGCTCAGGTGGTTAGAGCGCACCCCTGATAAGGGTGAGGTCCCTGGTTCGAGTCCAGGATGGCCCACCTGCACAGGTGGAAAAAAGAAAAAAAGCTCCGAATCAGCACCTTATCTTACTTATATAGTAAGAGAGAATGCTGGCTCTGAGTTCAGAGTCCAGAGGAACCTTGAAAACTGCATAGAGCTAGGTGAAAAAGCCAAAAAAGAAGACCGCAAGGTCAAGCTAATAAGGGCTAACGGTGGATACCTAGGCACACGGAAGCGAAGAAGGACGTAGTTACCGACGAAACGCTTCGGGGAGCGGGAAGCAAGCATTGATCCGAAGATATCCGAATGGGGCAACCCTAAACACGACCACCTGAATACATAGGGTGGAGCGAGCAAACCTGGTGAACTGAAACATCTTAGTAGCCAGAGGAAAAGAAAGCAACAGCGATTCCCCCAGTAGCGGCGAGCGAAAAGGGAACAGCCTAAACCAAGTTCTTCGGAACTTGGGGTCGTGGGACAGTGACAAAAGACTGGGAAATTTAGACGAAGCGGCTGAAAACCGCACCAGAGAAGGTGAAAGTCCTGTAGTCGAAAAAGGAACCAGCTTAACTGCATCCCGAGTAGCATGGGGCACGTGAAATCCCGTGTGAATCTGCCTCGACCACGAGGTAAGGCTAAATATTCCCGTGTGACCGATAGAGAAACAGTACCGCGAGGGAAAGGTGAAAAGAACCCCGGAAGGGGAGTGAAATAGAACATGAAACCGTTAGCCTACAAGCAATGGGAGGACGATTGAACGTCTGACCGTGTGCCTGTTGAAGAATGAGCCGGCGACTTACAGGTTATGGCAGGTGAAGGGGGAAGACCCCACAGCCCCAGCGAAAGCGAGTCTGAATAGGGCGAAACGTCATAATTTGTAGACCCGAACCCGGGTGATCTAACCATGGCCAGGATGAAGCTTGGGTAAAACCAAGTGGAGGTCCGAACCGACTAATGTTGAAAAATTAGCGGATGAGCTGTGGTTAGGGGTGAAATGCCAATCGAACTCGGAGCTAGCTGGTTCTCCCCGAAATGTGTTGAGGCGCAGCGGTAGTGGAAGTTTAGTCGGGGTAAAGCACTGTTTCGCCGCGGGCTGGGAGACCGGTACCAAGGCGAGGCAAACTCTGAATACGGCTAAAAAAACTACCAGTGAGACGGTGGGGGATAAGCTTCATCGTCAAGAGGGAAACAGCCCAGACCACCAGCTAAGGTCCCCAAATGATAACTAAGTGAGAAAGGAGGTGGGAGTGCATTGACAACCAGGAGGTTTGCCTAGAAGCAGCAATCCTTAAAAGAGTGCGTAATAGCTCACTGGTCAAGCGCTCCTGCGCCGAAAATGAACGGGGCTAAGTTATCTACCGAAGCTGTGGACTACATTGTAGTGGTAGGGGAGCGTTCTATAGGGGGTGAAGCAGTAGCGGCAAGCAGCTGTGGACTCTATAGAAGTGAGAATGTCGGCTTAAGTAGCGAAAATGTGGGTGAGAATCCCACACCCCGAAACCCCAAGGTTTCCTCCGCAAGGCTCGTCCGCGGAGGGTCAGTCAGGACCTAAGGCGAGGCTGAAAAGCGTAGTCGATGGACAACGGGTTAACATTCCCGTACCGATTAATGATTGTGCCGGAGAACGGAGAAGGTCAACGTCAGCTGGATGTTGGTTACCAGTGCAAGCAGTCGAGGCGATGAGAGGTGGCGAAAACACCAGGAGCTAAGACGCGAGTCCCACCTCCCACGGGAGGGAAGTGGCGCTGATCAAGCTTCCTAGAAAAGCCCGAACCACGTTAATCATTAATTGCCTGTACCCGAAACCGACACAGGTGGGGAAGTAGAGAATACTAAGGGGCGCGAGATAACTCTCTCTAAGGAACTCGGCAAAATGACCCCGTAACTTCGGGAGAAGGGGTACCCTCGCGAGAGGGTCGCAGTGAATAGGCCCAGGCGACTGTTTACCAAAAACACAGGTCTCCGCCAAGTCGTAAGACGCAGTATGGGGGCTGACGCCTGCCCAGTGCCGGAAGGTTAAGGAAGTTGGTCAGGAGTAATCTGAAGCTGACGACCGAAGCCCCGGTGAACGGCGGCCGTAACTATAACGGTCCTAAGGTAGCGAAATTCCTTGTCGGGTAAGTTCCGACCCGCACGAAAGGCGTAACGATCTGGGCACTGTCTCGGAGAGAGACTCGGCGAAATAGGATTGTCTGTGAAGATACGGACTACCTGCACCTGGACAGAAAGACCCTATGAAGCTTTACTGTAGCCTGGAATTGGCTTCGGGCTTCGCTTGCGCAGGATAGGTGGGAAGCGTTGAAACTCTCCTCGTGGGGAGGGTGGAGCTAACGGTGAGATACCACTCTGGCGAGGCTAGAATTCTAACCCTGACCCCTAATCGGGGCGGGAGACAGTTTCAGGTGGGCAGTTTGACTGGGGCGGTCGCCTCCTAAAAGGTAACGGAGGCGCGCAAAGGTTCCCTCGGTCCCGTTGGAAATGGGACGATAGAGTGCAAAAGCAGAAGGGAGCTTGACTGTGAGACCCACAAGTCGAACAGGGACGAAAGTCGGCTTTAGTGATCCGACGGCACCGCGTGGAAGGGCCGTCGCTCAACGGATAAAAGTTACTCTAGGGATAACAGGCTGATCTCCCCCAAGAGTTCACATCGACGGGGAGGTTTGGCACCTCGATGTCGGCTCATCGCAACCTGGGGCTGAAGTCGGTCCCAAGGGTTGGGCTGTTCGCCCATTAAAGCGGTACGTGAGCTGGGTTCAGAACGTCGTGAGACAGTTCGGTCCATATCCGGTGTAGGCGTAAGAGCATTGCGAGGAGCCTTCCTTAGTACGAGAGGACCGGGAAGGACGCACCGCTGGTGTACCTGTTATCGTGCCAACGGTAAACGCAGGGTAGCCATGTGCGGAGCGGATAACCGCTGAAAGCATCTAAGTGGGAAGCCCACCTCCAGATGATTGCTCTCATGGCATTAAGCCAGTAAGGTCTCGGGTAGACTACCCGTTGATAGGCTCTAGATGGAAGCTCGGTAACGAGTGCAGTCGAGGAGTACTAACCGACCGAGGGCTTGACCTCATTCTTCTTTTCACCACTTTTTCCCTAGCTTTTGCAGTCTTGAGGGTTCTACCCTTCCTGGTGTCTTTAACGTGATGGCACCACTCCGATTCCATCCCGAACTCGGTTGTGAAACTTCACCGTGGCCAAGATACTTGTCGGGTTGCCGACCGGGACAATAGCTCGATGCCAGGATTATTCTTTCCTACCCCTCAATCTCACCAGATTGGGGGGTTTGG
>NZ_JADEXY010000198.1 GCF_015206885.1 Microcystis aeruginosa LEGE 91341 | reverse complement strand
GTTTTCGCCACGACCCCGGCGACTGTTCGAGTTTTGTCAGGGAGATTATGGTGGTGACCCTTGCTACGAAGCGGTCTTTTCCGACCAAGGTTGGGACGGTCTACCACCTCTCTCAATATACAAGGTTGGGCTTCGGCCGTGAGCTTTTGCCGAACGGTTGAAGCATGAAACCCAACGCCCGCATGGATTACGCTACCGCTAACCCATCCGACAAATAATTGTGCCTCCCTACTTATCAGTCATCAATTATCAGTCACAATTTACAATTCATAATTCCCAATTCATAATTCATAATTCACAATTCATAATTCATAATTTAATATGAAATATCTTAAATTTATCTTTCTGGGTTTAGGTTTTGTTTTACTAGGGGTAATTTTGCGCCAAACAAATCTGCAAGAAGTTTGGCAACAAATCACCCTAGTCGGTTGGTGGGGAATGACATTAGTAATTATTTTTTACTTCCTAGAATTCCTCACCGATGTTTTTACTTGGCAACTAACTTTTAAAAGTATTCCTATCCAACCTCGATGGACAATTCGCCTATTATTAATTTACATGGTAGGGGCAGCCTTTAACCGCGTCACTCCCTTCGCTTCGTTGGGAGGAGAAGGTTTTAAAGCAGTGATGTTAAAAACTCACTATCAGATTAGCTATAAAGAAACCAGTGCCTCGATTATTTTGACCAAGACATTAAATACTGCTTCCCTTGTTTTCTTTGCAATTATCGGTTTTTTTCTGCTCCTAGCTTCCCCAAAATTCTCCAATTCTTTTAAAACTTTTACTGGATTAAGTCTCGCTATATTCTCCAGTTGTATCCTGATATTTTTCTTGATTCAGCGATTCCGTTTATCTTCCCGAATAGTTAATCGATTAGGTCATTCTTTTTTAGGCGATCGCCTAGCCAAACCTTTAGAAAATCTTCGCAGTGTCGATGATCGTTTAGGAGAATTTTACCGGAATCTGCCCCTATTTAGAAATGGCTTGATCGTCGGTTTTCTCAATTGGCCCCTCGGAGTTTTAGAAATTTATGTTTTAATGCAGTTTCTCCAACATCCGATCAGTTTTGCCGATGCTTGGCTATTTGATTCCGTTGCCCAATTAGTGCGCGCTGGAACCTTTTTTATTCCCGCTAATATCGGTACTTTAGAAGGTTCTTTAGTGCTGCTGGGTGCTTCCTTAACCGGCAGTCTAGAATTAGGTTTAGCGATTTCTGTAATTCGCCGGGTTAAAGATATTCTCTGGATTATATTAGGTTTATTGATCTGGTGGTTATTTTCCCTAAGACCGACTTTACCCGATCGCTCTTCAAAATAATCTCCATCAGTCAACTCCCGATTATTCATCCTGTAACTTTTCGCGCACATTGCGAACAATCCGCGATAATTCACTCTTTTCATCGACGCTAATTTTAGTCGGGGAACCACTAATAATCCGCTCGTAATTGCGGAAAGAATCCTTGATATCCGCCCCGTCCTGACTGATAGTATATTCACGAATCCCTTTATCGTGCCAAGAACCGCGCATCTTAAAGACGTTAATCGCTCGCGACATTTCGCCGCGAATTTCCACATACTGCAACATTAAAATCGTGTCGGTAATCGTAGAAATATGAGATTCGGTGATCGAGTGCGCTCCCATAAATTGGTCGGTGGTATTGGTGAAAAATCCCGTAATTTCCTCCTGTTTGGCGTATCCTGTCACCCCGATCACAAATTGCCGAAAAGCATTATTTGTCACCCCCCGCGCGAGCGCCGATAGAGAATCGATGGCAATACGAGAGGGTTTAAATTCCGAGATTTCCGACTTAATCATCTGTAAATGGTCTTCTAATCCCGCCGATTCGGGGTAAGAACACAATAATTTTAATAATCCCTTGCGTTCCATTTCCTCAAAATCGATCCCCCAAGAAGAGGCATTTCGGGACAATTGAGCGCGAGATTCTTCATAAGCGAACAAAATCGCCCGCTCACCACGCCTACAGCCTTCTTCCAGAAATTTACTGACTAAGAGAGTTTTACCCGTACCTGTTGCTCCTGTAGCCAAAATAATCGAATCCTTGAAAAAACCGCCTCCACACATATCATCAAGGGTTTTTACTCCCGAGGAAATGCGGACATTAGAAGAGCGCTGAGTTAAACGCATCGCACCGAGGGGGAAGATATTAATGCCATCATTGGTGATAGTAAAGGGATATTCGCCCTTCATGTGGGTTGTTCCCCGTAATTTGAGGATTTCTGCGGTTCTGCGTCGCCTTTCTCCCTCTAGGACGTTCCGCATAATTACCACATTATCAGAGACAAATTCCTCTACACCAAAACGGGCCACCGCTCCGTATTCTTCGATACGTTCCGTGGTCATAATTGAAGTCACTTCTAATAATTTTAACCGGGCCACGAGCCGAAAAATTTCTCGCCGCACCACTGATGCCGCTTCGTACTGCTGAAAAACAGCAGTTACAGAGTCAATTGATACCAGTTTGGCTTTATATTTGGTAATTGCGTATTGAATGCGCTCGATTAGGGCCGAAAGATCAAAACTACCCACCACCTCTTGACCTTCCGGATCCGGGGAAGCATCGAGAATAAATAATTTACCCTGGTCAATTAATTCTTCTAGATCCCAACCAAAACTATAGGCATTTTGAATGATATCGGTGGGAGATTCTTCAAAAGTAACAAACAGGCCTGGATAGTCAAAATACTTGATCCCGTGGTAGAGAAACTGCACAGCAAGCAGGGTTTTTCCCGTGCCAGAAGTGCCACTAACTAAGGTAGTTCGCCCCATGGGTAAACCACCGTGAGTGATCTCATCAAAACCTTCAATTAGGGTTCTAATTTTGCGAACACCTTTGGGTTTAATCGGTGGATTTGATTGGCTATTAGAGTTAGATTGAGTCATTATTTATCCAGCGAATATTTAAAGAGTAGGATTTTTATCTAATTTTTCCACAGAAACATATCAAGCCTGACTAGACACTTTACACCATCTCGATTTCCATTGACTCTTGACTTTCTCCTAGAGGTACTAGATTACGCCCCGATCATTTCTTCTTCAATAAATATAACCCGTCTAATCAACTATGGCCGAAGACCTAGCTATCATTTTCTCGTTCACGAATTTCCTCGTATAGTAAGTCTAAACCGATCAGAACCTTCTCTCGATCGGACAAATCACCGATAATTTTTCGCACTGGGGGAGGGAGGACTTTCGCAAGGGTAGGAGTAGCGAGAATCTTGTCTTCCTCCGCTAGTTGCGGGTTTTTCAGTACGTCAATCACCTTGAGAGCATACACTCCCTGAAATTCCTCTTCTAGGATATTTTTCAGGGTTTTTAAGGCTCGCACGGAGTTGGGGGTGTTCCCGGCGACGTACAGTTTTAAAACATAGGTTTTTTTAAAGACGCTCATAGGTTAAGATCAAAGGGGCTGGGGATACGAGTTCATCGCTATTTTTCTGGGAGATTTTAGTCTATTCCCAATAATAAATCATAAGGGATATCTTCGCGAGGTATGGAACGACGATACATTTCCCCCAAGTGAGCAAGGATATCAATGAGAGCGAGACGATAATCTAGGAGAATTTCCTCACTTCTGCCTTCTAATTTTAACTGTTGGGAAAATTCATCCATTAACTCCATGTGAATTTCCAGAATTTGCGACACTGAGAGATCGGTAAAAAAAACATTATTAACCAACTCATCGATCGCTTGATTGATCGGATAATCCTGTTGGAAGTAATTTAAAATAATCTCCCGATAATCTCTTCTGAATTCCCGCATTAATTCGTTTTTTTCCTCTGGGGCAAGATTGCGATAGAATAGCTGCGGGTTGCGTTTGTAGTAAACACCTAAATAGCCGAGTCTTTCTTTTAATTTTTCTGCTAAACGGCGCTGTTGTAGGAGGAGAAAACTGTGATTATTGGCCACGGGATTTGGTTGATTAACAATCGTAGTCCGCTCAGAAAAAGAGCAGTTAGGAGCTAAATGGAGAAATCTAGCGATCGCTTGGTCGATGACGGCGGTGATGCTGTCTAATTCCTTGACGGTGATTTGTAATTCGGCACTATGATAGAGAGAGGTGGGAGAGTCATTCGTTCCGGCAGTGATGTTTTTGTCAGCGACAATGATCACTACGGGCAGTAAAATCCCCGCTTCGTAGAGTTGATTAAAAGTCGGCTGTAGGGAAGGATGAGAGACCACCACCAAACAATCGATTTTTTCCTTCTCTGCCTCGATATTAGCCAGTAATTCGCTAGAAGAGGACCCCAGGGTTAGATTATAGCGTTCATTAGCCAATAAAGCCGTCAAAGAATTAACCAGCCCGAGAGGTGAACTCACCCCCGTTAAGGGTGAGTCCGTTGGGACAAAAGCATAAATAGTCAGTCTCGGAGGCAACGTTTTCTCACCCGCAAGGTAGATAGAAATTGACAAACAATAGGTTAGGCTTTCTCTGTTGAGAAGACAACCCCCCCCGCCATCAGCTAAAGGAAGTTAAAGTTAACTTTGCTTTTTGGCAGTAGGTATCGTAGTTAATTGTAATCAATGGAGCGGTTCTCTAGATGAGCGAGCGTCATAATCAAGGTAAATTCAAGTTCTAGGACGACTAATAGTTTGGCCATCAGTTTGTTAATTATGCCCTAAAGTTACCGCCACCGCCCTCCCCAATTATCCCCATGCCTAGCGTTACCCTCAGTCTCCATCACTTTAATCAATCTGTCACTACCTGTGAATTAATTATCGACAGGGCCAGTCTTTGCGATTTAATTAACACGGGCAATCCAGAAGCGATCGTGGTGGTGGATGAGCGGTATTGTCCCCTAGGACTGATTGAGAGTCAAGCCCTGATCGCTTACCTCCTCTATCAACAACAGCACTCCGAAACCAGAAACTCCTCCTGCAACCGTCTCGATCTAAGCGGTTGGCTGCGTCCAATTATCCCTCTTAACTCGCGCATGGCCGTGAGTGAGTTTCTAGCCACCCTGACGGGAGAAGCGATCGCAAAAGCCCCTATTTTAGTCGATGCTCAGGGCAAACTGTTAGGACGCTTAGACACGGGCAAACTTCTGCAATTTTGTCTCGGGCGCTCGATTCTCGATGATCCGCCCCCGCAGCTCCGCATCAGCGATCGCAATTTCCCCCCCCGCAGCGATCGTCCTCTGGAATTTCTGGAACAATTACCGCTGCCGCTGCTGCTTTACAGTCCAGAAGCAGGGATTTTATACCAAAATCAGGCTTGGTGTCAACAAATTGGGGCAGCTTTCCCCGCTAATATCGATAACTCTGCCTTGGCTTTAGTTAATGACCCCTTAACCCTCCCAT
>NZ_JADEXY010000197.1 GCF_015206885.1 Microcystis aeruginosa LEGE 91341 | reverse complement strand
ATCATCAAGATATAGGAATCGGAGACGGCGTTTTGGTCTGAGATTTAATTTAATCGCTGGCATTTACAACTATGAACTTGCTTTAGGCTATCATCAAGTAGCTGAATAAGACTTTTGCAGGAGGTCTTATGGATGGATTGGTTGATCGAAATCGTCAAAATCGCGGTGGCCACCGGCATAGCCACCACCTTCGACGACAATATTTATCTAACCGGCTTTTTTAGCGAGGTAAATCGTACCTTTCGCCCGGTTCACGTTGTTGTCGGCGAGCTAGTCGGGTTTACGGCCTTAGTATCGGTTAGCTTGCTGGGTTTTCTCCTCGGCCTAATCATCCCGCCGATTTATATCGGTCTTCTCGGAATCCTGCCGATCCTCATCGGTGTGAAAAATTTAGTGACTTTAAATCGCGATAACGAGAGGGAAAACGCAGATCGCAAGGTGAATTTGCGAAGAAACGCCCAATTTCACGGGTTCGCCTCCCGCAGACTACCCCTCGGTCAAGTCCTCAGAGATCGCCAAACCTATCAAGTTTCCGCGGTGACGATATCCAATGGCGGCAATAATCTCGGTATCTATATTCCCCTATTCGCCAATAGTACCGTGGCGCAGTTAGCCGTCATCATCCCGATCTGCTATCTAATCGTCTGTACTTGGTTATTTCTCTCCTATCATCTAACCCGCCAACCGGGGATCGCAGTTGTCCTCAGCCGTTACGCGAGTAAGCTTTTCCCTTTTGTGCTGATGTGGTTGGGCCTACGGATTATTCTCGATAACGGCTCCTATCGCCTGTTGATTCCCACCGGCTAAATTAGACCCCTGTAAAAATCGCCAATCTCTGGCTCCCACGGGGGTCAGAATTGAGCAAGAGAGAATAGATCGCGATAATCGAGAACTCCTTTAGATCAACCTTATCGAGAAAATCCCGATGAATGTATCACTGTTGTCCATCCGATCGCTGTTTCGTCCCCTTCGACTTGGCTCAGGGCAAGCCTTCCATTCGCTATTGCGGCGGGGATTTGTATCCTTCTTGGTATTGGGATTGCTGGGTGCGCTCGCGCTCGCTTCCTGTACGTCCGGGGGGATCGCCTCGAAACCGGAGGTGAAATTAAATCTCGTTTCCTTTTCGGTCACGAAAGCCGCTCACGACCAGATTATCCCGAAATTCATCGAGAAATGGCAAAAAGAGCGGAACCAAAAAGTCATTTTCGAGCGCAGTTACGGCGGTTCCCTAGCTCAGGCCGATGATGTGATCGCTGGGAAACAAGAGGCGGACGTGGTACATCTAGCCCTACCTCTAGACGTGATGCGCATCGCCGACGCGGGGTTAATCCATCGCGGTTGGGAAAATCGGGTTCCGAGAAGGGGAGTGGTGAGTCGATCGGTTGCGGCGAACGCAAAGCGCTCGCTACGCGAGATCGTGACGCGGGCGGGAAATCCGAAAAATATTCAATCTTGGGCGGATCTGGCCAGAGAGGACGTTACAGTTCTATCCGCCGATCCGAAAACTTCCGGGATCGCTATTTGGCAGTTATTAGCCCTCTGGGGTTCGGTGACGCAAACGGGGGGCGAACCAGCACAGGCATTGGATTTTGTCCGCCAAGTCTATGAAAAGATTCCCACCCTAGCGAGGGACGCACGGGAAGCCAGCAATGCCTTTTTCCAAGAGGGAAAGGGGGATGTTTTAGTCACCTACGAAAACGAGGTAATTCTAGAGGGCAGAAATCAACCCGACATCAATTACTTCGTCCCTCCGGTCAATATCTCGATCGATAATCCCGTTGCGGTGGTAGATAGAAATGTCGATAAACACGGCACGCGAGAGGTGGCCGAGGCCTTTGTGGATTTCCTCTATTCCGAGCCGGCACAACAGGAATTCGCCAAATTGGGCTATCGATCGGTCAATCCCTTTATCACGATCTCGCGTAGCGAGCGCTTTGCGTTCGCCACCGAAGCCAAATTACCTCCCGTGGAAACGCTGTTTAGCTCCCAAGATTTAGGGGGTTGGCCTTTGATCAGTAACGAGTTTTTAGCGAAGGGAGCTATTTTCGACCAAGTCAGAGGAAATTCTCCCAACTAAAAGCCCTCACCGATCTTGTTATCAATCTCTCTTCAATTCTATGAAACAATTCCGTCTTTTTTATCTAATTCCCCTCTTACTGATAGGCCAATGGATGACTGGTTGTGCCGACCCTTCGACTTGGCTCAGGGCAAGCAGAGCGGAAAGCGGGGAACAACAGGTCAGCTTGGACGGGGGGGCCGTGGGCTTCGCCCTAGCGCTCGCCGTTGCCGAAGAATACCAAAAAGTCGATCCCAAGGCCCGCGTCGGGGTGGCCTTTAGCGGTACAGGTGGGGGATTTACCCGGCTCTGTAACGGTAGCATCGATATTGGGGTCGCTTCCCGTGTCATCCGGGAATCGGAATCGAAAGCCTGTAAGAGGGCGGGAATCGAGTACATCGAGCTACCCATGGGGCTGGACGGTCTGGCGTTGGTAGCGAACAAAAACAATAAGTTTCTCAAGTGCCTAACTCGAAAAGAGTTAAAGACACTCTGGGAGGCAGAAGCCGAAGGAAAAATCGTCACTTGGGATCAAGTTAATCCTAAATTTCCCAAAGAGAGAATTCTGTTATTCGCACCTCCTGTGGACGCGGGAACGACCGATTATTTCACCCAATCGATCACCAAGAGAAGAGGGAATATTCGGAGCGATTATACGCCCAGCTTTAACCAAAATACTCTGATTCAGGGAGTCATCGGCAATGCCAACGGATTCGCCTTCGCGGGGATCGCTTTCGTAATGCAAAATCAAGACAAGGTAAACGTGGTCGGGCTAGAAAATCTGGATGGCAAAGAGTGTGTTAAGCCCATTCCTTTGGAGAACGTCAAGCGCAATACCTATAGTCCCCTGACTCGCCCCCTCTTCATTTACGTTAGCAAGAAGGCACTGGATAGCAAACCTTCGGTTGAACGTTTCGTGCGTTTCTTTGTGGATAATTCCTGGAAATACGTGGACAGTGTAGGCTATGTGTCGTTACCCGATCTCGCCTACGTGAAAACTCGGGAACGATTCGAGAAACGACAAACGGGATCGACCTTTATAAATGCCAAGCCAGGTGAACCGATTATCAACTTTTTCTAAGGAGGAAATAGTAAACTCTTGACATCCTCGCCGCCCTAAAAGTGCGGCGATTCCTAAACCTCACGATTTAAGTTTCTGCTTCCACCACCGTCGCATACCACAGTTAAAAAACCATGTACTGTCTTACACAGAGTCCACAGACTTTCGCCCCATTTCAGAAGCCCGATTCCGTGTGTCCCACGGTACGTTTCCAGCTAAACGCTTCTTGTACTTGTTGCGCGCGACTTTTTACCCGGCCAAGCTTTTCTGGTCGGAACCCCCTAAGCCTAGTTTTCAAGGCTTCGGCCGTGAGCTCAGGCTTCGACGGTGAGCTCAGCCGAACCGCCGAACGGTGCTGCGCCGTCCACTTGGTTTTCGAGACTGGCCTCTTAATTCTAACGTAAAGCCGCCGTTCTACGGCGGGGTTTCAGACCCAAAATTTCCTATGACCACTACCGGTTCTTTTGATGACTCTTTGTTCGCAAGAGGGGATTCTCTTCTCAAGCGAGCCTCCGATGATGTTCCCGAGAAAATTATCGGAACGATTTTGTTCGCCTGCGCCCTTGTATCTGTAGTCACAACCTTCGGCATCGTCGCTATTATTTTCAAGGAAACTGTCGCTTTTTTCCAGGAAGTAAGTTTCGCGCAGTTCTTCTTGGATAGCCAATGGACTCCCCTTTTTAATCCTCCCCGTTTCGGGATCTGGCCGTTGATTAACGGAACCGTTTTAACCACGGTCATCTCAATGGTGGTCGCAGTTCCGTTGGGATTGTCTTCAGCGATTTATCTGGCCGAGTACGCAACCCCGAAAGCAGCTTCTATTCTGCGTCCGGCGGTGGAAATTCTGGCGGGAATTCCCACCGTAGTTTACGGTTACTTCGCACTGATCTTTCTCACGCCCTTACTACGGAATTTTTTACCCGTAGAGGTTTTTAACGCTCTGAGCGCGGGATTGATGATGGGAATCATGATCACCCCGACCGTCGGTTCCATCAGTCTAGACGCGATTAAATCGGTTCCCCGTTCCCTGCGCGAGGGTTCCTACGCCCTAGGAATTACCAAGCTGGAAACAATTTTCAAGGTGGTTTTGCCGGCCGCCCTATCGGGGATTATGGCTTCGATTATTTTGGGGGTTTCCCGTGCGGTGGGAGAAACCATGACCGTCCTGATCGCGGCGGGCGCTCAACCTCGTCTAACTTTCAATCCACTGGAATCGATCGCCACCATGACCGCTTTTATGGCCCAGGTTTCCAGTGGAGATGCCCCGAGAGGGAGTTTCAATTTTAAATCCATCTATGCGGTCGGTGCGGTGCTTTTCCTGATCACTCTGGCGCTCAATATCGGCAGTTATTGGATTTCCAATCGCTTTAAGGAAAAATACGACTAATTATCATGGTTAAATCTTCTCCTACTAGGGATACGGCCGTCTTTAACGATCGACTCGAAAGCCGAGAAACCATCGGCAAAATCTACGAGTATGTTTTCTTGATCGGATTACTCATCGGTCTATTCGTTCTCGCTCTACTGTTGCTCAATGTCTTTCATGACGGACTGGCCCGCCTACTTACCCCCGGTTTTCTCACGGAAACCCCCTCCCGTTTTCCCGAGCGCGGCGGAATTCGCCCCGCGATTATCGGTAGCCTCTATTTGGGAGTAATCGTGATCTTGGTAGCGGTGCCCATCGGGGTGGGCGCTGCCCTATACCTAGAAGAATACGCCCCGAAAAACTGGTGGACGGCGCTGATCGAGGTGAATATCGGCAATCTGGCCGGGGTTCCCTCGATCGTTTACGGTTTACTCGGTTTAGGGGTCTTCGTCTATTTACTGAATTTCGGCTCTACCCTACTTTCCGGGGCCTTAACCCTATCTCTACTATCGCTGCCAGTCATTATCGTTGCGGCGCGGGAGGCGATCCGGGCGGTTCCCGATTCCCTCCGCCAAGCCTCCTACGGTCTAGGCAGCACCAAATGGCAGACGCTCCAACACCATGTTTTACCCTACGCGGTGCCGGGGATTCTCACGGGGGTAATTATCTCCGTGTCGCGGGCGATCGGGGACGCGGCCTCGCTAGTGGTGGTGGGAGCGGTGAGTTTTCTGACCTTCGATCCGGGTTTATTCGAGCGATTTATGGTACTGCCCATTCAGATTTTTAGTTATGTCTCCCGTCCTGAACCCGGTTTCGCCAACGCCGCCGCCGCAACGATTATCGTTCTGATCCTTTTGATCATGGCGCTGAACGCCATCGCCATCTATCTACGTCAACGCTATTCGACACCGAATTAGGGAAGGCAGCAGGCAGCAGGCAGGAGGTTAGATAAGTCTATTTAGGGTTTGCGGCAAAAAGTTTTTCCTGGGGGCAGGGTGTGGGGTGTGGGG
>NZ_JADEXY010000196.1 GCF_015206885.1 Microcystis aeruginosa LEGE 91341 | reverse complement strand
GTGGGGTAGTGGGGAATTTAGCTGAAATTTCCCCATCTCCCTATCTCCCCAAATCCCTATCTACTGCTTTCAGGTTAAGCTCCCAAAAAAAGGCTATTCTTTACCTTATATAGCCTGGCGAAAATTTGATGACTTCCTTGTTGGTTCACACTTATCCTTCTCTTGTCAAGGGTATTTTAATTAAACGTTACAAACGCTTTTTTGCCGACATACAACTGGACAACGGAGAATTAATTACGGCCCATTGCGCTAATACTGGACCGATGACGGATGTATGCGTAGAGGGTCAACCGGTTTATCTTTCCCGTAGTGATAACCCGAAGCGAAAATTAGCTTATACCTGGGAGATGATTCAACTGGGGGAAACTTGGGTGGGAGTTAATACCAATCTTCCCAATCAGGTGGTGAAAAATGCCCTGTTGCAAGGAGTTTTTCCCGATTTGGTCAAAAATGACACCGAAGTGCGATCGGAAGTGGCCTACGGTCAAAATAATGGCAGTAGAATTGATTTTCTTTTGACCCATGGTGATAATTCCCTCACCTATATCGAGGTTAAAAATACCACTTGGAATCAGGGAGAAACGGCACTTTTTCCCGATACTGTCACCACGCGAGGACAGAAGCATTTAAACGAATTAATGGCTTTATTACCGGCAGCGGAGGCGATTATGTTCTACTTTATCAATCGGGGTGATTGTGACCGGTTTGCTCCGGGGGATAGTAAAGATGCTAAATACGGGCAGTTATTGCGTCAAGCAGTGGCTAAGGGAGTCAAGGTTTTACCCTGTCGCTTCCAAGTGACACCCACGGGAATTTATTATTTAGGTTTAGCAGAATTGCAACGGTGAAACCAGTGGTTTAGAGGGGCCAGCTTTTGACAAAATCCCCAGACCGCAACTGACCTTGAAAAGCTTAGAGACACAGTTACCTGTGCCTCTAATGGGGATTTTGTCGATACATATTTGGGGTAATTTGTCAAGGTTTTTGATAACTAAATTCCGTGGCGCATTTTCTCTAATTTCTGTTGCACCTGAGCATCGAGAGAATGGAATAAAAAACGCCCTTTGGGACTTTGAGAAGAACTCTGGGATTTTCTCAGACGACGACCGGTTAAATCCACCTCGATTTCCAGACGTTGAGCGGAAATCCAGTGGGCCCCATAACCCATAACGGTCATTTTTTGGGCATTATCAGAGGTAGCGACGATAATCCGTCCGATAGCTGGGGCGCGATCGTGCCAAAAATCGGCACAGGTTTTCTCGATATAGGTGTCGGCGGTTTGAGCGTGAGCGGTAAAATAAACCGATAAATGGTTAGTGTAGCGTTCCTGGCTGCCGGGGGTGTCTTGAAGGTAGGAATCGAAGACGATTTGGGTTTGATAACCCTGATGGTGGGTGTAACCGATTAGGGTTTCAATTAACTTGTCTCGCGCTGGTTCGAGACCGTGGCGATCGCTGATTTTTTTCAGGGACGGCCAAGCGCCGATGACGTTGTAGCCGTCAACCAGCAGAAGGGAACGATCAGAAGAATTAACCATGGCTTTGAGAGTAATTTGTGTGGCATTAAGGGCAGTTCTAAAAAACAGCATCCTAATGATATTAACAAAAAATTTAAGATTCTCCCGCCACACTTGCCAATAATCTCGCTTTTAATTCTAGGGGATTTCCCTGATCCGCTACCTTGCCACCCTCCAACAAAAATGCTCCATCGCTGTAATCCAATTCATCAAGGCGATGCGTCACCCAAAGGGCTGTAATCCCCCGGTTTTTGACCAAGTTCTGCACTTGAGAGACTAATTCTAACTGAGTATCCCCATCCAGAAGGGCGGTGGGTTCATCAAAGAGCAAAACCTCGCAATGACGAGCTAAAGCCCCCGCAATGGCGATTCTTTGCTTTTGTCCGCCACTGAGAGCATAGATCGGTCGTTTTTCCATTTCTAATAAATTCACCGCCCCTAGGGATTCCCGCACCCGGGCCCGAATTGCCGGCGTGGATAAACCCTCGGATACCAACCCAAAAGCCACATCCGCCCCCACTGTTGGCATAACTAACTGATGGTCGGGATTTTGAAAAACAAAACCGAGGGGGTTAGGTATCTCTATTTCCCCGCGACTGGGTTTTAATAATCCCGCTAAGAGCCGCAGCAGGGTTGATTTACCGCTGCCATTTGTCCCCAACAACATCCAAAATTCTCCTCTGGGAACTTGCAAAGAGCAGCCATTTAATACTGATTTCCCATTCGGCCAGCTAAACCAGAGATCTTTTACTTTTATAGTCATGAATTATGATTTGATCAGTTATCAGTTATCAGTTATCAGTTATCAGTTATCAGTTATCAGTTATCAGATTTGAGTTTTTAAGTGTGCAGTATTAAATAGAAGTTTCCTACTGTCTTTTTACTGCTCACTGATTACTGTTTACTGTTTACTGCTCACTGATAACTGATTAAAGAACTATTCTGTGGCTAAAGCGACAAACCCCGGCGCTCTACCAGTGGAGGCAGCCCCGGATTTTTGTGACACAATCACCGCACTGATCTGATCGCTCAAAACCGCCACCTTTTTATCGGTTTGTTTTTCGCAGGTTAATTCTAATAATTCGGGATTGGGCGATCGCATAGCGTTAGTAATTGTTTGATACAAAGCGTCTGCTGCTGCTTCTTCCTTGCGCTGCACGGAAATGGGGATGGGCGAGAGTTTCAGGGTAATATCGATCGAATACATAGTTTAGCGTTCCCTTCCAAAAAACAAGTCAAAAACCATTGTATAGCAGGGGTTGAGAAGTCAGAGATCAGATGTGAGTTTTCAGTTCACTGATTGCTGTTCACTATCACCGATTAACTCTCGGCACTCGGTGTGCAGAGACGTTGTTAGCTGGCAATCACTTGCTTGAATGAATGTGCATGGTGCGTTCCCCAAAAATCTATCGGTGCAGCGGTAGGAGTTGCATCAGGGAACGCACCCTACAGCTACCCCAAGCCAACTTAGGCATCGATTAAATCATGTTCTTGTGTTTTACCTGCTTGATATTCTGCGATCGCTTCTTCTAAATGTTGAGCATTAGCCGGAGATTTTAAGAGATAAACTGTTTCCATCAGACTGTCATAATAACTTTTAGACATGATAACAACATCTTCTGTATCTCCTCTGACAATGAAAGTACAGTTTTTATAGCAAAGAGCGGGGTGGTTAGGACAATCAATCGCTGAAACCCTTGACCGATAAGAGTTTGAAAATTGAAAGCGTCCTAACTAACTCGTTCTATGCCATATCATTGGCTACTGTATCTATTACAGATTTAAAGTTTTTTCGGGCTTCACTAAAGTTGACAATGTTGACGCTCATCAGAGTTGTACATGGTTAAGTACAATTGTCATTATAGTTCTGTCCAAATCTGGTTGGCAAAACCCAAAAGCTTCGGGGAACGCACCCTACAGATGCGATCGCTACAAAATCTAATCAATTAAGTCTCTTGCCAGATAAGAATTTAGTCGATTTATGCCACCCTATCGAACCATACCAAGTAACGAAGAACCAAAAAAGCTAGTTTTCATTATGTCTTTATTTTGGATCTTCACTCACGCCTTCAAGAAAAGCAATTGCTCCCTTCCCCCACGGATTTTGCTCAACAAAATGTTCTCCGACCTTGAGCGCGGCTTTTTTACCACCATTCCAAAGGCGCTTTAGATTGAGAAAGTTTTGCCAACGGTTTTGGTCTTTGGCTTCGATGAGTTTAGCTTCTACATCAATGATCTGTGCAATATCAACTTCGTTATGAAGACTAGGATACTTAGTTTGAAGATCAGCAATGAACTTCTTGAAGTCAGAGAAGAGTACATCAAAATTTTGTTCAGTAGTCTGGTTCGTCTGCGTGACGTATACATCACCTTTGGCAGTTACACCACCAACAGGACCGTAAAAATTCTGTCCAACCTTTGCCATAAGTTTTGAAACCTCGATTAGTTTTTTCTTGCATCGCTATCAATCACTTCTGGACTGAAGTATTTAAATTGACTGAGCCTGTTGCTGTTACTCCTCCTACCGATCCTGTGAAATTTTGGTTGATGTTATTGACATTAATGCTCTGCACAAAGGCATCCAAGGATTCAACAGGTAACCCTTCTTTTTCAAAGGTCTCTCGTATCGATGTCACAGTGGCGTGTAGAGTACTTTTCACAAACATGACAACGTCATCAAGGTTAAAAGAACCAAGATCTAGAGATTTATTAAATTCCAGACGAAGTGATGTTCTTAAATCACCCACTTGCTGGATTCTCTGGATTAACCCTCTCCAACTGAAAGCAATAAGGCAGAGATACAAGAGCCAGAGTAGTACATTGAGTCCAGGGAAGAAAGATAAAGGTGCGATCGCAAGCCAAGGAATAACAATTGTTAAAAATATTTTTAGGATAAACGCAAATAAATTTAGCTTGCCAAGCACATAAGTATCAACACCAACATAAAGATTATCTCCATAGGTCAGGAAGCGCACCAAAATAGTTGCCCGCGTTGAACGAAGAGTATTGCGCGTGATAAGAACATATGTGCGCTCTTCATTGTCATATTCATTGGCACTGATCTGACTGAATTCCATTGAATCTTCTCTGTATGTAACCACACGAAACCTAGCATCTCCTAAGTTACGTCTGCTTATTTGCTCAATCAAATGCTCATAAAGACTCTCACATATCTGTTTGACCCGACTACGATCAACGCGATATGTCTGGTAAAGACTAAAAGCGGATATATATAGTCCTGATGAATTTGCTGGATCTTTGAAACTATTAATTCCAACATTAACAACTTTTCCCTGCTCCACAATTCCTCTAGTCATCAACTTTTCCCCACCATTAGCTTTAACCTAGTACCCCACCGATAACCGCACCACATACCCATCAATTATACCGCCTCCTGCGATCGAGCAACCCCCTCTATTATAGTATCCCAATTCCATCGGTCTAACACCCCTTAATAGGACTTAATACCGCACTGTGGGGTTTAATCACCTCAATTTGGGCATAATTACCGCACAGAGGGGTCTAGCATTCCGTTCAAGACGTGAAGAAGACAATACCAAGCAATTGAGGTGGCATATCTCCCCATCTCCCCAAATCCCCCCGCAACGCGCACGAAGTGGTCTCCCCCCGCAATGGCTCGACTGAGCTTCGCCGAGCGTCCGAACGTCGCGAAGCAAGTGGTCTGCCGAAAAAATTTTAGATTTTTTTAAGATCGACCTAAAAAATCTTGGCCATTTTTTCCAATATAGTGTAAGTTAAGAAAAGTAAAGATTTCTCACAATTCTTCTACACATCTGCTGGCCTGCTCGGATAGATGGAGAAGAGAGGGCGGAATCTTAGCAATAATATATATTTTTCGGAGAAAACCCCCATGACCATTGCTGTCGGACGCGCCCCAGAAAGAGGGCTGTTTGATGCTCTCGATGACTGGCTCAAAAGAGACCGTTTCGTCTTCATCGGTTGGTCTGGTTTACTACTCTTCCCCTGCGCCTTCA
>NZ_JADEXY010000195.1 GCF_015206885.1 Microcystis aeruginosa LEGE 91341 | reverse complement strand
CTATCGGCACCCCCCTTATCAAGGGTAGATCCCCCCGCCTATCGGCACCCCCCTTATCAAGGGTAGATCCCCCCGCCTATCGGCACCCCCCTTATCAAGGGGGGCAGGGGGGATCGAACCTAAAATTCATTTTTAATTTAATTATAACCAGCTACTTAAGTAGTCGTGGAAAACTCAACTTTGTGTCCTTTGTGTCTCTGTGGTTCACAAAAACAAAAAAGGCTTAATTTGGCAACAGTATTAAAACTGTAAAAACTTTTTGATTTGTGTCCAAAGATTGGTAAAAGATTCTTTCATTTCCTCCTTAATTTTCCAGCGTTTAAATGCTTCTTCGTAGGCAATTCCTTGATTTTGGAAAGTTTTCCAAGCCGAGAGAGAAAGAGGTAAACCCATCAGCAAAAAGATATAAATTGCCCAAGAAATTGTTCCCGCACTAATTAAATTAATCGTCAGAAAAAAACTATTAATAATCAGATAGCGAACGGTTTTATGTTTTAGCTCCTCGCGACGAAAGCGATCGAATTCTTGCCGCTTATAACTGACCATTTTTGACTCTTGCCAGTCCTTTTCCGCCGCTTCTAAGTCTTTAACTTCAATAGCTAAATCGTCAGCAATTTCTAACAACTGTTGACGGGTAATTTCTCCCTTATCCCCTTGACGGGAGATAGCCAAATAGAGAATTTCCTGCACATCCTCTTGACTGTAGGATTGGGGAGGGAAAAAATCAGAGTTTGGCATAGCAATAGAGAAAGAATAGGTTCCTTCTCTATTATGGGCGATCGATTTAGCGATTGACAGTTAGACGAGACAGGGAGTTTTTAGCTGATTCATCCATGCTTCTAAATCCTGCAAAGAGCGATCGGCATATTGACCGTAACGTTCCCGTTTATTGCGGATTTTTCTGGTAAAATTCGGCAAAATGCCAAAATTTGGCGGCATCGGTTGAAAATGTTTCGGTTCGGCACTGCTGATAAACTCAAATAATGACCCCATCATCGTTGTGGTTGGCAATGTCACCGTTTCTAATCCTAAAGCTAAACGAGCGGCATTAGTTCCCGCTAACCATCCCCCAGCAGCCGCAGCCGTATAGCCTTCCGTCCCGATTAACTGTCCTGCCGCTAACAGCGTCGGTCGCGATTTAAACTGGAGACTGGAGGATAATAACTGGGGAGAATTGATAAAGGTGTTTTTGTGCATCACCCCCATGCGGACAAATTCGGCCTTTTCTAACCCCGGAATCAGACGGAAAACCCGTGTTTGTTCACCCCATTTTAAATTAGTTTGAAATCCCACCATATTCCACAATTGCCCCGCTTTATCTTCCATTCGCAACTGTATAACTGCGTAGGGACGTTGATCTGGATATCTGGGATCCGCTAATCCCACCGGTTTCAGGGGACCAAAACGCATGGTATCCTCTCCCCGACAGGCTAATTCTTCGATTGGCAGACAAGCCTCGAAAAATTTGGCATTTTCTCGCTCAAAATCCTTTAATTCTGCCTGTTCTGCCTGTTTTAACTCTTGCCAGAAGTGCAGGTATTGTTCCCGATTCATGGGACAATTGAGATAGGCGGCCTCACCTTTATCGTAACGAGAGGCCAGAAAAGCGATCGATTGATTGATCGATTCCCCTAGAATAATCGGACTAGCGGCATCAAAAAAACTCAGATAGTCCAGGCCGGTGAAATTTTGCAGATCTGCGGCTAAAGCGGCACTGGTTAACGGTCCAGTGGTTAAAACGACGATACCATCCCGGGGAATTTCCGTGATCTCCTGACGTTTTAAGGTGACTAGAGGGTGGTTGGCCAAGATTTCCGTCAAATTTCGACTAAAGACCCCTCGATCGACCGCTAAAGCCCCTCCTGCGGGGACACTATGCTGATCGGCCTGGGCAATAACTAGAGAATTTAAGCGTCGTAATTCTTCATGGAGTAACCCAGTAGCGCGATCCACCGCCATGGCACCAAAGGAGTTACTACAGACTAATTCAGCTAAAAATTGGCTATGGTGGGCAGGACTAGAGCGAATTGGGCGCATTTCGTGCAGGATCACGGGAATACCTGCTTGGGCTATCTGCCACGCCGCCTCAGTCCCCGCTAATCCTCCACCAATTACATGAATAGGGCGATCGATCATAGTTGGGAGAAAATGGCTAGAGTAGGACTATTTTAGCGTTAGTTCCCAGTTACCAAAAAATAGGCTGGGTCTATGGCGATCGCATGAAGATTTTGGCTGATCGCAAACTCAGGTTATAATTAAAGAAGGGATGGAATATTATATTTTATCTCGGCACCAGTTTTGCTTTCGAGAAGGTGGCAACACCGCCCCACTTTCTCACCATCTCCTTCCAGATGGGTTAGTTAGCGGTTTGACTTCTATGAACACCAATTATCTTGAAGAATACCAAAAATACCTAGCCGAATGGCAGAAAATGCTTCTGTCCGCTTGGGGTAATGGTGTTCCCACGACTACACCAGTGTTTGAGTTTCCAGAAACTTTGGTTAAATCCCTCGAATATCAACAAGAATGGGTGAAATCCTACCTAACAGCCCAAGAAACCGCCACCAAAGTTGCCCTTGATAGTCAGAAACAATTCTGGGATGGTTATTTTAGTTTTGCTCGTCAGTCCATGGCTGTAATCAATAAACCGGCCTAATTTAGATATAAATTGGCTAGATGGTTCGGTTAGTGACTTAACTTCCCTTAAAACATCAAATTCCTCAAATACAATCCCCTCTGGCCTTGTATTTGAGGCTTTTTTGGTTTTATGGCCTTATAGCCATCTTCCCCCCGCAAGACAAAATCTCCTTGAGGAGGTGATCGTTGTTCTGAGGGAGCATTGTCGGGTGGGGACGCTAACGGCTAAAATTATTCAGCCTAGACCTTGAAGAGCAGGGGCAATAAGAATTATGATTTACCTAACCCGAATTAAAGAACAGGTTCCCGCTTGGGGAGAGGGGATTCGGTTGGCACTCTATCAAGGAGAACGCCCCCTAGGAACTCGCAAAGCGATCGAGAGCAATCTCGAAAAACTAGAAGAGGTGGCTCGCAAAGCCAGTCGGTTCGATGTTCAGTTACTCGCCCTTCCCGAATTGTACCTGAGCGGCTATGCGCTCGACCGGCAGCAAGTGGAAGAGTTGGCAGAACCCGTTGGTGGCCCTTCAATGGCGAGAGTTGCCCAAATTGCCCAAGCCAACCGAATGGCTATTATCTGTCCCTACGCCGAACGAGAGCAGGCCGAAGGAGGAGAGCGCTTTTACGATTCCATTGCCCTCATCGACTCGGAAGCCAAGACGCTCTTAAATTACCGCAAAACTCACCTCTTCGGGCAAACGGAAAGGGAGAATTTTTCCGATGGCGCAGGGCCGTTTGCCGTGGCAGAAATCGCCGGATTCCCCGTTGGCGTTCTCAACTGTTACGAGGCGGAATTCCCCGAATTATCGCGGATTCTTGCGGTTAAGGGGGCTAAATTAATCGTCATCCCCACCGCTGCCGATTACTACTACACCTTAGCGGATGGCAGCCAAGCTCAAGTCCCTTACCCCGACGTTTCCCGAACACTAATTCCAGTCCGTGCCTACGAAAATAAGCTCTTTATCGCCTATGCCAATCGCTGTGGCGGGGAAAAACGCGGCGGACACGAGTGGAATTACCGCCACAATTCAGTTATTGCCGGACCCGATGGCAAATTGCTGTTAGCGGCGAGAGCGGAAGAAACTCTCCTAATTGGCGATTGTGTGCCTGGTGATTTTTCCCCCACCCATCCCGAAGGCGACTATCTCAAAGATCGCCGTCCGGAACTCTATCGGGAATTGATTTCCCCTCAGCCGCAGCCTTTCTAACAAATTATTCAATGGCTCAGGCAGGTTAAATTCCCTCGGTTGACCCGCTCCACAGTTTTGTATAGCTTGTAGATCGACCAGATATCGCTCTGGGTAGCCTTTCCGATGAGGGGAGACGGCCCAAGAATACTTGGGGCGGGCGCATTTTTTCAGGATACCTAAGACCCTGAAGCCTCGTCCTAATTTGTTGAGCTAAGTAGGTAGGCGTTAAAAATCATCACACACCCCCCTTATCAAGGGGGGCAGGGGGGATCGGCACCCCCCTTATCAAGGGGGGCAGGGGGGATCGAACCTAAAATCCATTTTTAATTTGATTATAATCAGCTACTCATTACTACTTTAGCTAAGAATTAACTTCATTCCCTTCAAGCAATCAGGGAATTTTGGGGTTTAGCAAAAATCATCCTTCCGGCCGAGGTTTGCAGTGCAGATGTCACCACTACCCGCAATTCTCCCCCTAGATAATCTTTTCCTTCTTCTACCACCACCATCGTGCCATCTTCTAGATAACCGATGCCTTGGGTGGGTTCTTTTCCTGCCTTGAGAATTTTCAGATCCAACGTATCCCCAGGCAAGTAGATCGGGCGTACTGCTTGGGCGAGATCGTTGACATTCAAGATGGTGACTTTTTGCAGATTGGCCACTTTACTGAGATTGTAATCGTTAGTGAGCAAGGTGGCGTTAATTTCTTGGGCAAGATGGACTAATTTAGCATCTACGGTGCTAATATCCTCATAATCGGCCGGATGAATGATAATGCGATCGGGGAATTCTTGCTGCATCCGGTTTAATATATCTAATCCTCGTCTTCCTCTAACTCGTTTTTGGTCGTTACTGCCATCCGCTAACTGTTGCAATTCCTGAAGGATAAATTGGGGAATGAGTATCTGTCCCTCGATAAATCCCGTGTCTAACAATTGTTCGATACGACCATCGATAATACAACTGGTGTCAACAACTTTGGTGGCGGCCGCTTGCAGGGTTCCTTCTGCCACTAAAATTGATTCCATACTATTGGGGTTAATCAGACGCAGAAAAGTCCGACCGTGGGTATCAGCTAAACTAACCCCCAGATAGGAAAACATAATACTGCCTAAAATGGCGATTATCGGCTTGATAAACGAGAATTCTCTGGGAATCGGTAGGAAGAAAATCGGAGCTAGGATCAGATTAGCAATCAACAAACCAATAACTAGACCGACCGAACGGGTTAAAATAACTTCGATCGGAGTTTGTCGTACTTGGGTTTCTAGACGACGATAGGTAGTTTGAGCAACTAAACCAAGAGCTAAACCAATAATTGAGGCAAAACCCGCCGATAACCAGCGTAAAGCTTCAATATTGCTGATTTGCGACTGGACAGCAACCGGCAGCAAGTCAACACCACTATAACCAATACTGGCAATAGCGAAGACGAATAGTAAAATTATGACGGCATCAAGCATGGGGATAATACCAGAGAGGATAGGGGGGAATGATGGTAGAAAAATAATGAGTATGGATGCTTTTATATTATATCTGTGGGTTTCTCCTAATTTGTGTCGGGAAAGTTGCTTTCATTCTAGGAGATGTTCTCCCCAGCCATAATACATCTTAACGAAGATAAACGAAATTACAGTAGGAGATAGGAGTCAGGAGACAGGAGACAGGAGACAGGAGACAGGAGATTGTTTTTATTTATTCTCCCCACTTCCCCACTTCCCCAC
>NZ_JADEXY010000194.1 GCF_015206885.1 Microcystis aeruginosa LEGE 91341 | reverse complement strand
GGGTAGTATTGTCGGGGCGGGTAGTATTGTGACAAAAGATATACCACCGCGATCTTTAGTGGTGGGCATTCCCGCTAAACGCGTCCGGGAAGTGTCGCCACAGGAGGCTCAAGAGTTGATCGAACACGCCGAGCGCTATGCTAAACTTGCCCTCGTTCATGGGGGAAAAGGTACTGATACCGGATTCCCAAAAGGGGCGGTTTAGGGTATAAATATAAGATGAGAATCAAGTAACAATCTTTTAAGCACTGACCGAGGAGAAGAAAATCTATGGACTGGAGAGTGTTAATCGTTTTAACCCCTTTGCTTATTGCTGGTGGCTGGGCTGTCTTCAATATCGGCGCTGCCGCTATTAGACAAGCTCAACAGTTTCTCAGCAAACAAAGTTAATAAAAGTTTATACTTCTTAGTAAAACCGACCGCCTAGGCGATCGGTTTTTAATTTTTCCTTTTTGAATTATGAATTATGAATTATGAATTATGAATTATGAATTGGGGTGTGGGGAGAACAAATAAAAATAATCTCCTGAATCCTGAATCCTGAATCCTAACCCCACCAATACACTTTTTCAGCAATCTCTACCTAACCATGAAATCTAACTGTCAAAATCTCATTGAAGAACTTTCCCATTTGGAAATTATCACCGATCCGGGGCAAGTGGCGAAACTTTCCTTAGATTATTATCATTTTAGTCCCATTTTAGAGGCAAAACTGCAAGATAAACGGGCTGATTTAGTCATTCGTCCCCACAATAGCCAAGAAGTTATTGACATCGCTAAAACCTGCGTTAAATACCAAACTTCTTTAACAGTTAGAGGTGCGGGTACAGGTAATTATGGTCAATGTGTTCCCTTGGGGGGAGGAGTAATTTTAGACACAACCAAACTAACAAAAATTATCTCGATCGAACCGGGGACAGCGCGAGTAGAAGCGGGGGTAAAAATGGCATTTTTTGATAAACAAGCTCGCGCAATTGGTTGGGAATTAAGAATGGCTCCCTCTACCTATCGGACGGCGACAATTGGCGGTTTTATCGGGGGTGGCAGTGTGGGTATGGGTTCAATTAATTATGGACAATTGAAGGATAGGGGCAATCTGCAAGCAGTGCAGTTAGTCACCCTAGAAACAGAACCAAAAATTATCGAATTACGGGGGGATGAGGTAGAAAAAGTCAATCATGCCTACGGAACCAATGGCATTATTACCGAGTTAGAAATAGCCCTCGCTCCCTGTTATCCTTGGGCGGAATTTATCGTTACTTTTGCCGATTTTATCACCGCCGCTAAATTTGGTCAAGCTCTCAGTGATAGTGATGGCATTGTTAAGAAAATGGTTAGTGTTCACTCTTGGCCAATTCCCGCTTATTTTATCGCTCTTAAGGATTATTTACCCACAGGAAAAGCGGCAGTTTTGTTAATAGTATCTGACAGCGATCGAGTCGCCTTAGAGTCTTTAATTCAAGAATATAATGGTGAACTGACTTACTATAAAACGCCAGAAGAAACCCAAAAAGGTAATAGTATCTTAGAATTTACTTGGAATCATACTACTCTCCACGCGCGTAGTTGTAACCCCAAGATAACTTATCTACAAGCTTTTTATTTTAATCTAGCCACGGTGGAGAAACTCTATAATTATTTTGGTGAGGAAATCATGATGCACCTAGAATTTTTGAAATTTCAAGGTAAAGTTATTCCCGCCGGTCTTCCCTTGCTAGAATTTACCACAGAAACTCGATTAAATGAGATTATTGCTATCTATGAACAACAGGGGGCAGCCATTGCCAATCCTCACACTTATATCATGGAAGATGGCGGCAGCAGACAGATTAATCCGCTGCAATTAGAATTTAAAAAACTCGTCGATCCCTACGGATTGAACAATCCGGGTAAAATGCGAGCATGGGTTGAAGCAAGAGGGTAGGGATTCGATTCAAGCTAAATTAAACAAGATAGTTCACCGCAGCTCTCTTGGATTTGGTGGGTAAAATGTATTCTTAAGATATAATCCTCCTAGAGAGGGGGTGGAACGAACCACAAAGACACAAAGGACACAAAGTATCGATCAATCCTATGTAAGTTAAACTTATCACACACAACCTAGAAGAGCCTCACCGCTACTACTGAATCACTAACCGGAAAAAAGGGAGTGGGGAAAACAAAACTCCCCGCTGCCCCTTGCCTATTCCCAGACTTGCCCCGATCCGATACAATTAAACGGTTGTCTTGGAAGAATTAATAGTGATCGAGCGTTATACTCTCCCTGCAATGGGGAATTTGTGGACGGATAGATATAAATATCAAACATGGCTAGAGGTAGAGATAGCCGTCTGTGAAGCGCAGGCAGAATTAGGCTATATTCCGGGGGATGCAGTGGCAGAAATTAAGGCAAAGGCTAATTTTAATCCCGATCGCATTTTAGAAATAGAAGCAGAAGTGCGCCACGATGTCATCGCATTTTTAACAAATGTTAACGAATATGTGGGCGAGCCGGGACGTTATATTCATTTGGGTTTAACCAGTTCTGATGTATTAGATACCGCCCTGTCTTTACAATTAGTCGCCAGTTTAAACCTGATTTTAGAACAATTAGAAGATTTTATCCAAGCCCTGCGCTATCGCGCCCAAGAACACCGTTATACAGTCATGGTAGGACGTTCCCACGGCATTCACGCCGAACCGATCACCTTTGGCTTTAAACTAGCGGGATGGTTAGCGGAAGTGCTGCGAGGACGCGATCGTTTAATTCGCTTGCGCCAAGACATCGCCATCGGTAAAATATCCGGTGCAGTGGGAACCTATGCCAATATTGATCCGAAAATTGAGGCTTTAACCTGTCAGAAGTTAGGATTAGAACCGGATACCGCTTCCACTCAAGTTATCTCGCGCGATCGACACGCCGATTATGTGCAACAATTAGCCTTATTAGCGGCTTCGATCGAACGTTTTGCCGTGGAGATTCGCAACCTGCAAAGAACCGATGTCCTAGAAGTGGAAGAATACTTTTCCAAAGGACAAAAAGGCTCCTCCGCTATGCCCCATAAACGTAATCCCATCCGTTCAGAACGCTTAACGGGAATGGCGAGAATTATCCGTAGTCATAGCGTTTCCGCCTTAGAAAATATCGCCCTCTGGCACGAAAGAGATATTTCCCATAGTTCCGTAGAACGGGTGATGCTGCCCGATGTTTGCATTTTGACCCACTTTATGCTCAAGGAAATCACCGATTTAGTTAAAAATCTGCTGGTGTATCCCGAAAACATGAAGCGAAATATGAATGTTTACGGTGGCGTGATTTTCAGTCAAAGAGTTCTTTTAACTTTAGTGAGTAAGGGAATTAGCCGGGAATCTGCCTATAAAATCGTCCAAGAAAACGCCCATCGCGCTTGGAACACCGATAACGGCAATTTTAAAGCTTTTATCAGCCAAGATGAGCGAGTTACTGGCATTTTATCCCCCGACGAGATCGAAAGTTGCTTTGATCCCCAGCAGCACCTAAATCATCTTAATAGCATCTACCAAAGGTTAGATATTTAAGGAGCTTTCAGTGATCAGCTAACCACTAGCTTGTTGCTTTAGAAAGGTAATGACAGCGTTTTGGATTGTCGGTTGGCGATCGATCTTTTCTCAGAAAGCGATCGCTGTTCGTTTCTCGATCAAGGTCGCGTTTGAAGATAAAACCAAAGAATCGGCGCAAGCGAGTACGAATCGGGTAAAATAAGGGTCTGTATTCGGAGTGTTCGTTTTTATGATGAAAATCAAACTCTTGAATTTAGGTAGTATTAAAGAGGCAGAAGTGGATCTTCGGCCTCTAACCGTTATTATTGGCCCGAATAATTCTAATAAAACTTATATCGCCTACTCGATTTATGGGTTATGGATTAATCAGCTTGACGGCTTTTATTTTTCTAGTGAAATTTTAGAAAAAATAGAATTTACAAATCAAGCCGATCATTGGTCTTTAAAAATAGACCGACATTTTTATGATGTTATATCCGAAATTGTTCAAAAGTCCGCATCTGAATTTAGCGGGATAAAACTACAATCTTTTTTCCAAGATTCTAGCGGCAAGATTTTTGAAAAAACGAAATTCAGTATCGAAATTTCCGAAGATGATATTAAAACAGCTATAGAAAAAGTTTTAGCGGATACAATTGAATATCGCGGGTCATTAGCTTCACTTGGAATCAAGAAAATCGAGCGAAGCGAGAACAATAATGAGATTTTATTTTATCAAGAAAAAGAAGATAAAATTGATAATTATAAAGACATAGTTTTTCTTAATTTTGTTGCTGCTGTTGTAAAATTTTCATTTTCCGACGCACTTCCTTTACCCGCCGAAAGAAACGCTTTTATAAATACCTATAAAATGCTGGGCAATAGAAGATATAAGCTACTTAAAGGGAATCAGAGAGAGCTATTGACACAAGGACGTATTAATAGACGTATTAATCGAGATAGACAGTTAGAGTTACTGAAAGAACAGGGAGATATTCGCTATCCTCAACCAGTAGAGGATTTTTTAGATTTTTTAACTGACATAGAACTAGAAAATAAGCCCGATCCCATTGCCAAAAACAAAAATGATTTTCAAAAATTAGCTGATCAAATTGAAAAGTATATTCAAAATAACAATAAAACAATCTTTAAAAAGACTAAAATTGGAGGCAGAGAAATTAAAGTTTCGGTAAAAAGAAGTTTAGAGATCGATCTTTATAATGCTTCCTCGTCTATTAAACAATTAGCCCCGCTTTTACTCTATTTACGCTATCGAGCAAAATCGGGGGATTTTCTGGTGATCGATGAGCCTGAAATGAACTTACATCCAGAATCTCAGGTAAAATTGTTAGAATCTTTAGCGATTTTAGTAAATTTAGGAGTTAGAATTTTATTGACGACTCATAGCCCCTATTTGATGGCTCATCTTAACAATATTGTTAATGGTAATCACCAAAATCCAGAACTTTTAGCCGAACAAGCTAAATTGCTTTATCTGCAAGATAGCCGAGCTTTTCTTAAAATGGAACAGGTTAGCGCCTATGAAATGAAAAATAATCAATTACTTTCTTTACACGACCCTGAATACGGTATTCGTTGGGATACTCTCAGCGATGTATCAGTTGATATTCAACAAAAGTTTTTTGCAATTTATGAAGCAGGACAACAAAACCAAGAAACCGAAGAAGGATGTTCCTCAGAAGAAGAATAAACTCGATTGGCAAAAATTTAACTTTTTAGAAAATTTGCTTATTTTCTGTACCGTACCCGATCGGATCGCTCCACCCGAAAGCGGTGTCAGCTTTCGGATTACCAAGCAAGAAAAAGATTCCGTTTGTATTTTATTTAAAACTGATCGTCGGGAGGATCCTCTTGTTAGAAATCAAAAGCAGAAAAGACCTGATTATTTATCTCTTTTTATTCAGAATGACTTACTTCTGCTGACAATTATCGAGATGAAGGGAACTAATAAAAATTCCACGAGTACAGGTATCGAACAAATTACAACTTTTAGAGATATTTTAAAACAAGAAATCGCCGATCATGTCACCAGTAAACTCAAATATAAATTACAAGGTATCCTATGGGAGCATCTCACCTTTGCAATAAGTAGAAATGCTTAATGAGATCAATAAAAAAGTTAAAAAAGGCAACCATTTAGATAAGCACAGCGATGACGAAGGACTTGCGGTACATTACCAGATTCCCAACT
>NZ_JADEXY010000193.1 GCF_015206885.1 Microcystis aeruginosa LEGE 91341 | reverse complement strand
GTTCCCCATTTCCCCACTTCCCCACTTTCCACACCCCACTTCATAATTCATAATTCATAATTCATAATTCCCCCTCCCCACACTCCACACCCCAATGCTCCCTGATAACTGATATTGTGATATGTAATTAGCTTAACTCGCTTACCTTTTTAGTTCACGCGTACACCCTCTTCAATCGCTCGCTATGACTTTTCCCACTACGTCCCCCCAAGTCTCGGAGATAGAGAATAATCGTGCTTGGCACAATTTAACTGGCGAACAAACCCTAGAAATACTGAGAACCAATGGGGAAACCGGCTTAAACGAGGCGGAAATTGTTAAAAGAAAAGATATTTTCGGGTTAAATGAACTAAAAGAAACGGGGGGACGCAGCCCGTTAATGATTCTCTGGGAACAGTTTACTAACATAATGTTAGTGATGCTGATTGCCGTGGCGGTGGTTTCGGCGGTTTTGGACCTGAAAAAAGCGGAATTTCCCAAAGATGCGATCGCTATTTTTACAATTGTTATTTTAAACGGTATTTTAGGATATTTACAGGAAAGTCGGGCAGAAAAGGCTTTAGCCGCCCTTAAGCAGTTATCCTCGCCGAAAGTCCGGGTTATTCGTAATGGTAGCACCTTTGAAGTGGCGGCCAAGGAACTTGTCCCCGGGGATATCATGTTACTAGAAGCGGGGGTACAAATTGCCGCCGATGGCAGATTATTAGAAGCACAAAACCTGCAAATCCGGGAAGCTGCCTTAACGGGTGAAGCAGAATCGGTGAATAAACAAGCACAGAAGGTTTTACTGGAAGATGCCTCTTTGGGCGATCGCATTAACCTCGTCTATCAGGGTACGGAAGTAGTACAGGGACGGGGGAAAGTGGCGATTACCAAGACGGGAATGGACACGGAAATCGGTAAAATCGCCGCCATGTTACAAGGAGTAGAAAGTGAACCCACACCCCTACAGCAGCGAATGTCGCAGTTAGGTAACGTTTTAGTGAGTGGTTCCCTAGCTTTAGTGGCTGTAGTCGTCCTAGGCGGTGTAATTCGCTTTGGTTGGCAGTTTTTTGAGTCATTACTAGAAACCTCCCTTAGTATGGCTGTGGCTGTTGTCCCCGAAGGTTTACCAGCAGTGGTAACGGTGACATTGGCAATTGGAACCCAAAGAATGGTGAGAAGACAAGCTTTAATCCGTAAATTGCCGGCAGTGGAAACCTTAGGCTCGGTAACGACGATTTGCTCCGATAAAACCGGAACTTTAACTCAAAATAAAATGGTGGTGCAGAAAGTCAATACTTCCCACCATGTCATTACTGTCACGGGGGAAGGTTACGCGCCCATCGGTGAGTTTAGTGGTGCTAGTGAAAGTGATCCCGAACTACAGGCAATTTTAACGGCTTGTGTGCTGTGTAATGACGCACTTTTGCAGAATCAAGCGCAAGAATGGTTAATTTTAGGCGATCCCACCGAAGGAGCTTTACTGACGTTAGCGGGTAAAGGAGGACTATATCGGGAAGCATTGGAACCAAAAAGCCCTCGTTTAGGCGAATTTCCCTTTTCTTCCGAACGAAAGAGAATGTCAGTAATCTGTGAGAATGCCCAGTTAGGTTTGGGGGATTCTACCTATTTAATGTTTACCAAAGGCTCGCCGGAATTAATTCTCGAACGCTGTTCTCTAATCCAAGTTGGGGCGGAAAGTCAACCCTTAACAGATGAACAAAGAAACCGTATTTTGGCACAAAATGACGAAATGGCGGGTAATGGCCTACGAGTCTTAGGTTTTTCCTATAAACCGATGACAGAAGTGCCAGAAGCGGAAAGAGAAGATAGTGAGGAACAATCCTTGGTTTGGTTGGGATTGGTGGGAATGCTCGATGCACCCCGCAAGGAAGTTAAAGAAGCGGTTGCCCTCTGTCGTCAAGCGGGAATTCGTCCGATTATGATTACCGGAGATCATCAATTAACGGCCAAGGCGATCGCCAGTGAATTAGGCATTGCTGCTGCTGGGGAGCGAGTAATCACGGGGAAAGAATTAGAAAAAATGTCTCAGAATGACCTAGAGGGAGAGGTAGATGGTGTGAGCGTCTATGCTCGCGTTTCTCCCGAACATAAGCTGAGAATCGTCCAAGCCCTGCAAAAACGGGGTAAATTCGTCGCCATGACGGGGGATGGAGTCAATGATGCTCCAGCACTAAAACAAGCGGATATCGGCATCGCCATGGGGATTACGGGAACCGATGTCAGCAAAGAAGCCAGCGATATGATTTTGCTGGATGATAATTTTGCCACCATCGTCGCTGCCACCGAAGAAGGGCGCGTGGTTTACAGTAACATTCGACGCTTTATTAAATACATTCTCGGCAGTAATATTGGCGAGGTTTTAACCATTGCAGCGGCTCCGCTGCTCGGTTTAGGCGGTGTACCCCTTTCTCCCTTACAAATCCTCTGGATGAACCTTGTCACCGACGGTTTACCGGCTCTTGCTCTGGCAATGGAACCCGCCGAACCTAATGTGATGAAACGTCCACCTTTTAGCCCCCGGGAAAGCATTTTTGCTCGCGGGTTGGGTTGGTATATGATTCGCATCGGCATCGTCTTTGCCATTCTCACCATTATTATGATGTATTGGGCTTACCGATATACTCAGGCAACTCCCGAAATCGGAGATCCTGGACGTTGGAAAACTATGGTATTTACTACCCTCTGTTTAGCACAAATGGGTCATGCTTTAGCGGTGCGTTCCCATACCCAGTTAGCGGTGCAAATGAATCCCTTCTCTAATCCTTACATTATTGCCGCCGTGGGCTTGACAACGATCCTACAATTGTTGTTAATTTATGCTCCTCCTCTACAAAACTTCTTCGGTACTCAATGGATTAGTGGCACAGAATTATTAATCTGTTTTGGATTTAGTGCCTTAATGTTTGTTTGGATTGAGTTGGAGAAGTTATTTATTCGCTGGTTCATGACGAAAAAATAAATCAATGCCAACACCAATTATTCTGACTTTAACGGTTTTAGTCGTTGCTTTAGTCGCTTTTGTGGCGGAATGGCTGCCAGTAGATTTAACCGCTTTATCCGTGGCGATTGTCCTCATTCTTTTGGGTTTAGTTACTCCCGAAGAAGGTATCGCCGGATTTAGTAATTCTGCCACGGTGACAGTGATGGCGATGTTTGTGCTTAGTGCCGGAATTACCCGCACGGGAGTGATTCAAGTAGTTCGCGATCGCTTGTTGGTTTGGGGTGGCAAAAGTCCCCACCAACAGGTATTTGTCCTAGGAGCATTAGTGGGGCCAATTAGTGCTTTTATTAATAACACGGCAGTGGTGGCGATCTTTTTACCCATCGTTGAAGATTGGTGTAAAAAACAAAAAATTTCTCCTTCTAAGTTATTAATTCCCCTTTCCTACGCCACGGTTTTAGCGGGGATGATTACCGTGGTGGGAACTTCTACAAACATTCTCGCTAGTGGTATTTCTGCCAAGCTGGGTTATGGGCAATTTAGCTTATTTCAATTCACTGCTTTGGGGGTAGTAACTTTTTTGGGAGGTTTGATTTATTTAGCAATTTTTGCCCCGAAATTATTACCCGATCGCAAATCTTCCACAGGGGAATTTTTGGACGATGATTATGGTTCTAAAGTATATCTGAGTGAGGTAATTATTAGCCCTCGTTCTAATCTTATCGGTCAAACTTTATCTCAAAGTGGACTACAAAGAAAGTTTGATTTTGATGTGTTGGAATTAATCAGAAATAAGGTACATTTATCCCAACCTTTAGCCGATAAAGTTCTCAATGCTGGCGATATTTTAATCGTTCACAGTAGTCGGGAAGAACTATTAAAAATTAAGGATGAACGGGGATTAGAAATTTTTGCTGATCTCAAATTTCAGAAAGGAGATACTGAATCGGCAATTACTACAGGTGAGGAAAAATTAGCCGAGGTTTTGATTCTTTCTAATTCCCGTTTAATTGGGACAACTTTAAAAGATTTGAAATTTCGTCAGCGTTATAATGCAACGGTTTTAGCGATTCGCCGTGGTTCGGAATTACTGCAAGGAAGATTAGGGAAAATTCCTTTAAAGTTTGGTGATTTGCTCTTAGTTCAGGGACCAAAACAGAGTTTTATTGGTTTACAAACCACGCGAGAATTATTAGTCTTAGAAGAAAAAGATATCGAATCCCTGCGAAAGGATAAGGGAATTATTGCTTTAATGATTACTTTGTCGGTGATTATTATTGCCGCTTTTGATATTCAACCGATTCTCGTCACCAGTTTAGTCGGAGTGGTTTTAATGGTAATTACTGGCTGTCTAAAACCCGGGGAAGTCTATGGTTCCATTCGTTGGGATATTATCTTTTTATTAGCGGGTTTAATTCCCCTAGGTACTGCCATGGATAACTCAGGAACTACTAAATGGTTAGCAGATAATTTAGTGGCTATCGGCGGACATCTTTCGGGGTTTTGGATCTTAGTTTTCTTCTATCTAATTACCTCATTTTTAACTGAAATTCTCTCTAATAATGCTGCCGTGGTGTTAATGATTCCCGTCGCCGTGGAAGTGGCGAAAACTTTGGGTTTAAATCCTTTGGCTTTTATGTATGCTGTCACCTTTGCTGCTTCTAATAGTTATCTAACACCGATTGGCTATCAAACTAATACCATGGTTTATGCACCAGGGGGCTATAAATTCCTCGATTTTACCCGTTTGGGTGCGCCCCTAAATTTAATTTTGACGATTCTAACCCCTAGTTTAATTGTCTTGTTTTATGGCTTGAAATAAAGAAAGAGATCGAAGATTCTTCGATCTCTAAAAAGAATTTGATCAGTAGTCAAAACTATTTCGATTCGGCGAAGCGTTTACGCAGGGATTCGGTGCGCTTTTTCGCCACGGTATTATTAGGATCAAATTTGAGAGTTTCTTCGTAGGTTTCGAGAGCTTTTTTAGCCATTTGTTTCTTTTCGTAAACATTGCCAAGATTATTGAGAGCGATCGAGTATTGAGGATAAAGTTTAATTGCCTCTTTGTAGTTACGAATCGCTAATTCTAATTGTTCTTGGGCAAAATAGGAAAACCCGATCGCATTGTAGATTAGGGCTTGATTTTCTGGTTCGATGCCTTCTTCTTCAGAGATTTTTAAAGCCTTTTGTAGTAAACTCAAGGCTTGAACATAGAGTTTTTTATCCAGATAAAGGCTCCCCAATTCATAGTATTCTTTAGCTGTACCTTTTTCTTTTTGCAATTTCTTTTGTAGCTTGTTAAAGGTTCCTTCTACTCGACGGGTTTTAAAGATTTGCACGATGACAAAAATTCCTAAACCAATCACGAAAATTAGCAATCCAGAAACGTAAATAAGCGGCAGGGTATCTTCCATAATTAGCGATCGAGCAATTAATATTTTTATACTTATTCCCTCAGATTATAGCAGGATTTAGTCAGTAATCAGTGATCAGTTATCAGTTATCAGTGATCAGTTATCAGATGTGAGTTTTCCGTTCACTGTTCACTGTTCACAGCAAAAAACTCCCGTCTCCCCCCTCCCCACTTCCCACACCCCACTTCATAATTCATAATTCATAATTCATAATTTCCACACCCCACTTCATAATTCATAATTCATAATTCATAATTCATAATTTATAATTTATAATTTATAATTCATAATTCATATATCATAATTCATAATTCTTAATTGATATTACCCACACAATAGAAATTAATTGATGATAAAATGAAAGCAGTTT
>NZ_JADEXY010000192.1 GCF_015206885.1 Microcystis aeruginosa LEGE 91341 | reverse complement strand
CCCCATCTCCCTATCTCCCCATCTCCCCATCTCCCTATCTCCCCATCTCCCTATCTCCCTATCTCCCTATCTCCCTATCTCCCCACTAGCCACTGATAACTGATTGCTGATAACTGATGGCTGACTACTCAAAATCGTTATGACTATGATATAGTTGTTAAGGAATGTAAAAATAGTTGCATTTTCCCAGAAACTAGATTAAGGAGATTAAGAGTATGACCGCCGAAGGTTGCTTAAGAGTCGGACAAGCGGCGCCAGATTTCACCGCGACCGCCGTTTTCGATCAAGAGTTCAAAACCATCAAATTGTCGGATTATCGGGGTAAATACGTCGTTTTATTCTTCTATCCCCTCGATTTTACCTTTGTTTGCCCCACGGAAATTACCGCTTTCAGCGATCGAGTTAGCGAATTTGTCAGCATCAACACCGAGATTTTAGGGGTGTCCGTCGATAGCGAATTTGCTCACCTAGCATGGATTCAAACCGAGAGAAAATCCGGCGGTGTGGGGGATGTGGCCTATCCTTTGGTGTCGGATCTGAAAAAAGAAATCAGCACCGCTTACAATGTTCTTGATCCTGATGCGGGAGTGTCCCTGCGTGGTCTGTTTATCATCGATAAAGAAGGTGTTATCCAACACGCTACTATTAATAATCTTTCCTTTGGTCGCAGTGTCGATGAAACCCTTCGCACTCTAAAAGCGATTCAATACGTCCAATCCCACCCGGATGAAGTTTGTCCCGCCGGTTGGCAAGAAGGGGATGCTACCATGGTTCCCGACCCTGTGAAGTCAAAAGTTTACTTTGCGGCAGTTTAGTTAAAGTTCGTCAGAAGTCCCTCAGCTATAGATGGGGAGAGACTTTTAAGGGGGTGAAATAATTCACCCCCTTATTTTAATCGGAAAATTTTCCAGAAAATTTGCCCCATTAGCCATGATCTCATCTAGAATACTGGCCAGCAAGTCTAGAAAGAGTCACGGCGATCTATGACTACCAGTAATTACGATTCCGAGTTGACAGTTTTGGGATTACCCGCAGCCAAAGGTAGATGGTTATTAATACCTCTAGGAATGGGCGTTTTACTCTGTTTAGGGACGGTGTACTCTTGGAGTATCTTTAGAAAACCCCTAGAAACAGAATTAAATCTCAGCGCCACGGAAAGCCTATTACCCTACACTGTGGCCCTAGTATTTTATGCCGCTTCTATGCCGATCGCTGGTTTTTTTATCCCCCGGGTAGGCACTCGCAGGATGACGGCTATCGGCGGAATTATCGTCGGTTTAGGCTATATTCTCGCTAGTTTTGCCGCTCAGATCCAGACAATTATTCTTACCTACGGAGTCATTGCCGGCACAGGAGTCGGCATCGCTTACGGTGTTCCCATGGCAGTGGTGGCACGCTGGTTTCCCGACAAAAAAGGTTTAGCGGTGGGTTTAACTATCATCGGATTTGGCCTTTCTCCCCTGATTACCGCACCTTTAGCCAATCGATTGATCAATGAATATAGCGTTAGACCAAGTTTAAGATTTTTGGGGATTATCTTTACAATAATTATTGTGATGATTGCCCTCGCCATGAAGTTACCCCCTCAAGACTGGCAACCTCCGCTAAATTTAGCTAATCGAAAATCCAACTTTCAGGGCAATTATCCAGTGAATATGCTGAAAAGTCGCTCATTTTATGGCTTATGGCTTTGCTATGCCATTGGTGCTTTAATTGGCTTGAGTTCCATCGGTATTTCTAGTCCCGTCGCTGAGGAAATTATCCAGATCGAGCCGGGGTTAGCCGCTAGTAGTGTGGCTCTATTTGCCTTGTTTAATGGTATTAGTCGTCCTTTGTTCGGTTGGTTAAGCGATCGCTGGAAACCCCATTATCTAGCGATCGGGGCCTATACACTCATTTTGATTGGTTGCCTGTTGATGGTCAAGGCCGAAAAAGGGGCAGTTACTAGCTATCTAGTGGCTTTTTGTCTATTTTGGTTTTGTTTAGGGGGATGGTTAGCCCTAGCTCCCGCTACCACTCTCCACTTCTTTAATCCTGACCACTACGCCCAAAATTACGGTATTGTTTTTACTGCCTACGGTGTCGGTGCTTTGATCGGCACTTTAGTAACCGGTAGAATTCGCGATTGGTTCGGCACTTACACTTATGCTTTTTATGCCATGGCTGTATTGGCAATACTGGGGATTTTTCTCGCTAGTGCCTTACTGAAAAGAGAGCGATCGCAGCTATCAAATCCTAGCTAAGGGAGTTAATCTTAGCCTAGAGTAGATACTGCTGCCATTTTATACCAATTAAAAGTAAAAGTAGGCTACAGATAACTAGGATAGGGGGCGGGGAAATGGGAGACTTGACCAGTTATCAGTAAACAATAATCAGTGATAGGGATCTTTTGGAAGGGGATAGATTTAGGTCAAGGTCATCGCTTGCTTGGCAGGAAAAGTCAACACCAATTGATGAGGATAGACAATTTCTACGCCGATTGTTTCGAGGAATGCTCCCTTTTCTGTCTGAGTTGCACAGACAAAATTTCCCTGCTCATCATATTTAACCCAATCTCCAAATAATTCTACTAGATAAGCTTCCCCATTTTTGAGAATTTCTACAATTGTCCCAACTGTCCCGATAGGAGCTATTCCGCCATCAATTAAAGGTAGATCTTCCCTTAGTCTAACACCATCAAACAATTGAAACTTACTCATTTTCAATCTCCTAAACTATCGGGTACTGCTGTGACAAATCTGGCCACATCTTCTCCTCTCAAAACAATCCAAACGGTGCGGATTTGACGCAATTCACCCGAAGCATCCCTTATTTTAACATAAGCACGATAGCGATCACCATACTCGCTTCTGTCTTGTTTTTGTAATATTTCCAGAGAGACTGCCCCTAATATAGCTTCTCTAATTGCTTCAGGACGATCAAATCCCATAACTTGGCGCCAAAACTTACGTTTATCCCCACCAACACCAGCTTCAGTGGTATGGTTGAACAGATAGTTAGCCTTAGCCGGTGGAAATTCAAATTGAGTTGCCGAAGTCATTAATTACGATCTTTCTTCTATGACGAATTTAAATCAATTTGCAACTAATGGCCCAATCGCCAGAACACAGAACCAATAGCAAATGCCTCAACTGCAAAAGTGTTTTTTTGTACAGATTTACCATCAAAAATAGGGCGAAATCAATTTATTCCTGGGATTTTTTCGGCCACTGCTGACGGCGATAACTGCTATACTGCCCATGAATATTGACTAGATAGGGAACTAGATAAGTCAGTGATGCCGCCAGCCAGCGATCGCTTGTCATGCGCCCAGACAGTATAGCATAACCGTGGTTAATTGTCAATAAAATCGTCCCCACCACTACAGCCACTTTTATCCCGGTGGGGGCAAATTGGGGGGATAATAAAGCCCGAAAATAGCCGATAACTCCTTTCATTGCCTATAAATCGCACTCTATCAGGCGAGTAAAACAAAAAGTCACCATTTTTAATCCGTAGGGAGATTTCCACCAGAGAGCGGGAAAACAACCTTGAGGAGCTGCTAGACTAAAATCCCAGTGATCATAATCATCGATACGCCACTCATCTTTGTTGCGCCATCCCACCAATTCCCCAAATTTTTTAATCGTTTCCGCGTCTTGGGTACGCAGGGTGTTAATATCACCTCCGGCGGCAAAATATAACTTCACCTGATTGCTAAAACCGAAATGATCGCCGCTATAATTTTTCCAAAGGCGATCGAGTACCCGAATCACATTAACGGGAAACCGCATCATATCCTCTGGGGTTAAAGTATCCCGGGTTCTGCCGGCAGCTTCGAGGATAACTCGGAGAGTTTCTGCGTCTGCCTCCTTAAAGTTCCCCTCAGCTAGGAATTGCTGTAATTTACCATAGCGCTCGATGTCCGGTACTAACATCTGCCGCGCTTCGATGAGGGCAACCCGTTCGGTTAAAGATTGCAATTGAGCTAAAATATCCTGAAGTTGGGCGTTAATATCTGACATAAATGTAAGGGAGGTTTGTTGACTGCAAAAATTACCGATTTATCGGCAGAATAATTATTGATTTACCGCTTCTAATCGCGACTTAACAAAGCGGTTCATCCATGCTTCTAGATAGATGCGATTGGCTTTTTGTTCTTTTAAATCTGTGGTAGTTAAAGGATAAGGTGCTAATCCTTGAATGGCTGCCGTTGTCACACAAAACATCGACTTTTGAAAAGTTTCGCAGATCTGGACTAATAAATCTTCCTCTTGACGAAAACTCTTTTTATAAATGTCGTGCAGATAATCTGGTAAAAAGTGACGCATATCCTGCATTAATAGTGTGGGGGGAATCCCTGCACCTCCGATGGGTAAAGGATCCGCATACAAAGCACCATAGGCAAACATTCCTTGATCGTAGGGAATTTGATAGGCTTGGGCATTATAGGAAATTGTACCGGGGAAAGGTGTTCCGCGAAAGAAAACCGCCTCAACGTAGGGGATTGCTGTATCGGCAAGAAAGGTTAATCCTGCCGATTTGGGGATCAGATCATAGGTTTGTCCTTTGATTTTTACCTGATAGACAATTGGTTTACTAGCATTATCAACTAAATTTTTCTTAATGTGTGCCACCACTTCGGGAATATTGGTAATTTTTCTGGCATCATAGAGATCGGATAAACTTAAAAAAGCATCGGCCATAATTCGCCAAAATTGACCTAAACCGCTATAGTAGGCCATCATCCGCATTTGTTCTGGCAAAAATTCAGGAAAGACTTTATTTAAACCTAAAACTAGGGGATTATTCCTAAATTTGGCTTGAATAACTTTGGCTGTCACTTCCCGAAAAGCGGCACCATCTACATAACTATCTAAACCACCCCCACCATGCCAAAACATGGCTTTCATACAGTATTCAGCATACTCAAAATTAATGCGATCGTGCCACCAGTGTTGTAGTAATTTTTGCCAAGATACTTGACCATTAAAATATTTAAAGAAGGGGAAAAAAACCAAAAACTGATTTTCCGCAATATAAATTAAATTTTTGGAATAAGCATCTAACACCACTCCGTAACTTTTCAGGATACCCACTACCTCAATTAAATTCTGGGGAGTATCTTTTAACAATGCTTCCCCAGCAGTGAGACGCTCAATATAGGATGCTAGGGGATGAGAGGAGGACTTGACAGGGATAGTGACCATGCTAGAAGCTTGATAAAATAACTTTCCTTATCTATTTTAACCCATAAAAGCACAACCAATTAGCGGCGGTGGCACGGCGAGTCATGCGGGGATTGAATTCGCCAATTTTATAACCAGTAAAACCCAATTTATCTTTTAATAATTGTTTATTTTCTGGCAAGATCGATCGAGTTAATTTTACTGTTGGGGGACGATTGGCAATAAAATCTGGGGGTTCGGGATATTCCCGTCGCCAATCTTCCTCGACTTGACTATTATCCCATTTTCCTTGACTTTCATCGTAACGATACCCTAAAGTTTGCCAAACCAATTTATTAACGGTTTCGTCGTCAATTTCATCGTTAATAATTGCCCAAATTGTCTCTATATTTAATTCTGGTAGTTCCATAGATCAAGTAAATGGGAGATGGGAATGATAAATTATGAATTATGAATTAAGTAGGTAGGTGTTAAAAGTTCTCAGATGCCCCCCTTATTAAGAGGGGATTAAGGGGGGACTAAGGGGGGATCGGCACCCCCCTTATCAAGGGGGGCAGGGGGGAT
>NZ_JADEXY010000191.1 GCF_015206885.1 Microcystis aeruginosa LEGE 91341 | reverse complement strand
ATCATCAAGATATAGGAATCGGAGACGGCGTTTTGGTCTGAGATTTAATTTAATCGCTGGCATTTACAACTATGAACTTGCTTTAGGCTATCATCAAGTAGCTGAATAAGACTTTTGCAGGAGGTCTTATTAGTATTCTTAAGTATTTCTACGGTCAATCAATAGACATCCCCAAAAACTTATAAGCGAGTCACAGCAAGAAAGACAGACAGATTAGACAGAGAGTCAAAATTGACTCTTATCAATCAATATTTGGTGTTGCTAAAAGTTTGAGGTGTTGCTATGATGAGTCTAAAAGTGCTTTCCTTTGGAGTGTCAACATTATGACTCAAAAAGTATTAGCGAAATTAATGTCTTTTGCTGGTTGCGATAAGCTAGGATTATTCACGATAGCGATCGCATCTTCTTGTTTGATGATTGTTCCGCAGGGGCAAGTTAGGGCTGCATCTATTTTCATAGCGAATCATAGCTTTGAAGACCCCGTCGCTCCCCAACAGGGGACGACCGGATTTTATAGCAAAAATAGCATCACTGGCTGGTCGTTAAGCTCAACAGGTACTAATACTCCTTTCCTGGGGGTTCTTGATCCAACCAAATCTCAAATTCTTACTGGACTTGACCGTTTTTACAATCTACAACCGGTTCCTGATGGAGTTCAAGTAGCCTACAGTAACGGCGGAACTATCTCCCAGACACTTTCCGCAACTTTGCAAGCGAACACGCAATATACTTTGGGTGCCTATGTCGGAAGCAGGAAAAATATGGCCTTTCCGGGCTACAGTATCGAACTTTTAGCCGGAAGTACAGTTCTAGCCTCTAACAATATTATTACTCCCATTGCCGGAACTTTCGCACCTGTCACCGTTAGCTATTCCAGTGGTAGCAGCAGTCCGCTCTTCGGGCAGGCATTAGAAATTCGTCTGACCTCTAATGGAATCCAGACCAATTTCGATAATGTAACCCTTGACGCTTCTCCCATTCCCGAACCTTCCGCGATATTAGGATTGCTAGGTTTCGGACTGTTGGGAATCGCTTCAAAGTTACAACAAAAATAATAAGTAGTCGTGCAAAATTAATTTCCTAATCAGGACGGGAAACGGCTTAGATATGTAATTAATTTTGCTCAGATGCTTAATTGACCCGAATTATGGGGTATGCAGTTTCACAGCGCCTGATTACCCCAATAAATCTCCTGGAGAGCTATTCCTAACCCTCTCAAACTTCTTAAGATTGTTTTGACAATTCCCCCAAAGGAGTTTAGCGTCATGATAATAGGAATTATAAGTTAGATGTGACTGGAATGTGATATGACAGTCGCTTTTTTACTTTATCAAGCTATCATTCAACACTTCTGAATTCATCCATGACTCTCCCGATTTTATCATTATTGATAAAATCGGTTTTTATTTCTTTTCCCAATAATTCCTCGATTCCCTTATCTTCAAAAAATTGACTAAATAGGGGTTGCTGAATAAATCTAAAAACCTTGTTGGATAATATCTTTAGGCTTTTTTGAAATCAAAAAGTGCCAGATATGGGAGGGATCGGGGGGGAGAATTAGGCACTTTTTCCCTGAAACTTAGGTAATTGACCACCTGAAAATGGGTAAAACCCCACACCCCACCCTCACGCAAAACTTTTTGCCGCAAACCCTATTTAGAATGGGAGTTACCAGACAATTTAGCGGCTTTTCTCCTCAACACTTAAATTAATCGTGACGCGGGGGTTTATTGGTCGCAGAACCCGCCGGAGCGACCTTGGAGGTGGGGGGGATACCTTTGAGGGAAATGAGCGTATTCATCACCGTTTTTGCCACCGGAGCGGCCACAGTGGAGCCAAAAGTATTGGCTCCCTTGGGTTCATCCACCACCACCAAAACCACATAACGGGGCGATTCGATCGGTAAAATTGCGACAAAGCTGGTAATTTTGGCGTTAGGTAGATAACCCCCCGTGGGACTAGCTTTTTGTGCGGTTCCCGTTTTACCTCCGATGCGATAACCGGGGATTTGGGCCGCTACTCCTGTCCCCTTGCTGACGACGGTTTCCATCATTTCCACCACTTGCCGGGCCACGGTGGGAGAAAAGACTTTTTTGCTAGGATAATCAGGCTGCCAGTGCAAACGGCCGCGGTCGTCGGCTAATCCTTTGATCACATGGGGAGTCACCAGGGTGCCACCATTGGCCAGCGCGCCATGCAATTGTACTAATTTTAAAGGCGTTAGGGATAAACCTTGACCAAAGGAAGCGGTGGCCGATTCAATGGCATTATCCAGAAATTCTGGTTCGGGTTTGAGATATCCTGATACTTCTCCGGGTAAATCTACACCAACCCTTTGATTTATGTCCAATCCTAATAAACTTTTATAGAAATCAACTCGCCCCATTTTTTGGGCAATTTGCACCATGGCCACGTTACTAGAGGTTTGCAGAACTCGGGCCATATCTAGCGCCCCATAACCCTGTTTAGAGGCATTTTTAATGGTCCAGGGACCGACAGTAATTGCCCCCGGATCATTGACTACCGTATTAGCTTTAATTGCCCCCGCTTCCATGGCCAGGGCGATAATAATTGGTTTAAAAGTTGACCCCGGTTCGTACTGATCGGCTACGGTCCAATTTTTAAATAGAGCCACATTAGCTTTATAGTATTCATTAGGGTTAAAAGTTGGCTCACAAACTAGGGCTAAAAGAGAACCATCAAGGGAGTCCATGACGATGACAGCCCCCCGTTTAGCATTAAATTTCTTTAGCTGTTCCCGCAAGGCCGTCCGGGCTGCTCTTTGTAGTTTTAAATCGAGGGTTACTTCTAACTGTAATTCGTCAAATTGAAAGATACCATCGGGAACAAAAGCTGGTAAAATTCGCCCATCTCCCATGCGTCTTGTATTGACAGAAAAAGGATCTCTTTCTAATAACTGACTGGAACCTCTTTCTAATCCTGCCTGGCCACGATGTTCTTTATCTACATAGCCAATCACGTCGGCTGCCACATCGTCTTGGGGATAATAACGAGCGTATTTTTCCTCTAATTCTACACCGTCAATAGATAATTGTTTTAAGCCCCTAGCCACGGACTCGGTTAATTGATTGGCTAAACGAATTCCTGTTTCTTTTTCTTTAAATCTTTGAATCAGTTGATTAGTAGGAATATTTAATAAAGGAGCTAATTTATCAGCCACTTCTGCTGGGGGAATAGCAAACAGTTTTGGGTGTACATAAAGAGTATAAATCAAGCGATCGGTCGCCAAAACATTACCATTACTATCAACGATCGCCCGTCGGGGAATATAGGGTCTAATACTGGTGGTTTGCTGTTTTCTGGCTCTTTTTTGCAATTCCTGCGCTTGCACTATTTGCAACTGGTACAATCGCCAAGCTAAACCCACAATACCCATGACTAAAATCAACCACACCACCACTAATCGCCCGTTACTCAAAGGCAATTTTTTAAACTGTTTTTGCTGTTTTTTGGCGTTTAAATAGGACTTCCTGTCCCGGACTCTGCCCGAGGGCGATCGAGTTTCTTTGCTTCTAAATCGGGGTCTTTTTGTATCAGTCATGAGCAGTATCTTTCAGTTATCAGTAAACAGTGATCAGTGATCAGTAAACAGTGATCAGTAAACAGAGTAATCAGTGATCAGTAAAAAGACAGTAGGAAACTTCTATTTAATACTGCACACTTAAAAACTCACATCTGATAACTTTTAACTTACCCACTGATAACTGATAACTGATAACTGTTAATAGGCACTTCTGGGTCGAGAAATGACGGTAGATTGAGATTGAGAAGCGGGGGCTGGTTTCAGGTTCGGGGCAGATTTACGCTGTAAAAAGATAGTTTGGAAGGGTTGGGGATGAGTTAATCCGGTTTCGGGTTTTTCTGCTTGTTGAGCTAGTTGATGTTTAAGGGTTTCATTGGTGGCCAAAAGATGGCGCTCGTGACGTTGCAGTGTTTCTAGTTTACCAAATTCTTTGTCCCAAACCTTGGGAATATACACCGTCCAAGCATATATCCCCAGAGTCGAACCCAACAGACAAAAAGTAATCACAGCTACTATTTTTTCTAGGAGGCAAAGGAAACGTAATTGACGGGAGGCTAATTGTTTTTGTGTTGGGGCAACGGGAACTCTCACCACCGATTTAGTCGTCGGTTTTACTGTTGGAGTCGTCTGATTTACTGGTGACTGGGGACGAGGCTGACTCCCTTGGCTTTTTTGGCGGGAAACGGGAACGGGAACATAAGAATTATAGGCAGCAGACATGATTTTCTCTCAATATTTCTAGCTAGTGGTCGTTGTCAAAAATTAAGTTTCTAAAATTAGGAGTCGGTCATCAGTAGTCAGTAGGAAATATTTAATTGATCACTGTTGCCTTTTTTCCTTTTTCCTTTTTCCTTTTTACCTTAAAATCACTGTTCTAGCTCTAGACGTAAACGATATAAGATGGTTTGCGGATGAACTTGAGCAAGAATTTGATTAATCACCGTACTCGGTCCGGATGCCCCCCAACTACAACCGCGTTCTAGATAGATTTTAGCGGCTTTCCCGATGGTATAGGTTCCATAAGCGGCAATTGCTCCCTGTAGGAGAGCGGTACTACCGTAGAGGGTTAAAGAGGTAGGATTTTCAAAAATACTCGCCGCTGCCGCTGCCGTTTTGCCCAAACCGATAATCACAGTGCTGAGGATTTCCCCCACCAGCAACCCCGCACTACTGAAAAGTAGAGTCCGCCAGAGTTGACTAGCTTGGTGACTGGTAATTGGCAGGCCGTACAAACGAGCTAAAGCCCGAACTAGAGTTAAATCGACGATTGAAGCCCCTAGGAGGTCTAAAATAGCGATCGGATTGGCTGCAATCGCTAAAGCCTTATATTTCGCGTATTGCCAGATAATTTCCTCCGCTTGACTGTCCCGCAGTTCTAGGGTTTTTCTAGCGATATTTTCCTCCGCTTCTTGTCCTTGTACTAAAGCATTTAATGCCAGCAGCGATCGCCCTTCCCGATTTAAAATCGTTAAGAGTTTATCTTGCAGCTCCTCAATTTGGGGGGGAGGGGTTTCCCACTCAGTCACCACGCTCCCATCGGGGTATTCCACCCGGACGGGAATCGGTTGCGGTTCGGCGGCTACCATAACTATCTCATCGCTAGTTAACAAATCTTCTAACGTTTTTTCGTCCCGATTGGTTCCTAATCTCTGCAACTGCTGAAAAATCTGACGGCGATCAGCTTCTGGATAGAGATCAATCTTATTAAACACCAAAATAATCGGTTTTTTGGCCCGGCGCAATTCTCCTAAGGCCTCGTATTCGGTGCGGGTAATATCCCCGGCGACGATAAATAAGATCAAATCGGCACTTTTAGCGACTTCTCTGGCCATATTCGCCCGTGCTTCGCCTTCAATCTCATCCAATCCGGGGGTATCGATTAATTCTATCTGAATTTTACCCGTGGCTGGTGTCCAACGCACCGATCGCGGCCAGCGTGTCACCCCGTGCAGGGGTCCAGTTGTCAGGACTTTTTGACCGACTAAAGCGTTTACCACCGAGGATTTACCGCGACTGACTAACCCGAAGGCTGCCACCCGAATCACCGTTTCATCCAGTTTATCCAAGGCCGATTTTAAGGACTGCAAATCCTGTTTAACGGCGGCCTGAAGTTGGGGATCGGGGGGATAATTCCAATGGCGGCGAAAACTGGCATACCAAGTTAAGGCCTGTTGTAAACTAGCCTTAGCCTGATTGTAATGAGTTTCCTCGATCGATGGGGTCTTGGTCACGGTTGATTTTCTTTACTGTTTATTAACGCTGCTGCCTTTATTGTAGAGTTTCGGGGCGGTAACTGAGATGAGATAGTGGGGACGTGGG
>NZ_JADEXY010000190.1 GCF_015206885.1 Microcystis aeruginosa LEGE 91341 | reverse complement strand
ATCATCAAGATATAGGAATCGGAGACGGCGTTTTGGTCTGAGATTTAATTTAATCGCTGGCATTTACAACTATGAACTTGCTTTAGGCTATCATCAAGTAGCTGAATAAGACTTTTGCAGGAGGTCTAAAGTTGAAGAAATGGTGGAGGCACTGGGTAAAGTTCAAATTCCTGAAGTTCGTAAACTATTAATTGAGCAGGGTTTAGAACAAAGCAAGAAGTTTTCTTGGGAAAAAATGGCTGATACAATTGCAAATTGTATTCAGAAAACGGCCAAGCATCTGAAACAGGAAAGGCAAACTTCTAGCACCTCTATTTGGGAAGAATTTAGAACCATACAATCCCAATATCAACGAGCTTTACTGTCAAAAAGTGTCTGCGATCAAGAAAATAAGTCACTAACGCAAGACACAGAGATAAGAAGTTACGCGATAGAACATTCTCAAGAAACTAGCAATCAAGATGACTTTGCATCCTGCACGATATCTGTTAATAGTGAGGCATTAATGAATCAAGAAATTTATCAATTAAGTGAACAGATTCAACAAAAACAGCAGCAACTCGCAGTGGCTAATACTGAGTTGTTGTCCATAAAATCAAGCAAAGCTTGGAAACTTCGGACTGCTTGGTTTAGTTTCAAACAAGTATTTTTGCCTCTTAGCAGTTTAATAGTAGGTTTAAGTTTAATAATTCTAGTCAATTTAATTTACACTTACCCACCTATATCAAATATTGTCAGTGGACTGTATTCTCTTCATGATAAATTTTGGAGTTGTTCTGGGATAAATTTAATAGCAATTAGCTTAATATTAGGAATTGTTGGAAATTTAGGATTTATAGACTCCCAGAAATTGCGAATAATTAGAAGCATAATTGTCATATTAGGACTAATTATGCTAGTCATTGATCAAATCTATAGTTTATCATGACAACAATGTTTTATTGTAAATTTTCCGTGTTTTTATTCTTTAAAAGTAGTGTGAGTCTATGTTGATATATATTGTTATTCCATGTTTTAACTCAGAAGGCTATCTCCACCAATGCTTGAGTAGCGTCTTGCTGCAAGAGGGAGATTTTAATCTTCATGTTCATATTCAAGATGGACTATCTAAAGATTCAACCCTCTTGATCGCAAAACAATGGCAAGCTTTAGTATCCGAAAATACAATTAATGGTTTTTCAAAAATTACAGTAACAATAGATTCACAAGCAGATGAGGGTATCTATGATGCTCTTGCCAAAGGATTTTCCCAAATCCCTAGCACCGAAAATATTATAATGACTTGGCTGGGCAGTGATGATCTTTTGACTAATGGTAGTCTAGCAACCGTGAGTAAAATTTTCCGAGATCATAAAGAAATTTCTTGGTTGACAGGAAAGTCACAAACGATAGACTCAAATGGATGCTTATTTTCTCCTTGGAAAAAAATTTACTTTTCTCGGTATAGCGTAATTATGGGATTGCACGAAGGAAGAACTTTCGGTTTTATTCAGCAAGAAGGGACTTTTTGGCGTTATGAACTTTACCAAAAAATAGGAGGTATTGATACAAAATATAAGTATGCTGGTGACTTTGATCTTTGGAGAAAATTTGCCTGTCTTGAAAATATCTACTCCTTAGATGTACCTTTAGGAATTTTTCGTTATCGACAGGGACAAACATCAAGCAATCGGGAGAGCTATTATCAAGAAGTGGCATCAATCAAGGAAAATAATAATTTGATTATGATTTATGATGAACTAAATCTTAACAATTTAAATGAATATTTATATTCCTACTCAATAGAGAAGTACACCACATCAGAAGACCATACAATAATCAAAGAAATTAATTCTTATTTCATAATCAAACAGGGTTTTAGCTCTCAGATGGATTCTCTACCTGAAAAGGGAATTTTTGCGCCCTATTATTGGACTCTTGGTAAACAATCAGTTTTTTCATTAGACGTATTTGGATTACCAATAGTGTATTCCATCACTTTAAAAGTTCGCAATTTTCACAATAATCAAACCTTGACAATCTATAACAATCAAAAAAAATCTCTAGGTATATTCAAATTACATGACAATTTTAATCAAATTCAATTTGTGACATTTTCTTGTGATTTTGCATCGGGGGATACTACTTTAATCCTAGAGTTAACTCAGGCTTTAGAAAGTTCGTCAGAGCAGGAACCATTAGGCATTTTACTGGAATCTCTACATTTTCTCCCGATCGAATATTTGTTAACAGAAAGTTAGTCTATAGATTAGAGCAATATCAAGTAACTTTTCGTAGCGGCGAATTACAATATCCTGTTATGTCGTTAGGGAAAGACCAACTAATTTATATCTATCTCAAAATACTATACAATCTACAGCGTAAGGCGCAAGTAAATTCTATGAACTCTAAAGTCTGTTGGTGCGGAAATCAAAATTTGCAGGAATTTTCCTCTAATTACAGTCTTTGTTCTCAGTGTGGAACATTGGTACTCAATCAGGATTTAACCCTTGACGAAATTCGGGTTAAAAATGATCGAGATGAATTTTATAGTAAAAAATACTGGTTATCCTATCAAACTGACGAATATGGTTATCCCGATATCCGTCAACGTTCACGACAGGATTTACCCGAAAGATGTCTGTACTGGTTACATACTCTCATGGCTTATACCCTACCCCCGGGCAAAGTTTTGGAGTTGGGTTGCGCTCACGGTGGTTCGGTCGCTTTGATGAAATGGGCCGGATTTGATGCGTTAGGACTAGAGTTAAGTCCTTGGGTGGTGGATTTCGCTCACCAAACCTTTGATATTCCCATGTTGTTGGGACCGGTAGAAGATCAAAAGCTAGAAACTGGTTCTTTAGATGCAGTTGTTATGTTCGATGTTATCGAACATTTACCCGATCCCGTCGCCACCATGAGTCATGTAGTGTCTCTCTTAAAAGAAGAAGGCATATTAATTATTCAGACACCGAATTATGTAGAAGGGTATTCCTATTCGGAAATGTTGGCCGACAATGATAGTTTTTTAGATCAGTTGAAACCACAAGAACATACTTTCCTCTTTAGCCATCGATCGATCACTAATTTTTTGAGAAATTTGGGCTTTGATTTTGTGGTTTTCGAGCCGCAGTTCTTCAAGTATGATATGTTTTTTGTCGCCAGTCGTCATCCCATTGCCCGCAATACTGACGAACAAATTAGCCATAATCTTTTAAAACGGCCTTCTGGTCGTCTAATTCTCTCTTTATTAGACCAATCGAAAACTTTAAACCAACTAACGCAAAAATATCAGGAATCGGAACAAGATCGTCAAGAACGACTGCTAGTAATTCAGGAATACAGTCAAAAAAATTCTTGGTTACAATCCCAACTAGATAATAGTGTGGAGAGCTTAAACCAATCCCAGGCACAATTAGAGCAAACCCGTTCCGAATTGGCACAATCCCAAGCGCAATTAGAGCAAACCCGTTCCGAATTGGCACAATTCCAAGCGCAATTAGAGCAAACCCGTTCCGAATTGGCACAATCCCAAGCGCAATTAGAGCAAACCCGTTCCGAATTGGCACAATCCCAAGCGCAATTAGAGCAAAACCGTTCCGAATTGGCACAATCCCAGGCGCAATTAGAGCAAAACCGTTCCGAATTGGCACAATCCCAGGCGCAATTAGAGCAAAACCGTTCCGAATTGGCACAAAAAACAGTTAATCTGGAAGAGGCCTCTAGACAAGTTCAAGATTTTCAGCAGTCTCAAAAGCAACAACTCCAAGAGGAACTCGCTCGTACAGAACAAGTTCTAGAGGAAACCAAACAAGAAATTACCGCCATGAAAACCAGTAAATTCCTGAAACTGAAAGCTATATTCTCCTAAAATTTTCCTAAACTGTCCCTAGACTGATGATTTCCTCCTTTCCCCTCCCCAGTTCCTTAAACTACAGTCGCATCCGTCTCGACATCTTGTTGATATGAATGCTCTCCCCATAGAGAAGAAAAATCAGGCTCCCTATCGTTCTCCACATCCCCGTCCAATGCACGCTTGCCGTCATGATGGCGACACAGCGAGCGCAGTTGGTACGGCATCTAAGTAACACAAAATAAGCATCTTGTCAAGGGGTCTGCAAAAATTATTTTCCAACCAGCGGAAGAAGGGACGGGCGGTGCTAAAGCGATGATTGGGGCGGTAGTTCTGAAAAATTGGGATATGGAGTCAACTATTAGCTATTTTGCCCCCTATTCATCGATAATAGCAAGTCTGACAATTTATCTGAACCTCATCTAGCCACGGCTGAACCCTCGTAGAAGTTGGACAAGGGGCAAAGTTTAATAGGGAATCACTGAATAGGCCGCCAGCTTGTTAGAGTATTGGGAGTAATTTTGAGCGAGCGATGATACTACAGCCTTTCCTTTCTTCCGCTTGGAGTCCTAATATTCCCCTGTTAGCCTCGGCAGCTAAAGCCGAAACTGCTGATAGTGCCTTAGTTTTAGCCTGCGTGCTGCTGAGTTTGACCGTTATTTATTTCGCCTGTAAACTGGGGGGAGAAATATGCGTCCGATTCAACTTGCCTCCAGTGTTAGGAGAATTAGTCGGTGGCGTGATTATCGGGGTTTCTGCCCTAAAATTACTGGTTTTTCCGGAAGGAGGGGCGGGATTCGAGGATTCTTTGCTAATTCATTTCCTACAATCCACGTCATCCCTCACCCCGGAGCAATCTCCCGCCGTTTTTAGTGCTGCCAGTGAGGTGATTTCCGTCCTCTCGGAATTGGGGGTAATTATCCTGCTGTTTGAGATCGGTTTAGAATCAGACTTGCAGGAATTAATTCGCGTCGGTCCACAGGCAGCTGCTGTCGCAGTGGTGGGGGTTGCGGTTCCCTTTTTGGTGGGTACTTTGGGTTTAATCTATATTTTCCATCTGGCCAGCATTCCCGCTATTTTTGCCGGGGCAGCTTTAACCGCTACCAGTATCGGCATTACCGCCAAGGTTTTAGCAGAAATAGGGCAGTTATCGGCGAAAGAAGGTCAAATTATTATCGGGGCTGCGGTTCTCGATGATATTCTCGGTATTATCGTTCTCGCTGTCGTTGCTTCTTTGGTGAAGACCGGAGAAGTGCAAATTAGCAAAGTAATTTATCTAGTTATTAGTTCTAGCACTTTTGTGATCGGGGCGATCTTGATCGGTCGTTTTTTAAGCCCCTTTTACGTTCAATTAGTTAATAGCATGAAAACTAGGGGACAATTGCTCTTAGTTTCCCTGATTTTCGCCTTTATTCTTGCCTATATTGCCCAAGTTATCCAATTAGAAGCGATTCTCGGTTCCTTTGCTGCCGGCCTAGTCCTAGCAGAAACGGAAAAGCGATCGGAATTGGCAGAACAAGTGTTCCCGATCGCCGATTTATTTGTACCGATATTTTTCGTCTGTGTGGGGGCAAAAACCGATTTAAGTGTCCTTAATCCCGCTATTCCCAGCAATCGAGAAGGATTAGTCTTGGCCGCTTTCCTAATTGTCGTCGCTATTTTTGGTAAAGTGGTGACGGGGTTGGCCGTTTTAAGTAAGGAAAAACTCAATCGCTTGGCGATCGGAGTTGGCATGATTCCCCGGGGTGAAGTGGGTTTAGTCTTTGCCGGAGTCGGGGCTGCTAGTGGCGCTTTATCCCCCGCTACCGATGCAGCCATTATTATGATGGTGATCTTGACTACCTTTATCGCTCCGCCCCTGTTAAGGTTAGTATTTAAAGAACCCACCGCCAGCCCTCAATCAGTGAGCAGTGAGCAGTAAGTTAGGAGCGGGTCGTCGGTTGTCAGTAGTTAGGAGTCAGCTTTTATTTAGGGTGTGCTGAAAAAGTTTTTTGGTGGGGTTAAGGAGTCAGTAGCCGGTCGTCAGGAGTCAGGAGTCGGGAGTTTCAGGCTTTGTTGCCCTCTCTTTTTGTACCAATTTTGTACTAAAATAAGGATAATGCAAGGTTTTTGAGAGTCCCAATCCGATTTTCGCAGCATGAACATCGGATTTTAACAGGTCAAAAGCCTTATTTTAAAAGGGTTTTACCATTATTCAGCAAGCCCTATTTATTCTCCCAAATCTGGCACTCTCTTCTCCCCATCCCCCCCCACTTCCCAATTCATAATTTATAATTCATAGTTTATAAT
>NZ_JADEXY010000189.1 GCF_015206885.1 Microcystis aeruginosa LEGE 91341 | reverse complement strand
ATTATGAATTATGAATTATGAATTATGAATTATGAATTATGAATTATGAATTATGAATTATGAATTATGAATTATGAATTATGAATTATGAATTATGAATTATGAATTATGAATTATGAATTATGAAGTGGGGAAGTGGGGAAGCTGTCTCATCACCCTATCACCCCAAAACCCTATCACCCCAAAACCCTATCACCCTATCTCCTGCCTCCTGAATACTGACTCCTGACTCACCATTGAGATAACTACTGTAACAACTCCCTTGGATCGGTGACTTCCCCTTTAATCGCTGCCGCTACCACCATCGCCGGACTCATCAACAAAGTGCGACCGGAAGCGGAACCTTGACGACCTTTAAAATTACGATTGGAGGAGGAGGCGCTGATCTGATCTCCCTGCAATTTATCGGGATTCATGGCTAAACACATGGAACAGCCTGCTTCGCGCCATTCAAAGCCCGATGCGAGGAAAATTTGGTCTAATCCTTCCGCTTCCGCCTGTTTTTTGACTCTTTCGGAACCGGGGACGATAAAAGCTTTCACATGGGGGGCCACACGATGACCTTGGGCAAATTTGGCCGCTTCGCGCAGATCACTGATCCGGCCGTTAGTACAGCTACCGACGAAGCAGACATCGATTTTTGTGCCTTTAATCGGGGTGCCGGGGGTGAGTTTCATGTATTGATAGGCTTCCTCTGCGATCGCTCTTTCACTTGCCGGTAAACTATCGGGAGTGGGAATGACTTCGTTAACCCCGATTCCTTGGCCCGGAGTGATTCCCCAAGTAACGGTGGGTTCGATTTCGCCGGCATCAAAGACCACCACATCGTCATAAACCGCATCGGCATCGCTTTTAATGCTTTCCCACCAATTAACCGCACTTTCCCAGTCTTTAGGCGCAAAATCACGACCTTTGAGATAATCGTAGGTGATTTGATCGGGGTTGATATAACCACATCGGGCCCCACCTTCGATCGCCATGTTACAAATCGTCATTCTTTCTTCCATGGACATCCGTTCGATTGTACTACCAGCATACTCGTAGGCGTAACCAACACCGCCTTTTACGCCCAATTGACGGATAATATGGAGAATTACATCTTTAGCATAGACTCCGGGGTTTAAATCGCCGTTTACCTCGACTCGACGCACTTTTAATTTCGATAGGGATAGGGTTTGGGTAGCAAGAACATCGCGTACTTGGGAAGTGCCGATGCCAAAAGCGATCGCCCCAAAAGCGCCATGAGTGGAGGTGTGGGAATCACCACAGGCGATCGTCATCCCGGGTTGGGTTAGGCCCTGTTCGGGAGCGATCACATGAACTATGCCCTGATTGCCGGAACCGATGCCATAGAAAGGAATATGATTAGTTTGAACATTAGTTTCGATCGCCCGGATCATTTCCTCGGCCAAATCGTCAAGGAAAGGACGAGCCTGATTTTCGGTGGGGACGATGTGATCGACGGTGGCAATAGTCCGTCTGGGAAATAATACTTTTAAACCCCTTTCTCTTAGCATCGAAAAAGCTTGCGGACTGGTGACTTCATGCACTAGATGCAGTCCGATAAATAATTGTGTCTGTCCACTGGGAAGAATCTTAACCGTGTGTGCGTCCCAGACTTTATCGAATAATGTTCTTGCGCTCATTGACTTTGGAATGATAGTCATCTCCCTAATCATATCAGCTAACTCCAGCCGATAAATATTAATTTTTTCTTTTCTCTTGGTTAGGAGGGATAAGAGATAAATAGCTTTGTTTTTGCCAGATTAAAACCATCGGTTTTTGAGTGAAATAAAAGACTTTTGCCAATAACTATTTGATTAATTACTTCTGCTCCTTACCTCCCGTTTTCTATAATCTTTCAAGAGTATTTAGTATAACATTCTCTTGATTTAACTCCAGGAGCCATAGCAATAAAAAATTTATTCTTTTCTTGTCACTGGTAAATTATGCTTACTAACTCTGCTGTTCAGATAAATTTCTCCCAGAACAATTAATCCTATAATCAGAGGTAAACTCAGCCATGATCCTAGGTTTCCTAAATAGTTAACACTAATAGCAATCAGGAGAGTTACCCCCATATAAATAATCACTACTTGTGAATGAGACAAGCCAGATTTTTGTAATCTTTGATAAAGGTGACTGCGGTGAGCTTGGAAGATATTTTCCTTTCTGAATAATCGACAAATTAGGGTATAAATAGCATCACCAATCAGAGGAAAAGTGATAGTTAAAGCTGACCAAGCTTGACTTTGATTGCCCTGGTTATTAAGTAAAACCATAGCGACAATTGCCCCTAAACTGGTGCTACCCACATCGCCCATAAAAATTTTTGCTGGCGACCAATTCCAGAGGAGAAAACCCCCTAAAGCTGCCACTAAAAGCCATAAAATTGGTTGCTGAAAATACAGAGCGAGAAATCCTAATTGTACCGCCGTACAGCCAGCCACCAAACCATCGAGACCATCCATAAAATTATAAAAATTAATGATCGCGGTCAGGCCGATAATTGTGAGAATAATAGCCAAAATTTTGCCAACAAAACCCAAATCTAATAGCCAAGATTGGGGAAAAGCACCGAAAAAAGTAACCGCAACACTAGCGGAGGATAACTGCACTAAATAGCGAATACTAGAGGGAATACCGCGACGATCATCGAGAAGGCCGATAATAATTAAAGGAGTCAAGGATAACCACAGGGGAATGAGAGGTAGGGAAGGAGAAAGGAGAAAATAACTGAGGCAGCCAGTCAGAGCAAAAGCAACGACAAAACCGAGTCCACCTCCTCTAGGTGTGGGTTGACTATGGCTGCTACGCTCATTGGGAATATCTAACAATTGTTGGCTAAAACGTTGTTTAATCAGGGCAACCACCAGAAAACTAATCAGAAAACTAATAACTGAGAGTAGGGATAATAACATAGGGATTTTTGCGCTCAGATTAATTATCGATCCTACGTTGTTCGGTGACAAAAAGTAACGAAAAAAAGTCATACTAAATCTGGTTATTAAAAACTGATTATTTATTCCCCCTATTGCCTCTTGCCTTTTGCCGATCCTTCTTCAAAAGCTAAGGCACTCCAGCGTTTGGGGGATAGGAGCAGAAATTTTAGGTTTAACCTACTCTCGATCGCTTTTTACCTGACTGATGCGACGAACGTTTAAAATATCGCTCATCAGCTTAATTTGAGTAACACAGCGTTCAAATTGTTGCAGGTCTTTTACTTCAATTTTCAGGGAAATTAAAGCAGGTTTACCGAAATTCGTCTTAACTCCGGCATTGCGAACGTTAATATTTTGGTCACTTAAGCGAGAGAGAATATCTTTAAAAACCCCGACGCGATCAATCACTTCAATCTGAATATTTACTGGATAAGTTGGATAACGTCCCTGGTCATCTACGGGGTTCCAACTAACAGGAATTAAGCGTTCAGCTTCGGCTTTTTCCACATTCGAGCAGCCCTGACGGTGAATAACAATCCCTTCCCCCGCATGGGCGACTATACCGGTAATATTTTCTCCGGGTAAAGGACAACAACAACCAGCCAAACGATAGACTAATCCCTCCACACCGGCGATCGGTGATTTACTGACGGGTAAAGCCCTTTGAACGGGAGAAGGTGGTAGAATCAATTGGGAATCAGTTAGGACATCGGGCGGATTTTTGACCGTTAAAATTTCCTGTTGATTTTTAACTGTTTCTTGCAGACGATTAACCACATTTTTTAGGGTAACTTCGCCGTAACCCAAAGCCGCCAATAAATCATCTACTGCCACATAATTGCACTGTTTAGCCACCGATTGCATTCGTTCTGATTTTAGCAGGGCATCGAAGCCAGTTTTCCCCAATTCTTTCTCTAATAAATCACGACCTCGGCTAATATTTTCTTCTCGGCGCGATTTTTTGTACCATTGCCGGATGCGATTTCTGGCGCTAGGAGTAACGACAAAATTTAACCAATCTAAACTAGGGTGACTATTTTTGCTGGTGAGAATTTCCACCAGATCACCATTTTGCAAGGGAGCATCAAGAACTGACCATTTACCATTAATTCTTGCCCCTTTCATCTGATTACCTACTTCGCTATGAATATGATAGGCAAAATCTACTGGTGTCGCGCCTTGGGCCAGAGCCACCACATCACCTTTGGGGGTAAAAACATAGATATCTTCTTCAAAGAAATTATTTTTCAGGCCATCCATGTATTCTTGGCCATCTTTAAGGTCTTTTTGCCAGTCGAGAAGATTACGCAGCCAAGCAAATTTTTCATCCTCGGCGGTTAAAGTTGTCTGACTAGAACCGGTTTCTTTATACTTCCAATGGGCTGCAATACCGTATTCAGCAACATGGTGCATTTCTAGGGTGCGAATCTGCACTTCTAGGGGGCGGGCATTTAAACCAACAACGGTGGTATGGAGAGATTGATAACGGTTAGCTTTTGGTAAACCGATATAGTCTTTAAAACGGTTGGGAATCGGGGTAAATTGGTCGTGAACTACGGCTAAACAACGATAACATTCCTCTTTAGTTTCGACGATAATGCGGACGGCGGCGATATCATAAATCTGCTCGAATTCTTTACCCTGATTGTGCATTTTATGATAAATGCCGTAGAGATGTTTGGGGCGACCCTGTAAATCAAGAACTTTTATGCCAATTTCTTGCAATTTTTCCCGCAATGTGTTAGTAACGGTTTCGATGCGGGACTCTCGATCGATGCGTTTTTCCGATACCAATAACTGCACGGTGCGATAAGCATCGGGTTCGAGGTATTTAAAGCATAAATCCTCTAATTCCCATTTAAATCGCCCAATTCCTAAACGGTTAGCCAGAGGAGCAAAGATTTCTCTAGTTTCGAGGGCGATGCGTTGCTGCTGTTGCGGGTTAAGGTGTTCGAGGGTTTGCATATTGTGCAGGCGATCGGCTAATTTTACCACGATGACGCGGATATCTTGAGCCATCGCCAGGAACATTCGGCGAAAATTCTCCGCTTGCCGTTCAGTTTTGCTAGAAAAGTTGAATTTGGAGAGTTTTGTCACCGCTTCCACCAAATTACGCACCTCGACACCGAATCTATCCTCGATTTCCTCAGGGGTAACTTCCGTATCTTCCACCACATCGTGAAGGAATCCCGCCGCGATCATTGCCCCATCACCCCCTAGATCCCGCAGTAATCCCGCTACAGCTATAGGATGGGCGATATAGGGTTCCCCGGATTTGCGATACTGCCCCTCGTGGAGTTTGTGAGCGAAATTAAAGGCCCGACAGATTAAATCGCTATCGGGATTCTGGGGGTCGTTTTCGTAGGTAATTAGGCATTCTTTCAGCCAATCGGGTAAAACTAACGCTTTTTTCGGTTCCGTGTCCCGGGGAAGGGCGGTGAGGGTTTCTGGTTGGGTGGCAGTGATGGCGTTCATGGTTAGATGGGGGAGATGGATAATAGGGGTGGTGGAGACGGATAACTAGAAAATTATTAGGCCGAAGGGATGCCAGATTGCTTAACTCTCTAACACTGGAATCGGATCGATCGGCGAAAAGGGCGGGATTCTTTTAAGTTTTTGTCTCTGGTTGGGAGGAGAGAGGACTTGCAACCGTGACGGCAAATCGTTAATCTTATGTAACAAATTCTAACGCGCTTTGTATTGGATGCTACCGACAAATTACCATCAAGCCTACGAATCTTTGTTAAGAAAACTGGAGGATTTCAGTCTTGCCCTTCTGGATGGGGATGCTTCCACGGGGTTACAATCTTTTCAAGCTTTACAAACCTGTCTAGAAGGGGAGATATTGTCACTAAATGATGACAATTTCAGCCCAGAGGTGGCTAATCGTTGGCGCACGGTCCAGACGGAACTATATCGATCGTGGCGATTGCTGGAGACGGATTGGTTATTTTTGGCCTCAGCGCGGCAAGGACGGGAGAAGCGTTTACAGATAATTAGCGAGCGAGTGGCGACTTTAAAGGGGTATTGTCGGGTTTTGTTAGGGGCAGTTGTCGATTAGTGATTAAATGCTCGATCGCCGTTTGTGTGGCATACTTGACCCTAAGTAGGTAGGCGTTAAGAATTATCAGATGCCCCCTTATTAAGGGGGATCCCCCCGCCTATCGGCACCCCCCTTATCAAGGGGGGCAGGGGGGATCCAACCCCCCTTATTCAGGCTGGTTCTTATTCACCTCTGACCCCTCCCGA
>NZ_JADEXY010000188.1 GCF_015206885.1 Microcystis aeruginosa LEGE 91341 | reverse complement strand
GTGGGGAAGTGGGGTAATGGGGAGAATAAATAAAATAATCTCCTATCTCCTGACTCCTGACTCCTATCTCCTGACTCCTATCTCCTGACTCCTATCTCCTATCTCCTATCTCCTGACTCCTATCTCCTGACTCCTATCTCCTGACTCCCGCTCACTGATTAATAACTTGTCAAGAAATCACGATAAATCAGCTAGAGATTATCTGAGGCATTGAGTATAATTAGACACATAGATTAGGGGAAATTGCTCATAAATCAGTCCGATCGAGCGTGAATCCTCTTTCTCGGAAAAATATCTTCTCCTATTTTTTAGTCTTAGACTAAGGAAATATCAATGATTGATTGTAGTCAGATTCAGTTTGACGAGGATAAAAGCAAGATAGATCTATTGCAACTACGAGAATTATTTAATTTAACCGCATTTTGGGCAATAGATCGCTGTTTAGAAGATTTAGAAACCGCAATTGACTATAGTGATCCGGTGGTGACGGTGTGGAATGAGCGGCAATTAATTGGTTTTGCTCGCGCCATTTCTGACGGCATTTATCGGGCAACTATTTGGGATGTGATTGTTCATCCCGATTATCAGGGAGCCGGTTTAGGGCGTAAATTAGTAGAAACAGTTTTGGCCCATCCCCGAATAAATCGAGTGGAAAGAGTCTATTTGATGACTACTAATCAAGAAAGTTTTTATCAGCGCATTGGTTTCCAAAGCAACGCCACCACGACGATGGTATTATTTAATCGTTATCCTGATGAGTTTTCCTGTCCGGCGATCGAGGTAAAGAAAAAACGATCTCTGTGAGCTTGTCTTGACTATTGTTATCGATTTGATTTAAGCTCATTTCCCCCCCCGATACTTCGATAATTCCCTTCGCTAACTGGAATTTAAGACCGGGAGAAAGACCAAGAGCTTGAGTAAATTGTTTGACTTCTTCCGGCTTTGATTCTAAACTCAAAGGGGAAATTTCTGGCATTTGCCAAAGAGGGATTTCCCTGGAAAATTCTAGACTAATAGTAACTTTTTTCTCGTCAAGGGCGCTTACCGATATACAAATAGAGCCACTCGCTAAGTTGGCGATCGCTGCATCGACGAGAAGGACAAGAGCGGAATATAAACACTGATAATCGGCAATAATAGCAATATCATCGGTTAAAGGGCTAAATTTAAGCTGAATATTGCGATTAGCTGCTTGTAAATGGGTTAAACTTGCCCAATCTTGCCAGAGTTTAGTTAAAGAAAAAATTTCTCGCTCCAGAGGTATAGTACCCGACTCTAGTTTGGAGAGATTAATCATCTCATCGAGCATTGCCATCAGTTTACGGCCCGCCAGTTGCCCCTGGGCGATAAATTCTCTTTCTTCGGCCGGACTTTCGCAAAGATCGGCGAGAATCATTTGATGGAGACTGATCATACTGCTTAATGGCGATCGCAATTCGTGGGCAACCCGCCCCAAAAAACTGCTTTTGAGGTGATTAATTGCCACAGCCATCTGATAAGCGAGGCGAGTTTGCTGTAATTCCCGTTTTAAAGCGTCAATATCGTCCATATTTACAGAAAAACTGCCCCTTGTCGTAAGATATCCCATCTTTGACATTGCCAACGCGCGACGGTGGAGGGTTGTCCACTATTGATTATTCCCCATGCTTGCCTTTCTGTAGGCGCTAACACCGTCACCGAGGGAAAAGTAGTCATAATCGCTTCAGGAGTTAATAAAGGCTCTTGTCCTGACAGATTAGCACTTGTGGTCGCTAAAACACCAGTTCGACCAAGAATTTCTCTGGCGATCGCATGAGCAGGAACTCGGATCCCAATCGTGCTAGGATCCTTAGGGTTAAGAACTTTTGGTACTTTTTCAGAAGCAGGTAAAACCAAAGTTAGGGAGCCGGGCCAGTATTTTTCGGTCATTTGCCGCCAAATTTCCCTTTCTTCCGGATTTCCCTTGACATAATCCCATAGATCTGCTGCTGAGGCCGCCATAAGAATTAAAGGTTTATCAAAAGTCCTTTTTTTAGCGGCAAAAACTAAGGCAGCATAGGGGGGAGAAACTGCTAAAGCGGGAACTGTATCCGTGGGAAAAGAAACCACTTGACCACTGAGGGCTGCGTGAACAATTTCGTTAAGAGAAGCAGTAGGCATTGAGAATTGATCATTTTTGGGGACTAATTTAGCCTAAGACTTTTTGGTACAATTTTAAAGGGCAAGCAGTGGATCAAGATTAATTTTACTAACAGTTGCTCCTAGTACCTCTTGTCAAAAATGGTCAACTTCTTAACCTTTCAGAATCAGAAAACGATCACACCGTCCCATTAACCTTTAGTTCACTCCCCGGCAGCTAAACTGTCAGTCTAACGGTTGAACTCACCACCGTGAGTGATTTGTTAGTTGGCTATATTTTTCCACCGCTTCTCAAAAAATCAAGAAACTGTTTAGCTTCATTTTCAGTAAGTTGATAGCGGGAAACTTTGCCAAATTTTTCTTTTAAATATTCCTTTCCTTGTTCTCTACTCCAAGATAATCTCTCCATTTCCGTAGCGATGAGTTGAATTTCTGGCAAAAGTTCAACCACTCCCGCGATCAAACGATAGCATGATAGGGGAAGATTGGCATCGGGCTGCCAAGGCTGTCCGAGACTGAGGCAGATTAAACAGTGAGGGTTTATTTCTTCCTCTCGATCGAGTTTCTCTAGAATTATCGGATCGGTGATGCTAAGATCAAAATCGGCGAAATCATACTGAGCATCGGCAATAATCCCCCGCCATTTCCCCCTGCTGTTTTTACGGCAGCAGAATGATTTTACCTCAATCAATTGGAGAGTGCGTACTGGAGCTTGGGATTTCAGATATTCATAAGGTATCGACTTTCCGTAATCGGGATATAATAAATAGCCCTCGCAAAACTGTAAAAGATTGGCCACCTCTGCTTTGCCAATAATTGCCCAAGGTAAGTTTTTGTAGCCAATATTCTCAATCTCATGGCCAGATTTTCTCTCGCTGTCGATAGGAATACTGAGGATATCCAAAATACTAATTTCCCCAGTCTGAATACAATGATTATCTAGAGGGATTCTGCCGTCTTCTAACTCGGAAATTGGTCTGAACCACTGACCCGATTCTCGGTCTATCCCCGCAATACATCTTCCCTGATGCTTGTAAGAATTAGCTAGACAAATTATCTCCATATAAGTAGCTGGTTATAATTAAATTAAAAATGGATTTTAGGTTCGATCCCCCATGCCACCCTTGATAAGGGGGGTGCCGATCTCCCCTTAGTCCCCCCTTAATAAGGGGGGCATCTGATAATTTTTAACGCCTACCTACTTAGCTACAGATGAATAATTTCTATATTATTAAAATGGGACTGAAGATATTCTGCGGCAAGTCGCCGGTGGCAAAAGTGAGGTTTGTCTTCGCTACAAAGAAAACAGGAATTCTGTAAGCTATCCGGTTTGATCGTTGATTCAATATGTCTTTGATGCAGAATGCCAAGGTATTTTTTAGAGTAATCTTCCCACGATATTTGTTTCTTTTTGTAGGCATCTAAAATTTCTTGAGTGGGCGCAAGTGATAGTTCATGGGAGTAATCGATGCCGCCAATCTCAGAGAGAAAGTACTTTAAGTCGTTTTGTTTGGCAAAGCCGGATAACTGGGAGGTATTATGCAAGCGAGTATCGATGATTTTAGTAACGCCCGCTTTTCTTAGGCCCTCAAAAAAACTAGAGGCAGATTTTCGGGTAAACCCGATGGTGAAAAGTTTAATCATGATCTTTCTCCACATAGGCTATGCGATCGCCCTGCAGCTGATAGGCTTGACTAATTCTCTCGCTTCGTGGCAACTGAGGTTGACTGACTGTAGGGAAAAGAGATAGTTGTATATTCTCCTGTTTGTCTTGCAAGTCATGAATTTGCAAGAGTCGTTCTTCGAGATTTTCCTGGTACTCCAAGTCACCGTTGCTGTGAATGTGGGCAATTTCAAGGTTAAAAGACAGGAGATGCCGGCACACCAGAATGGCTCTATGGCAAGTGATCGGGTCTTTCTCGGCACACATCAGGGCAATGCGATGATTTTGCGATCCTTTGATGATGCGCTTCAGTCCCTGTTGGAATGAGTCAAGGACGGCAATTTTTTCGTAAAGGGCCCTGCCTTCCACATAACAGCTACTATCTGCGGGCCGCGCCCCTAACTCCGCCCCTAAAAAAACATAGCGAATCTCTGCTGTGGGTAGGTAGGACTGGAGGGCTTGTTTGTTGAAGTGGGGAAGATAGCGGCTGTAAGGAGCGGAACGCACATCTGCTAAAGCATTGATGTTATGAATGGAGAGGAGTTCGAGGAACTTTTCTGGGGTGTGGTTAGAATGCCCGATCGTAAATATAGCCAGCATTGTATCTAACTTGATAGTTTAGTAACCTACCTTATTATATCTCAGTACCTCTGGGGTTATCGAGTCAGATAACTGTTAGTTTACCCTCCTGGGTTAGCCACAGCCCGGAATATAAAATTCAAACTTAGGTATAATTTAGCTATCTCCAACCAATGAGCGATGATTAATTATGAACGAGCCTGATACTTTTGCTAATCTCCAACAATTAGAATATATTTCCTACCTAGATGCCACGGGTAATATCTCTGGTGATTTACAGGGAAAAATCGGGGTTTATGCCATTTTTAATCGAGAGCAAGTCCTAGAGTTTGTCGGCTATTCTCGTGATATTTATCTCAGTTTAAAACAACATCTTGCCCGACAGCCCCAAGCTTGTTATTGGCTAAAAATACAGGTGATCGAGCGTCCTAATCGGACTATTCTCGAATCGATTAAACAAGCTTGGTTAAGAGAAAGTCAGGTAGTAATCGACAATGAAAAACTCTGGACAGAACCAATTGATGCTAAATTAGCCATGACTGAGACAGAAAAAGAAATTTATCAAAGTGCTGATGAATTAGGGAAAATTAAGTTATTAAAACAGGTATCCAGACGAGTAGAAAACGATATTTTATCAACCCTAGAAAAACGGGGAGTACAGATGGAAATTCGTTTTAATCCCAAGTTAAAAGAACAGGGTTTGCTCGATTTAAAGTAAAAATTCCTAGGAGCGATCGATTCTCCAGACAAACCGCTATGATAGTATATCGCCCCATCCCCACACCAATGGAACAGCGATGACCAATCAAGACTGGCCAAACCTACTGCAGCAACTACTCGATCAAAAATCCCTTTCCCTTAACCAAGCTGAAGAATTAATGACCGGATGGTTAAACGGCCAGATTCCGGAAGTTTTATCGGGGGCGATTTTAGCGGCTTTGCAAGCAAAAGGAGTCTCGGCGGCGGAATTAGCGGGAATGGCTGGAGTTTTACGAGAACAATCTCGCTTAGAAGACCCTAAACCCCATACTACTCCCGTTATCGATACCTGTGGCACCGGCGGTGACGGGGCCTCAACCTTTAATATTTCCACTGCTGTGGCTTTTGTGGCGGCCGCCGGAGGCGTAAAAGTGGCTAAACACGGCAATCGCTCTGCCTCCAGCAAGGTCGGTTCGGCCGATGTTTTAGAATATCTTGGGGTTAATTTAAGCGCCCCTAGCGAGAAGGTGGCGGCAGCCTTAGATGGGGTGGGAGTGACCTTTCTTTTTGCCCCCGGTTGGCATCCGGCCCTGAAAAGTGTGGCTAATCTCCGCAAAACCCTGAAAGTTCGCACGGTTTTTAATCTTCTGGGCCCTCTAGTTAATCCTCTCCGTCCCACAGGTCAAGTTATCGGGGTTTATGACCGGCAATTTCTCACCCCCATGGCCACAGCTTTAGCACAAATGGGAACCCCAAAGGCGATTATTGTTCACGGCCGGGAAAAACTCGACGAGGTGGGGTTGGGAGATCTGACCGATATAGCTTTATTAAATAATGGCGAGGTCATTTCTGCGGCGATCGATCCCTTGTCAATTTCTATCCCCAGAGCTAGTTTAAATGCCCTTAAAGGCGGGGAAGTGCCAGAAAATGCCGAAATCCTCAAAAATGTTCTGCAAGGGGGGGGAACGCCCGCTCAACGGGATGCTGTGGCAATTAATGCCGCTCTTGCCCTACAGGTGGCAGAAAAGGTCACTTTTGGCGATCATGCTGCTGGTTTCGCCCTCGCACGCGAGATTTTAGCCAGTGGGTTAGCTTGGCAAAAATTAGAGGAGTTGGTTAAGTTTCTCGCTTAAGAAAATTCAGAGGACATAGGAGACAGGAGACAGGAGACAGGAGACTATTTTTATTTATTCTCCCCATACCCCAATTCATAATTCATAATTCATAAT
>NZ_JADEXY010000187.1 GCF_015206885.1 Microcystis aeruginosa LEGE 91341 | reverse complement strand
CCCCACACCCTACCCCCCAGAAAAACTTTTTGCCGCAAACCCTAGTTAAGAGGATTGGCGCTGATTTTTTCGTAGGCGCGATCGATAATTCCCCGACCGCGTAAAAAGCCGGTATTAGCACCCGGACAAAGATAGGAGAGGGTTTCTGGGCTAAAACGGTCTAAAATGGCCTTTTGCGATCGCAATTGCCGCGGCCAGTGGAAAGTTTTCGCGGTCTGTAGAGGTTGCGGTTGACCCTTGGTGTCGGGGAGAAGATGACGACCGGTAAATAAAACCCCCCCGTGACGGTTCCAGTAGAGACAGGAGGAACCGGGAGAATGGCCTGGAGTCCAAAAACCGCTACAAGTGGGAGATAACTGGATTTGTTGCTGAAAAACGGTAATTTGACGGTGAGGAAGCAGATAAGCTTCCTGTTCCTGTAGAATAATCTCACAATTAAGTAAACTTTGCAGAGAATCGCTCTGTTTACCCTGACCCCCGCGATGGGTAAAAAATAGGTAACGGACTCCCTTTTCTCGGAGAAAATCCCGCTCGCTCTCGTCGCAGCCAGGACAATCCACCAGAATATTACCAGTATTTTCTACAATAAGATAAGAGGTTCCCCCTAGGGTTTCCCGATTAGGCGAGAAAGCGTATAAACCTTCTAGAATTAATCGAGGGGGTTTTGTAGTTTTGCTAACCTCTAAAGGAGACGATTCGGTTTCCGATCGCATGGTTTGCCTATCCAAATCACAATCAATGCGGTTTACAATTTAGCACGATCGGTCACTAACCCAGCCATAAAAGCGACGGGGCTTGTCTAAACCAATTTAGGCGACGCAAGTAGAGACTACCGCATCGAGACACAATCTGGCACAGACCTCCGAATACTTCCCTAGTTCGGATTCCCTCTAAGCTTTATTGGTAAAGCGTTGTTAGACAAGACATCTTGATTGTGTTGCGGTAAGGGACATTAACTTCACTCTTAAGGATTATCTCCATGGCAAGAGTTCCTGTTATCTCAAAAAACGGAAAACCGTTAATGCCCACCAAACCCAGTCGGGCCAGACGGTGGATTAAGGAAGGAAAAGCTATCGGTAAATTCAACGACTTAGATATTTTCTATGTCCAGCTAACCACTGAATCCTCTAACAACAAAACCCAACCGATTGCCATTGGTATTGACCCGGGTAAATTATTCTCTGGAATTGGCGTTCAATCCTCTCTTTTTACTCTTTGGAAGGCTCACTTAGAACTTCCTTTTAAGCGAGTAAGAGAGCGCATTGACAATAGACGGTTAATGCGAAAAGGACGTAGAGGAAGACGGATTAACCGCCAACTTTCTTTTAATCTAAGAGCGCATCGACAAAAACGATTTTCAAATAGAAAACAAGGAAAATTAGCTCCCTCAATCAGAGCTAATCGTCAACTTGAACTTCGAGTCGTTTCTGAACTAACCAAAATCTATCCAATTACCGATATTTACTTTGAGTACATCAAAGCCGATGTTGATTTAACTTCTGGTAGAAAAGGAGCTAAGTCTGGAAAAGGTTTCTCACCAGTTATGGTCGGACAAAAATGGGCTATTGAGCAACTGTCTCAATTGGCAACAGTCCATACTCTCTTTGGTTGGCAAACCTCTAATCTTAGAAAATATTTGCGATTAGAAAAGTCCAAAAATAAAGCAGAACAATCACCAGAAAGCCATGCTAACGATGGCATTGCTCTTGCCTGTTTTCAGTTTTTAGATTATTTGCCATTCCACAATTCTAATGGACCTGGATATGATTGGAAGGGTTCTGTTAAAGTAACGAACGCTCCCTTTGCTGTCATCAAACGTCCTCCTATTAGTCGTCGTCAACTTCACCTGATGGTTTTTTCCAAAGGTGGTAAACGACGTAAATATGGTGGCTCTACCACAAGACATGGGTTCCGTAAAGGAGATTTAGTTTCTTCTCCCAAAGGGATTGGTTATGTTAGTGGAGATACCGAAAAACAGCTATCTGTAAGCGATACCAGTTGGAAACGATTGGGACAGATAGCTGTTAGTAAGATTCAGTTAATTCGTCGTTCTAACGGTTTAATTGTTTCTCGCTAACTTATGTAAAGCCGCCCTCCGCTATCGCTAAAGGGCGGGGTTTCAGACCCAGTTTTTCGATGACCAGGCCGGCTGAAATTAGCCGCTTTTTATTCAAGAGAAAAGAGCCGATATGGAAATGTGGTTGTTATTAGGGATTCTTGGTGGTTTCACTTATTTTATCGTCAAGCGTAGCGTGGCCAAAGTCACGACAACACCAATATGGTTAATTTGGTTAGTCCTGATGACTCCGGCTCTAATTTGGACTGGCTGGACGTTAATCTATGGAGAGGATACCCCCATGCCGGCATTTTTGCTGTTCGGTCCTTTTGTGATCTGTCCTTTTTTGTATTGGTGGCTAGTACAGAAGGGTCGGATTACTCCCCAAGAAAGCCCCCCATCATCACCGAAACAAGCGAATTTAGTCCTAGAAAATATTGATAATCCTGCACCTAAAAATGATTTAAAACCGATCACTGCCGAAGAGGAAAAATCCCTAAGAGATTGTTTTCCTTGGGGTGTTTATTATCTGCAAAATATCGATTATCGTCCCCAAGCAATTCTCTGTCGGGGGAAATTGCGAGCAGTTCCCGAAGAAGCTTATCAAGTGATTAAAAACAATGTGGAAAAGGTTTTTGGTGATCGCTTTTTATTGCTTTTCCAAGAAAGTTTTCAGGGACAACCTTTTTTCGCTCTTGTGGCTAATCCCTGGCAGCAAAAAACAGAAACTATAGAAACTGAAAAAATTACTCGCCCCTTTCTTGCCCTGGGTTTGTTGTTATTAACTATCTTAACCACCACGGTTATTGGTGCGGGATTAAGTGGCATTACTGCCCAACAATTAGAAAATAATCCTAGTTTATTATTGCAAGGTTTACCCTACAGTTTAGGCTTAATTGCTATTTTAGGACTGCACGAATTCAGTCATTATTTTACAGCAGTTAAATATAAAATTAAAACTACTTTGCCCTATTTTATCCCCATTCCTTTCTTCCTAGGCACCTTCGGGGCTTTCATTCAAATGCGCTCCCCTGTACCCACCCGCAAAGCTTTATTTGATGTGGCGGTGGCCGGTCCTTTGGGGGGTATAATTATCGCTATTCCTTTACTGTTTTGGGGATTGTCCCTCTCGGAAATAGTTCCCCTAACTAATCAAAGCAGTTTATTAAATTTTCAAGCCTTAAATCCGCAGTTTTCTTTTTTCTTGTCTATCGTGGCTAAACTAGCTCTCGGCAGTAATTTAATCGCAGGAAAAGCCATCCATTTACATCCTTTAGCGGTAGCTGGTTATGTGGGAATTATCGTTACAGCCCTAAATTTAATGCCCGTTGGTCAATTGGATGGTGGTCATATTGTTCACGCCATGTATGGACAGAAAACCGCCATAATTATCGGTCAATTAACTCGATTATTCATGTTTATTTTAGCCCTAGTGCAGCCAGATTTTTTACTCTGGGCGATTATTCTCTTATTAATGCCAGTCAGCGATCAACCGGCTTTAAATGATGTCACCGAATTGGATAATAAACGAGATTTATTAGGTTTATTTTCCCTAGCTTTGTTATTAAGTATTTTGCTACCCCTTCCCGAAGCGGTGGCCCGTTGGTGGGGAATGTAAGCGACTGCATCAATCAACCTGAGTTCCGGGAAAATTATCGGTCAGTTAGGGAATAAAATCCCTATCTCCTACGTCAATGTGAGTTCGATGATCCTCACCCTCGATCACTTTAATCCACAAAGCTGAAGGTTGACAACCGCTCACCGATCACTGTTATATGGTTCTCAAGGCTAATTCTCAGAGAAAAAAGCGAGTTTCTCCGCAAGGGAAGTTAGGCAAATCTAGGTTAAAATTGCTGGCTATTCCGCTAATTTTGGCGAGTTTAGGCTGGTTATATCACGATTTACGTCAGCAGTGGCTAAAACCGGAAGCGATTTTTGTTTTGGGAGGTCATGCCGATCGAGAACGTTTTGCGGCAAAATTAGCTAAGGAATATCCCGATCTACCGATTTGGGTGTCTTCTGGTAGTCCGCGACGATATGTGAGAAAGATTTTTAAAAAAGCGGGAATTCCCCTAGAACGTCTCCATCTCGATTACAATGCGCGAGATACTGTCACTAATTTTACTAGCCTAGCCGATCAACTGAAAGCCCAAGGTATTGATAGTGTCTATCTAGTCACTTCCGATAATCACATGAGAAGGGCGCGATTAGTGGGAGAAATTGTTTTTGGTAGTCGCGGAATTATGATTAAACCGGTGACTGTTCCCTCCCAATCACCCCCCGAACCTCTAGAAAAGTCCCTCAGAGACGGTTTTAGGGCAATATTATGGATAATAACTGGTTCTACTGGGGAATTTTGGCTAGAATCCGATTCTAGTCCCCATCTCCGATCAAAATAAAACTATCTTGACAAAATTACCCACTTTATGTTAAGCAAAAACACTATTTTCGCCATCTTATTAATTTTTGTGCCGCTATCGATCGCCGGTTCCCTGTTACACTGGGGCGGAACAGTTGTTTTTATCACCGCTTGTCTAGCCATTATCCCCCTAGCGGCCTACATGGGGGAAGCCACGGAAGCAATTGCGGTGGTGGTTGGGCCAAATATTGGCGGTTTGATGAATGCCACCTTTGGCAATGCCACAGAATTAATTCTTGCCTATGTCGCTTTGCGGGAAGGGTTCATCGATGTGGTAAAAGCGACGATTACTGGCTCAATTATCGGTAATTTACTCTTAGTTATGGGATTATCGATGTTTTTAGGCGGTTTACGCTTCAAAGAACAGGAATTTCAGCCAATAACTGCTCGTTTAAATGCTTCAGCCATGAATTTGGCGGTGGTGGCGCTCCTTTTACCCACTGCCGTGCAATTTACCTCCACGGGAGTCGGGGAACCAGTCCTACAGCGTCTATCCGTGGCCGTGGCAGCGGTGTTAATTTTCGTCTATGGTTTAAGTCTCTTGTTTTCCATGAAAACCCACACCTATCTCTACGATGTCGGGATTGCCGGTATTGAGGAGGAAAGCGCTGGAGAAAACCCCGCAAAGCCGAAAATCTGGTTTTGGTCTTTGATTTTATTGATCGTTACCATCGCTGTGGCCGTAGAATCGGAGTTACTGGTGGCATCCCTAGAGGAGGCTACGGAACAGCTAGGTTTAACGGCACTGTTTACCGGGGTGATTCTTTTGCCTATTATCGGCAATGCGGCCGAACACGCTACGGCTGTCACCGTCGCCCTTAAGAATAAAATGGATCTATCGGTATCTGTGGCTGTCGGTTCCAGTATGCAGATCGCCCTGTTTGTGGCTCCAGTTTTGGTTATCATGGGTTATATTATCGGTCAGCCCATGGATCTAAATTTTAATCCCTTTGAGTTGGTGGCAGTGGCTGTGGCGGTGTGGTTGGCTAATTCGATTAGTAGTGATGGGCGATCGAATTGGTTAGAAGGAATGTTACTATTAGCTACCTATACTATCCTGGCCTTGGCTTTCTTTTTTCATCCTCTCACCGCTTAGAGTTATCCCTTGCCGATATATAGACAATGACGGACGCTTTGGCTTAAGGGAGTGGTAAAACTGGCAATTTCGAGGATTTTACCGCCAGCTTTCCCCAGATTCTCCTCTAAACTTAAACTATCCTGCGCGGACCACTGACCACGATAGAGAATAGCGATTCCAGTCTTTTTCAGGAAAGGCAAAGCATAGTTAACACAGATATCCACATTACCTACCGCTCGCAAACAGACGATATCGTAAGCAGAGTTATGTTTAAGGTTTTTCCCGACGATTTCCGCCCGACCTAAACGAGTTTTCGTGTTATTTAACTCCAATTTGTCAATAACTTCTTCAAGAAAATTAATCTTTTTTTGGGTGGAATCCAAGAGAGTCACCGACCAATGGGGATATGCGATCGCAATTGGCACTCCCGGAAACCCGGCCCCCGTCCCCAAATCAATGACTGATAGGGGTTTTGTCAATAGATCCGGCTGGGATTTTTGTAACCAAGCTAAACCCGATAAAGAGTCCCAAAGATGTTTTTCCCAAAACTCCTCCGGTTGGGTAATTCGGGTGAGATTAAAACGTTGATTACCCTCTAAAATCAAGTCATAAAGTTGTTGAAATTGCGCTTGTATGGCTCCATCGGGTTGCCATTCTAGGGTTTCTTGCCAAAGGTCAAATAATTCAGGAAGGATCATTAATTCGGGTTTGCTGAAAAAGTTTGTTGGTGGGGTTAGGAGCCGGTCGTCAGGAGTCAGGAGACAGGAGATGGGGGAATGGGGAAGTGGGGAAG
>NZ_JADEXY010000186.1 GCF_015206885.1 Microcystis aeruginosa LEGE 91341 | reverse complement strand
CAGGATATACTCCACAAAAGCGTTTAAACTCTTCTGGATTCAAATTTTTTACTTTTTCGTAAGTCATTGTTTTTCTGAGTGTTTTACTTTATTTTACATAATCAGTTCCTATTTTTGCAGGAGGTCTTCTCAATCACTTTGCTTGTTCATGAGTACCAGAATAACTCCTGACCCCGATGAGGGGATACATTTTGCCTTTGAGAAAGTCACTTTACAAACTCCCGACTATGAGCAGGTAATTGTCGAAGATCTATCTCTTTCTGTTCAACCCGGTGAAGGATTACTGATTGTTGGCCCTAGTGGCCACGGCAAAAGTTCCCTCCTACGAGCGATCGCGGGTTTATGGAATTCCGGTACCGGATGTTTAATGCGGCCACCCCTTGAAGAAATTCTCTTTTTACCCCAACGTCCCCACATTATCTTAGGAACCTTACGGGAACAACTGCTCTATCCTCAGACCGATCATCAGATAACTAATAGCGAAATTCAAGCAGTATTACAACAAGTCAATTTACAAAACGCCCTAAGTCGGGTGGATGAATTTGACTCTGAAAAACCCTGGGAAAACATTCTCTCTCTGGGAGAACAACAACGTCTAGCCTTTGCTCGGCTCTTAGTTAATCCCCCCAGTTTTATCATTTTAGATGAAGCAACCAGCACCCTAGATTTAGTCAACGAAAGGATTCTATATGATCAATTAAAAGCTCGTAAGACAACTTTTATTAGTGTCCGTCATCGAGAAAGTCTCTTTAATTACCATCAATGGGTTCTAGAACTCTCGGCTAACTCTAGTTGGGAACTCTTGACCGTTGAGGATTATCGCCTTAAGAAAGCGCAAGAAATGTTTACTAATACCCCTAATGACAATTATGTACAATCTGATATTACCATTAATTATGAGTCAGAATCACCAGAAACACATCAGTCTCTTGAAGGACTTTCTCATCAAGAGATGAAACTATTAACCTACTTATCGATCTCTAGTGTTCGGAGTAAAGCTAGTCGCGGAAATTTGATCGTAGCCAACGGTGGTTTTACCTATCGTTATGACAAAAATCCTCAAATCTTAAAGTGGCTTAAAATCTCACCTTAAGCGCTCTGGCTGGAAAAGATTGATATAATCAGGGCAATAGCCGGACACCGAATCGACCCCAGAACCTGAACAAACCCTCCAGCTGTCTAACGATGCCAGCAATTTAACTGCCAGTTTCTACCAACAACAATTGACCGCGAATATGGGATGAGAGGCTATTGAAGCTAAATTTTGTGAAAACTTCTCACTTATATCGCTAGATAACTAAAATGTGGTAAGCTAGACGGTGACGTTCACAAAGACCGCGACAGATAGATAAATCTCTTATTAGTCAGAGTCCCTGAACCCCTGATTACCTCTTTCTCCCCTAGGTGATTACAAAACCAATGGCTGAACAACGCTCTGTACTAAAATTTAATGGCATTGATGATCACATGGATCTATCCCACGGATTTCTTGACATCGATCAGAGTATTACCATTACATTTTGGGCAAAAGGGGAAAATAATTTATCTACAGAAACGACTCTTTTAGAAGCTGTTAATCAGGAAAATAACCGCGTTCTACATATTACCTTGCCTTGGGGCGATCCCGTGAAACCTGCGATTTTTTGGGATGCGGGAAACGAAGAAGGTTTCGATCGAATTGAAAAACAAGTCAAGCTTAAGGATTATAGTAATTGGACTTACTGGTCTTTTGTTAAAAATGCCACCACAGGCCGAATGTTGATCTATCGTAATGGGATCATTTGGCATCGTGGCAACGGTCATAACCGTGCCTTAACGGGGATTGAAAAAATCATCTTGGGAGCCTCTGTTAATCTCTCCCATTATTGGCAAGGTTGTCTTGCAGAAGTTTCTGTTTGGAATCAAGCACTTAGCCAAGAAGAAATCCAGAAAAAGATGTATCAATCTCCTGGGTTTGATGACCTTGGCTTAGTCACTTATTTATCACTTAATGGCAGTGCAGAGGATCAAACAAGTTATGGTAATCATGGTATTCTTCATGGGACAACCTGGCAACTAGATAGTCTTCCCTCTAAACCAACCTCGCTTCCTAAATCAAAAACTCAGACTAGCAGTAAAGCTAGAAGGAATGCGAAAAGGATAACAATGGTCAACGAAATTTTTAACTCCCTTGAAGAAGAAGAAGTGATTGAACAGGATGCTCCGGCCGAACATCAAGAACCTTCCCCGGAAGAGCATCCAGAATCAACTATAATCACCGAAGAAGCAGCTCTTCCCAACCATGAGAGCAATGAAATTGAGGAGATTACTGAAACGGCAATTTCTGCACCAGATATCCTGACTTATTCAAACCAGAAAAAACGGTTAATTATTTGTTGTGATGGTTCTTGGGAAGACTCTACCAGTGCTGATCCCACCAATGTGGTTAAATTCGCCGAATCTATTAAGTATATTGCCGAGGATCAAACCCATCAAATCGTCTTTTTGTCAGGTTCTGGCAGCGCCGAAGATAACGAATTTATTAAAAGTTTAGGGAATGAAACTTTTGGCTGGGGCCTTGATCGGATGATTCAAGATGCCTATCGTTTTCTTGTCCTTAACTATAATCCCACAAGCGAGGATGAAATTTATTTGTTAGGTTTTAGTCGCGGAGCATATATCGTTCGTTGTTTGGCTAGTTTTATCGATAAATGTGGAATCCTAAAACGATCTAAGATTAAAGAAATTCCCCAGGCTTATCAACTCTATCGAGACCACACCGTTAGTTCCGATAGTGCCAAAGCTCAACAATTTCGTGCCGCTAATGCCAAAAAAATTGAGACAGAAAAGGAAGATTTTCAAGATCGTATTCCAGTCAAGATGTTAGGTTGTTGGGATACAGTTGGTCATTTTGGTATTCCTGATTTAACTCCTTGGTTTCCCCTGGCTAAGTTTTATCATAAAAAATATGAATTTAGTAATACAAAATTAAGTCCGATTATCCAAAATGCTTTTCATGCTGTTGCCATTGATGAAAAACGGAAAAACTTTCCTTCCACTCCGATCAAAGCCAACCCAGAAAATCCTGAACAAGTTGTCAAAGAAGTTTTATTTGTCGGTGAACATACCTGTCTAGGTGGTGGCAAAAAAGAATATCAAGGACTTTCCGACTACCCCTTACAATGGATGATTAATCAAGCCAAAAAATTGGGATTAGAGTTTGACTCAACCACCTCTGAATTTGAGGAATTCCCAATTAAACTAGACCCGACCATCAAGTTCGATAATACGGTTAAGGGATTGTCGTCCTTGGGAGGTGAGCAATGGCGATATTTCAATACAAAAGTTGTCACTGTTCATCACAGTGTGGTAAAACGATTAAAGGCTTTTTCCGATTATCGTCCCAAAAGTCTTGAACCTTTTCTTCAAGCTTTACTTAACAGCGATCAACAGACAGATTAACCTTGCTTTAGAATTAAACCAATCCTTCGCTAAAAATTTGAGGTGATTTTTATGGAACTCGATAACATTATCAAAAAAGTGGCAGGTACTTATTTAGCTTCGGCTATTATTGCTGTCATCGTGCTAATTGTTACCCTCGGACAACCCTTTGTCGTTTTTCTGGGTATCGGAGCGATGGGGTTGGTTACTGTCTTAGGAGATGCGATCGCTCAGTATGGAATTGAAGCGGTTCTGAATGCTTTTTACACTGAGCGAAGTAAAAAAGAATCGCTGGAAACACTTTTAGCTGAAATTGATGCTTTACCTCTGACTGATGACCTGAAATTAAAAACTAAAAAATACTTGACTGACTATCAAGAACAGACAGCAAAGCAGCAAGAAACGGTAACTCAGCCAACTCCTGAAAGTCCTCAAACAGTTGTTATTGAAAATGAACCAGTTATTGAAAAGGAACCAGTTGTTGAAAATGAACCAGTTATTGAAAAGGAACCAATCCTTGAAAAGGAACCAGTTGTTGAAAATGAACCAGTTGTTGTTGAAGTTGAAAATGTTTAATTAGGTATTGCTCCCTCCTGTAATAGCTGGGAGCAGCGGATGATTATTGCTAAGTACTGAGGAATTTTTTGGTCTAAGATAGCTATGCTAAATAGGAACTCTCCACATCTGATGACCTATAAAAAAATTGCCATTTATGAGCAAAGCTATCAACTTCCTGTTTTTAAAAATAGATACTTAAAGAATTTTCAGAAAATCATCAAAGAACGTCGGAAATTAATTCAAGAAGGAGTTCGCTACCATTACTATTTTGGTAAGATTATTAAACGAAAAGAAAAAATTACTCAACAAGAAATCTTGATTGAGACTCAGTTATTAATTAAAGACTATAATTTATTAATTAACGGACTAGAAATCTATCAAGACGGATATTATCGTTTTTTACTACAACTCAGTGACAATCTCAAAATTTTATTTTCCCAAAAATATCAAGAATTAAAAATCTTAGACTACGAGAGAATAAAGTTAGAGATTAAAAATAATAATAATCAAAATATTCTCAATCAACTCAAGCTAGAAAAACAGGAAAATTTTCGGGCAATTTTGCTACTGGGAAAAACATCTTTTTTGATGTTGAGAAAAACTAAATTACTAGGGGAAGGAGTTCAGAAATTAGCCGAGGATACTCAAAAGCAGAAAAAAATTGTGCAAGCAATTATTCAAGAACTCAAAATTTATGAGGAATTAAATCATTATCAACTCAAATCTCAACGAGTTCGCCAAGAAATTGCGGATCTTGCCCAAAATGCGATTAATTTTGAAACCTACTTACAGGACTATTTTGCTCCTTTTCAATTATTAATAGAAGAAGTCATTAAGGTGGACGAAGAATTTTATGCAACAGTTGGAGAAATTAAGTATTTGGTAGATAATATTTTTCAACCTCAGCCTGATCTCTTAGAAACGTCAGATTCAGCAACAAGTTCTGAGTTTTTGTTAAATTTTCTAGCGACTGGTTACGAGAAAGAAGTAAGGTTAAAAGAGGCTTTTTCCTCTGATCAATTTAATGATTACTTATTCAATGAAAGTGAATGGTCAGAACAATTTATTTTCCTAGAAAAAACCATCAATAAATTATCTGATCATTTAGCAGAACAAGAGACTTGTCAAAAAGACACTATCCCCAAAACTCCCCCAGCAATAGTTATCTCTCAATTCACTCAAAACAATCTTGACAAATCTTCTAGTTCTAAAAATCCCCCGACTTCCCCAAATATCTTGACTCAAGAATCGGCCGATTTTGATTATAATCAATTACAAGATTTGCTAAGAAAGCAACAGTGGCAAGCGGCCGATCGCCAAACGACCAAACTACTATTAAAAATTTTGGGTAGAACCTACTGGAATGAGGTTTATCCTCAAGACATTGCTCAATTACCTTGTTCAGAACTGAAAAAAATTGATCAACTTTGGCTGCATTATAGTAATGGTCATTTCGGGTTTAGTATTCAGCAGGCCATTTTCTCTAGTCTCGGTGGTTTAGTGGATTATGAAACCCAAAAGAAACTTGGCGAGCGCTTAGGTTGGCGAAAGGAAGGTCAATGGCTCAATTATGAGCAACTAAACTTTGAATTAGAGCCGAATGCTCCCCTCGGTCATTTACCCGTTCATTGGTTGATTTTTGAGGAAAATCTTTGTTATCCATCGGCCGAGGTTGCTGACAATCAAAACTCCGTCGCTTTCTGGAGAGTTGGCAATTGGTTATTGTGGCAACTTCACCTCGTTTTAAGTAAAATTCAAGCCTGTGGAATTATTCCTCTGTCTGACTTTTAAAACCATCACTTTACTAAATTGTCCGTCAAAAGTTGATCAAGAAGCCCAGTCCCCAAAAAGTCATCCACAAGATGGGAATATTAGGGTTGAGTTGTTAGTTGTTTACTATTAGTCATTCCCTCGCTCTTGTGGCGAGCGATTTTTTTGTTTAGGGTATCTCTTGGGAAAATTACTGCGGCTCTTCGTTACTTGTTATGGTTCGATAGGGTGGCATAAATCGACTAAATCCTTATCTGGCAAGAGATTTAATTGATTAGTTCGCTCTAGATCAAAAACAATTGACAAAAATCGCCAAATGTCTTTCTCTATAAGGGTTCCATCTCTTATAACCCCCGTTCATTGCATAACACAAACCGAAGAACCATTACTGCTGGGATAAATTACTTTTTTATCGACTTTAATCTAATGGAGACTTTCTAAACGACTTCTAATTATTTATTTCCCCTTTTGCCTTTTGCTTGTTGACTTTTGCCTCTCCTCTATAAGTAGCCTATATTCAACGGATTTAGTATTACATTGAAACAGTAGTGACGAGTCTGCGTTCTCAGAACCAGGGAGCATCTCACCTTTGCAATAAGTAGAAATGCTTAATGAGATCAATAAAAAAGTTAAAAAAGGCAACCATTTAGATAAGCACAGCGATGACGAAGGACTTGCGGTACATTACCAGATTCCCAACT
>NZ_JADEXY010000185.1 GCF_015206885.1 Microcystis aeruginosa LEGE 91341 | reverse complement strand
GACCTGATAGCACCGTCAATATTTTCCCCAATACTCGCTGCTGTTCTTCGAGATTACTACTTCCTTTTTTATCTAATATCTCCCAATAGATTGCCATGGCTCTCTTGTCGTAAATTAGACTCACCATTAAGATATTTATTGTTCCCCAACTCGTCCGGTCTATGGCAATATATACTAATCCTTTTATTGTGAACCTCTCCTGCTGTTTTAACATCTCTTTTAGGCAGGGAAACCAGATTTTTTCAATGTTCAGGATTTCCAGCTTTAAAAATCTTTTTAGTTTTTTTCTCCGACTCTCAAACAGGATCGGTATTGGTAATGCTTCTGCTAATATCTCTAACTTGGCTTGCTTTAGTATTTGCAAGGTTCCAACTATCATTAACAACAGTAGATATCTGGCTCGCCCCAGTTCATTCTCTAAGACTTTCCGGTATAGTTCACTTATCATTTTCGTTATTTAGGTCATATATAGTAAATATGACTTATCTTTTTTTGGAGTCTGTGTCTGTATTCCATGCTACATAAGCTTTTCGGCTTGCTTGTCCCCCTGTCAGGTTCTGTGTCACCATTATACCATGCTCACACAGAACCTAGAAGAGCCGATATTTTACCGACAGGGCATATTCTATAGCAATCTTAAATGAGATATACGAGTATATTTGCTTGGAAAATATAGAAACAGCTTTCTAGATAAACATATCACTCAGTCTAACATTAGTTGACTAACGCTCTTTTGACAGATTCAGCTTACCACAAAAAAGCAACATAGCTCTATTTAAAGTTTTTGTTCTACCCGTACTACCAAAACATTTGTTTTCCAGATAATAAACAAATAAGATTCCAGAAAAATAAAAAATCACTAAAGAGGTAAATTGTGTTATCAATGTAGCTTTGATTGAATTGGTTACAAGGTGAAGAAAAGTAGCTACAATCATTAAAATAATAGATGATATTAAGGGTTTGATTGTCCATTTGCTGAAAGTCAACCACTTCATATTATTATGAGCATGGCGCAACAAGTAAATGACTCCTAAAATCATCATCAATTGTCCGATAACTGCATATTTAAACCCAAAATTTAGTGATAAAAAAACGAAAAAGGGAAAATAGACTAGGCCAGTAATTATAACATAAATCCAGTTTTGCTTTGCATTTCCTTTACTTAAATTTAAAAAGTATGTAACTATAGCTTGTGCATGAATATAGCCTACCCAGCAAAAAATAAACAACTGAAAACTAGCTTTGCTAGAAAATTCGGCATTGACCATAATAGTCAATAAGGCTGGACCGGCAATAATCAGTCCTGAATAGACAAAACCAGCAATTAACCCAATAAACCAGCGCAAGCGGTCTTCTATTTGTTCTGCTACCACTTCTAATTTATCTCCTTGAGCCGAGAGCATGGGAAATAAGTAGGAAGACTGCCCAGCTAACATTTGGTGAACTGTTTTATAAATTCTTTGAGCAAAGGTGTAAAAAGGTAGGGAAGAGCTGCCAAATACAGAAGTTAAAAATATTTTATCAACACCATCAAAAAATATAATTTGTATCTGAGTCATGTAAACCCATTTTCCAAAAGACCAAAGCTCAATAAACATAGCTTGATGCCAGGAAGGGGATGTCAAAAATCCTAGGATTTTAGTAACTATAAACCCCGTACATAAACAATTTAGTAAAGATAGAGTTAAACTAATTATTCCCAGAGTTAAAATACTAGGAAAGGCTTTCAAAAAAGTGATTCCAAAAATACCATTGGCTAACATAAAAGTAGTGTTGAGCTTTGTTTGCCAGTCAAATCTCTGAAGAGAAGTGAGAAATATATTAAAATAACCAGTGATTTGTTGTAACAAAAATGCCAATCCTAATAATATACAGTACCAACGTCCTATATCAGCATTGCCTTCATATTTACTCCACTGAACAATCCAAGCAGAACCGAAAGCAAAAATACAAAACCCAAACAATCCAAAAGCCAGAGAAGTTGTAAAACAGACACCAGCTATTTTCTGAATTTCTTGATAATTCTTTTCTTCATGAGCGCGACTAATCAACCGGGTTGCAGCCGCACCCAGTCCCAAACCGCTAAAGGTGTTGTTAATGCCAACAATAGTCGCAATAGCAATGGCAAATCCAGCCTCCGCTTCTCCCAACCAGCGAATCGTTAACCCAGCAAAAAGGAATCCTAGAATAGCTGTCATGAGAGAACCAATGGCAGTCCACTTAGAATTATTAACAGCTTTGGCAAGTAGATCGCTCAACTAAGTAAACTCCTTTTTGATACCGCTCTAATTACATAACATCAGTGTTCTTAAATATAGCATTCATTTGCAGTATTTCTCAACGATTTTCATGGTATCGCCATTCAAATCCCTTGCCAACTATAATATATTTATTCTCTTCTAGTAGTTTGATAATTTCCCATAAATAGGGTTGCTCTCGATAAAACTGGGCTCTTCTAGGTTCTGTGTGATAAGTTTAACTTACATAGGATCGATCAATCTTTGTGTTCTTTGTGTCTTTGTGGTTCGTTCCACCCCCTCGCTAGGAGGAATGTATCTTAGAATACATTTTACCCACCAAATCCAAGAGAGCCAAAACTGACGAAATGATAATTCAATCACTAAGTATTTGGATTTTTTTAGTAAATTCATACTGCCCTTTAAAACCTCAAGCTCAAAACCTTGAACATCTAGTTTAATTACATCAGGGATTGGTAGATTATCACTGGCATATGTTGCATCTAAAGTTCTAATTTCTACTTCCTCCATATCCTGCTGGTTTTGCGAAATACTATTAGGAAAATACTTATTTTGTTGTTCAGAATCAAGAAAAGATGCTGAAGAAGTTCCTCCTTTAATTAATAACTTATCTTCCCTTTCACCTAATCCACAATGGTAAATAACTTTGCTAGCTCTGGGTAAAGATAAAGATTGCAATTTTTCTTGATACTGAGATTGGGGTTCAAAAAAAACCACGTGTTCCAAAGTGGGACTCATTTGACTTAAAACATAAGTCCAGTGACCAGCATTTGCCCCTATATCACAGAGACACTTTGGTTGAATGAATTTAAGCAATACATCTATGGTCTCAAAACAATCTATATATCTGAATATACTTGATTCACCTCCAAAATATTCGATTCTCTTCGATAGCCGAAACATCCTACTAGAGAGACCTTTTAACAATTTAGCAAACAATAATTTTTGTTCCATGATAGTCAATTAATTATTTTGTCAATTAGTTTCACAAAAGGTTAGGTTAAATTGTCGAGACGCGATCGCCGCCATTTTCCTCAAGCTTATGATTGATTTTCTGGTTTAATTTGCCGAATCAGATGGCGGACTTCTGACAGCAAAACCTCAAAACGCTTGTCTGACTCTTCCTGTCTTTGCCTGATTTCGGCAATTTCTGCTTGCCGAACTTCATTTTCTCGCTGTTGTTGAGCAGCTATTTGTAACAGTGCTTGTGCAGTTATTCTTACCCCATCTACTGAGTATCTGACTTCCGAAACTGAGTCTCTGACTTCCGATACCGATTCTCGCAATTCCGAAACTGAGTCTGCCAATTCATCTAGCATCTCATCTGTCCATCTCGTCCGTTCCCCATTCCTTCTTGTCATGGCTTATTTTTTTCCCTTTTCAGTTTCAGTCTATCTTTGTCTGATTTCAGCAATTTCTGCTCTCCTTGCTTCATTTTCTCGTTGTTGCTGTGCGGCGATTTGTAGCAGAGCTTGTGCTGTCAATTGTAACACTTCTACTGAATCTCTAACCTCTGAAGCCGATTCCCGCAATTCCGAAACTGAGTCTCGCAATTCCAAAACTGAGTCTGCCCATTCATCTAGTATCTTATTTGTCCATCTGGGGTGTCCAGCCGAGCTTCCTGTCATGGCTGGCTTTTCCCCTTTTTTAATAATCAATTTTCTGAACGGTGGGTAGGATTATCAGCAAGCTCGACCATAAGACGAGGCTGGACAAAAATTAGCAGTTCTGGAAAAACTAAGGTTATCATTGTAGCACGGCGTTATGATTAAGCGGTGATTGATCGAGCCAGATTGCTACCGTAAAATCTTTTAATAGAGTTATCCCTTGAATATTTGATTAATGATGAACAACCAACAAAACGGGGCCTTGAAAACCCAAAGCCAAGAAAATCTGCCAGTTTTTGCTCAACCGGCTTTTATCCCCTCCCCGACGCAGGAAGAAGAGGAACTCAATCTGCGTCAATTGCTTTCCGTCATCAAGCATCGCTGGTGGTTAATCGCTGGCATCACCGCAGCAGGAACTATAGCGATCGCTGTTTATACTTTCTTAAAAACCCCTATCTATCAAGGTAAATTCCTGCTGCTCGTCGGTCAACCCATCGAGGAAAATAAAAGTTCTTCCAAACTGGCAGCCCAAGATATCCTACCTCAGTTAGGTGGTGAAGACATCGATTATGATACCCAAATCGCCGTTTTAACCAGTCCTCAACTCCTTAACCCCATCCTTAGTAAAATAACTCCTAAGTATCCCAATTTTACCTACAGTGATTTAATTAGTAAAACTGGCAAATCTGATCTCAAAATTAGTCAGTTAGAAAAGACGAAAGTTTTAGAAATTTCCTATCAAGATGCCGAACCGGAAAAAATTAAGTTGGTTTTAGACAATTTAGCCCGTCATTACCTCAACTATAGTTCTCAGGAACGAAAGACCGAAATTAATCAAGGCTTAGATTTTGTTAACGCTCAATTGCCCGTGCTGCAGGAACGAGTTAATACTCTACAAAAACAAATGCAGCAATTCCGGCAGCAATACAATTTCCTCGATCCCGATAAAGAGGCGACTCGTTTATCACAACAGTTAACCAATACTGAACAAGATTATCGGGCAGCCCAAGTTGCCCTTAACGAAATTAACTCTCGCTATCAGGCTTTACAGCAACAGGTGGGATTAGCCCCTGATCAAGCAATTATCGCTACTTATCTCAGTGAATCTCCCGGTTATCAAGATTTGCTCAAGCAGCTGCAGGAAGTGGACGTAGAACTGGCCAAACAATCGGCAGTTTTTGCCAAGGATAGCCCGATAATCGCCACCCTAGAGGAAAAACGGGCTAATTTACTGCCCCTACTGCAAAACGAAGCCCAGAGAACTCTAGGGGAAAAACTGCCCCAGACAGTGGGTAATTCCCCGGCTTTGGTGTCACAGAGCGCTTTGCGGGTACAATTAACCCAACAATTGGTGGAAGCCGCTAACAGTCGCCAAACTCTAGAAATTAAGGTAAAATCCCTTGCCCGGGCCCTCGAACAACAGAAAGCCTCGGTCAAAAATCTGGCGGTTTTAGCCCGTCGCTATACGGATTTGCAACGAGAATTGGAAATCGCCACCACCAGCCTTAACCGTTTTCTGGAGCAACAGCAAAAATTACAGCTACAGGTGGCACAACAAGTGGTGCCTTGGCAACTAATTTCCCCACCAGAAGTAGAGGAAAACTTCGTTTCCCCTAAACCCTTGCGAAATCTGGCTTTAGGGGTTATCGGTGGCCTTTTATTAGGACTGGGGGCAGCCTTTTTAGCTGAAAGATTAGACCCCGTTCACCACAGTGCAGATGAAATAAAAGAAGATACCAAACTACCCCTTTTGGGCGCAATTCCCTGGCAAAAAGACCTCGGTATGATCGAAAAAGTGATCACCGCCGCCCTACCTCAGTTAACAGTCGGTGATCGCAAAATTACTATCCCTAATAGTACTGGGAAATCGGCCGACGAAAACCCCTCCTACTATAATTTCTCCCCCTTCTCGGAAGCTTTCCGCACCCTCAACACCAATATTCGCCTCCTCGGTTCCGATTCCCCCCGCAAGTCCCTCGTGATTAGTTCTGTATCACCAGGAGATGGTAAAACCACCATATCAATGAATATCGCTAAAGCGGCCGCTGGTATGGGACAAAGAGTTTTACTGGTGGATGCCGACCTGCGACGACCCCAGGTTCACCTGCGACTTAATCTCGATAACGACCACGGCCTTAGTAATGTCCTCGCCGAGGGTCTCGATTGGAACGAAGCGATTCAACCTCTACCCCGCTACGAGAATTTATCGATTCTTACCGCCGGTCCCATTCCTCCGGATCCAACCCGCTTGCTTTCTTCCCAGAGAATGCAGGAGATGATCTCGCAATTACAGCAAGAGCAAGCCTTCGATCTAATTATCTACGATCTACCACCGATCGCCGCCTTTGCTGATGCGAAAATTCTCGCCGCCATGGCCACCGGACTGATTCTCGTCACCAAACTGGGCAAAACCGATCGCTTTGTGCTTAAAAATCTGCTCGAAGATATGAGATTATCTCACATTTCTGTGTTAGGTTTAGTGGCTAATAATGTTAGTCGGAAAGACCACAATTATCGTTACTATGGCCATTACTACGGGAAGAGATAATTAAAATAAAGATAGATCCCCCCTTAATCCCCCCTTAAT
>NZ_JADEXY010000184.1 GCF_015206885.1 Microcystis aeruginosa LEGE 91341 | reverse complement strand
AGTGGGGGGAGAGGGAAGTGGGGAGAGGGAAGTGGGGAGAATAAATAAAAATAATCTCCTGACTCCTAAATACTGACTCCTGAAGGCTAAAAAGCCGATGAATCTACTTTCTTAAATTATCGCCCGATTTTAACCTGTTTCGTTGAACAGATCGATCGTCCCTGTCCAGAAAAACGCGGCAAAGGGGAAGACTTTCGGAAAAATCTCCCCCTGTTTAGGTTTTTGCTGCTCAATTTTTGCTGGGTTAATATTCTACTTCCAATCGCGCTGCGGTGACAGCATCAAAAGCGAAAGCGAGAACTATAGGCATAGGACAAGCGAGGATGACACAGAGAATTAAAGCTGTTACAGTCAATCCGATCGCCATTCCTAACCAAAGTTTTTCGGCAGGAGATAGACCTTTTTGGCGCTTAATTTTTTGTAACACTTTGGTGGGAATTGGTTCTGGCATCACGGCATTGGGAGGGAATGCCCAATAATTACTGTAGCGTTCGAGAAATAGCTCTGTCCAGCCGTTTTCTTGACACCATTCTTGAATCCATGGTTCGTGAAAGTGTTTCATTGCTTCCCTGTTGACTTTTTCCGGTGATTACTTTAAACATCTCTTGATGCGAACTTCATCCTAGCAAAGCTATCTTAAGGGTCGATCGGATTCAATAAAACTTAATATATGAGTAGTCGGTGAAAAGTAAAGTTAACGGTGAGGTAAGGAGTCAGGAGACAGGAGACAGGAGACAGGAGATAGGAGACTCCGAGACAGGGATCAGCTTGGGGATTGGGTGTGAGGGAATAGGGAAATAATTGTTAAAAAATTTCGGTTCTCGATTCGGTACAGATTGCCTGTAATTTTTGGTCCCAAGTATCGAGGGGAAGGGTATCGAGATAGGCAAAGTCAAAGACAATCCCGATCGAGGGGATAGCTTGCCATTCGGGGGAATGTAGGAGACGATCAAAATAACCTCCCCCGTAACCTAAGCGATAACCTTGGCGATCGCAAGCGACGGCGGGAATTAACAGTAAGTCCACTTCGGCAGGTAAAATGAGAGGGGCGATCGCTGTTGGTTCATAGATGCCATAACGATTTAATTCTAGGGGATCGTCGGCAGTCCAACAGTGCCAAGTCAGGCTATCTCCGTCACAACGGGGAAAACCCCAGCGATGGTGTTGACAAAATAAGGAACTTAAATCCGGCTCTTGACGATAACTGAAGTAAGCGAGAATGGTTTTAGCGTGCTGAAAGAGGGGTAAAGATTGTAAATTTTTGCAAAGTTGCTGACTATTTTCTTGCCAAATATGCTTAGGAAGCGATCGTCTTTGGGCAATTAGTTGTTTGCGTAATTGGGCTTTTTTGGTAGCAGAATCCATAAAATAAAGATAAATAGGAGAGTAAGTAGCTGGTTATAATTAAATTGAAGATGGATCCCCCCTTAATCCCCCCTTGATAAGGGGGGTGTCGATCCCCCCTTACCCCCTTGATAAGGGGGGTGTCGATCCCCCCTTAATCCCCCCTTGATAAGGGGGGCATCTGACAGTTTTTAACACCTAACTACTTAGTAAGAACGATGCTAAATCTATTTAACTCGCTTTTTGGGCGTTATAACGAGAATATCAAGGCCAATGTAGAAATTTACACTTGGGCAACTTGTCCCTACTGTATTCGTGCTAAATGGTTGCTGGGTTGGAAAGGGGTAAAATACACCGAATACAAAATTGATGGGGATGAAAGCGCTCGTCAAGCCATGGCGGAACGTGCCAAGGGTAAACGCAGTGTACCACAGATTTTTATTAATAATGAACATATCGGTGGTTGTGATGATTTGTATGCTTTGGATGGTGAGAAAAAATTAGATAATTTACTGGCTAAATGTGGGACTATCTAAAGTCTATTGACGAAAAAGCTTATGGGAAACATCGGCAATGGATGCAGTTAGCTTTAAATTTAGCGGCAACTGCGGGGGACAGGGGTGATGTACCAGTGGGAGCGGTTATCGTGGATAAAGAGGGACATTTAATCGCTCAAGGGGCTAATTGCAAGGAAAAACACCATGATCCCACCGCTCACGCTGAAATTCTGGCGATTCGTGCCGCTAGTCAAGTGTTAGGCAATTGGCACTTAAATGATTGTACCCTCTACGTCACCCTCGAACCCTGTCCCATGTGTGCCGGGGCAATCATTCAGGCTAGATTAGGATTATTAGTGTACGGTGCTGACGATCCCAAAACAGGAGTTATCCGCACTGTGGCTAATTTTATTGATAGTCCTTTTTCTAACCATCGTTTACCGGTAATCGCGGGAATTTTAGCTAAGGAATCCGGGGAATTATTACAAACATGGTTTGAGAAAAAAAGAAATGTTTAAAGGAGTCAGGGAGATAAGCTGTTCGTAATTTAAATTAATTGTTGAGACGAGGCAAAAGGCAAAAGGCAACATTAAAGGGATTGAGGGAGATTCAGCTAATCTAAGGATCAGAGGTTAAAATGCCTCTTAGCTTAAAACCCCACACCCCTCCCCCAGGAAAAACTTTTTCAGCCAACCCTAATTAAAGAAATAGTTAAATCTTGATAAAAATCCTCCTGTTTTAACTCCACTTTTGATTGAGAAGCCAGTAAAAGTAAAGCCCAAAAAATCGCCACCTTTTCCTGTGTTGCCGAGTGACTAGAGGGTTTTTCCCCCTGCCATAAATCTAATAAATACTCAAACTCTATCTCATTTTTCTCTAATTGAAAAAACTTTCTCTGCAAAAAAAAGTCCAGTTCCGCTGCCAATTCCGTCAGGTTTTCTTGGTGGGCCAATTCCGTGATAATTTGTACCGCTTCCCGTCGGGATTGAGGCCGGGGTTTCGGGACAACTACAGGCAGTTTCGGTAAAGCTTCAATCTCTAGGGCAATCTGTTGTAATTGAGTGATTAACTCCTGTAAAGTTACCCGTCTTTTGCGCGGTGGTGGGGCAGCAGTACGACGGCGAATATGATTTTCTAGATAACGGGGTAAAGTTCTTAATTCCCGTTCTAACTCGCTAATTTCCTCATCAATCAGACTTTCTTCTTGCTGGTCTAAAGACAATCTTTCTAGGGTATCAGCCTTAAATAAAACTAACATAGAAGCCCATAAAAAAGCCTGTCCCGATTGGGGTAAATTAGCCTGGGCCATGGCTAAATCTAGATCATTTAATAACCCCAATTCTGCCAAAAAGCGATCGATCACATCAATAACCTGCACATCCCAAGGGTCAATTTCTCCCTGTTCCGCCATTTCTAACAGAGATTCGATCGCGTCACTAGCTGAGGTGATAGTCATGATTCTAGAATCTTGTAGGATCTCAAAGGATAGAATTTAGCAAGCAAAACCATGGACATATCGATCGCTGACCTGCGTTTGGACTACAATCTTGAAGAATTGCTAGAGTCCGAAATATCTGCCGATCCTTTCATTGTATTTAAACAATGGCTAGAACGGGCAGTATCTTCGGGAAGATTAGAACCCAACGCTATGACTTTAGCCACTATTTCCCCGGAGGGCAAACCCCGGGCCCGCATGGTACTGTTAAAAGACTTCGATCCTCGCGGTTTTGTTCTCTTTACCAACTACCAAAGCGCCAAAGGACAGGAATTAATCGCTAATCCCAATGCGGCCCTAGTGTTTTGGTGGGGAGAATTGCAACGGCAAATTAGGATCGAGGGAACTGTAGAAAAAATCAGCGAGGAGGAATCGGATAATTACTTTTTTGTCCGTCCCTGGGAATCTCGTTTAGGGGCCTGGGCCTCCAATCAAAGTGAGGTGATTTCTGGGCGAGATATCCTCGAAAAACGCCTAGCAGAACTAAAAGAAGAATATGCTGGTCGTGAAGTTCCCCGTCCTCCTCATTGGGGCGGTTTTCGCCTAATTCCTAGTTTAATCGAGTTCTGGCAAGGTCGCCCCAGTCGTCTCCATGATCGTCTCTGTTATTATCGTCAAGAAGATGGCAGTTGGCAAAGGCGACGTTTAGCCCCTTAGTTTGATCTTGACACCTTGTATTGGCAAAATAGCTCGATACTAATTCAATTTGTCATTTTAGTCTTGAGATAATATTAGGTCGATTTCTTTTCCCAACCCGCGCTTCCCTTAGCGATCGGGTTGGGCTATTATGTCATTTAAGAAAGGCAACCCGTCCGCCCTAAAGTTTCAGAAAAACGATAGAATTGAAAGGGTTTTGGTTTGCATCCTTCAAAAATAACTAGAGAATTAATATGGCCATCAATAAAGTTGGACTTCGAGAAACCTTAGAAGCATTGCGGGTTGAACTGAGTAAATCTATTTTAGCCTCTGAGGGTGAGCAGATTCGCTTTGAAGTGGGTGAAATTGAATTAGAGGTTCAATTTGTGGTTGAGCAGTCGAAAGAAGGCAAAGGTGGGCTAAAATTTTGGGTAGTAGAAATGGGTGGGGGTGTCACCAATAAAGATACGATCACCCATAGAATTAAAATTCCCCTTAAACCCATTTGGAAAGATGGAAAACCTGTATTGACAGGAAGTGATGATATTCCCGATTAGAATTTTATACCCCTAGGGACGTAATGCTTGCCCCCAAAGCAGTTAATTTGTAGGATGGGTTAGCGAAGCGTAACCCATCACCATCCCAGAATAATACGTTACATCAATCCGATAAGTTATGCCCCAATTCCAACCCGATCGCGCTTTAGAAATTGTTGCCCCTAAGTATGGCACTGCCTATCGAATTGGGGGACGTTTACTCTTGACTTGTCGGCATCTATTTGATAATAGTAACGACTGTAAAGTACGATTTAGATCAGCATCAAACTATTCTGATAAGCAGGATATAGACGCTCAAGTAATTTGGAAAGCCCCCGATAATATCGATATAGCATTAGTAGAATTACCAGAAACTATCGAAACTTGTGATCCTGTAGGTTTTGGGTTGTTACCTGATGCGAGTAGCACCCAAAAAGTTAAATTTGACTTTTTGGGCTTTCCTCTATTTTTACGGTATGTTGAAGATGAGATAAAATACGCCACAGGGTTACATATTGAGGGAACTATCGATGTGGCTAATCGTGTTCCTCATAACCGTTTGTTATTAAATATTAAAGATAGTCAAGACATACAACCCACCGATGAACAATTAGAAAGATTAGGAAAAGATCAGTCACCTTGGCAAGGAACATCGGGATCAGCAATTGTTTGTTATGGGTTAGTGATTGGGGTACAATCTAAACAGCTAAGTATAGATCGTCGGGCATCTTTAGAAGCTGAATCTTTGGCAAGAGTTTATAACAATCCCGAATGGTGTGAGATATTAGAAACCCATGATATTGATCCTGAACCTAAACCCGTTATATCCGCTTCTTTAAAATCTTCTTCCTATCGCAATCAAGCTCCTCCTAAACCGAGTTATTTTGTCGAACGTCCAGAGGTTAGTATTGAGTTAAATAAACTTTTATTGTCAGAAACAACGGAAAAAACTGGAACTTTAGTTATTAGTGCGATTTATGGATTAGGAGGGATTGGTAAATCCACTTTAGCGGCGGCATTAGCACAAGAAAAAGAGGTTCAAGCTTTTTTTACTGATGGCATTTTCTGGGCAACATTAGGACAACAACCAGATATTTTATCCTTTCTTCATGGCTGGATTCAAGCTTTAGGAGATTATAATTTTAAGCCGACGGGTATTGATGCGGCATCCTTACACTTGAGGACTTTATTGGCAGATAAAAAGGCTTTATTAGTAGTAGATGATCTCTGGAATGTAGAAGATATTGATCCTTTTAGAGTAGCAGTAAATCAATGTAAATTATTAGTAACCACTAGGGAAGTTCCCGTTAAAGGGGCAATTCGTTATGATTTGGATGTGATGACGGAAAGCCAATCTTTAGCCTTATTAACGGGTTATTTAAAGCATGAATTAAATTTAGCAGATCAGAAACAAGCCAAAATATTAGCCAAAATTGTCGGTTATTTACCCTTAGCATTGGAGTTAACGGCGGCACAAATTGAAGATGGGATTCCTTGGGCTGAATTAATCGAAGATTTACGAGCAGAAATCGCTCATTTAGAAATTTTAGACCGCTTGGAAGCTGGAGATACTGCCAATGAAGAAAAACGAAAACATTATAGTTTAATTGCTTGCTTTAATCTCAGTTTAAAGCGGTTAAATGGGCAAAGATTGAGACAATTTAGCTGGTTAGGGGTGTTACCCGATGATGTTACCATTACCGAAAAGATGGCGACGACTTTATGGAATTGTCCGGTTAGAGAAGCGAGGCAAACTTTAAGATATTTACGCGGTAAGGCTTTATTATTAACGGGGGTTTCTAGTGAACAACTAACCAGTTATCGTGTCCATGATTTGTTACATGATTTAGCCCGAAATCTGATCCTAGCGTCTCCTCATCCTGAAACGGATTATCAATTACCGGGGTTAGGGTTATCAATGGCTGAGGCACATCAACAGCTTTTACAAAGGTATCAAAGACAAATTAAGATATCCCCCCTAGCCC
>NZ_JADEXY010000010.1 GCF_015206885.1 Microcystis aeruginosa LEGE 91341 | reverse complement strand
GTGTTGGGGTGTTGGGGTTTTAGTTGAAATTCCCCATTTCCCCATTTCCCCATTTCCCCATCTTACTCGCTCTTTTGCTCTCTCTGGACTGACTGCTGGCGGCTCTTTGGTGATCACCGGCCTTGTCAGGGGGAACGAGAAGGGGGAAAATGAGAGCAGTGTTAAATTTTTATGAAGTTTGGTTCTGTGGACAAAATTCGTACTGTTTCCGATAGTAAGCGTGATTTTTATACTCGCCACACCCGCCCCATCAATTCGGTATATCGGCGCGTGGTTGAGGAATTATTAGTTGAGATGCACCTGCTCTCCGTTAATGTAGATTTCCATTATGATCCAATTTATGCCCTTGGTGTGGTTACTTCTTTCGAGAAGTTCATGGAAGGCTATCGTCCGGGGGAGGATAAACCGAATATTTTTAATGCTTTGTGCCAAGCGGTTAACGGTAATCCCGAAGTCTATCGTCGTGATGCCGAAAATATGATCGCTATTGCCAAAGAAACTAATATTGATTCCTTGCTTTCCCAACTGCAAAACCCTGCTCTAGGTGGTAACAATCAGTTGTCTGATAGTCTAGTTTCGGTGATAAATGCGCCTAAGTTTAAGTATAGTCGCCTGTTTGCCATCGGTCTTTATACTATTTTAGCCGAAGCACAACCGGACATAATCAAGGAAAAAGAAAAACGCGAACCAATTTTGCAAAAGTTCTCAGAAATTCTGCATCTCTCCAGCGAGAAACTGCAAAAAGACCTCGATGTTTATCGCGGTAATCTCGATAAAATGGATCAGCTGCTCAAGGTTATCGAAGATGCTCTAGAAGCAGAAAAGAAAAAACGTCAACAAAAAGAACAGGAAAAACAAACCACCCTGCAATAAATAAAGGCTCTCAACCGGAAATTACCGCGTGCAGACAAGGGAATAGGGAACAGAAAAAGGATTAAATCGGCTCTCTTTCTTTACTGTTCCTTCTGACCTCGTTCTACAATTAGGATCGGCAACCCTCAATATTTATTTCCCGTGACTAACTCCTCCATCACCGCACCCGTAACCGATATTTTGGCAAAAGCGCGGTCAGGGGCAAATTTATCGGCAAAAGAAGCGATTATCTTGCTAGAAACTACCGATAACCGTTTAATTGCCCAGATTCGGGAAACAGCCGACTTTTTGCGTCGTCAACAGGTGGGAGATACCGTAACCTACGTGATCAATCGCAACATTAATTTTAGTAACATTTGTGAGCAGCATTGCAGTTTTTGTGCATTCAGACGCGATGAAAATGAAGAGGGAGCATTCTGGCTTAATTTAGAGGAAATTATCGCTAAAGCGACGGATGCTGTCCGTCGCGGGGCCACGGAAATTTGTATGCAGGGAGGATTAAACCCAAAAGCCAAGATTAGGGGCAATTCCTTAGACTATTACCTCGAAATTGTTAAAAACCTGACACAAGCTTTTCCCGACCTGCATTTACACGCTTTTTCGCCCCAAGAAGTCCAATTTATCGCTAGAGAAGACGGTTTAAGTTACGAAAAAGTTATCGCTTCCCTGCAAGAAGCAGGAGTCAATTCTCTCCCGGGGACGGCTGCCGAGGTGTTAGTGGATGAGGTAAGACGGGTAATTTGTCCGGAAAAAATCGATGCCGCCACTTGGTTAGAAATAGTCGGTATTGCTCATCGCTTGGGCTTACATACCACCAGTACCATGCTCTGCGGTCATATTGAAACCCCTAGCCAACAGGTGCAGCACCTTGAAAAAATTAGAAAACAGCAAGAAATCGCCCTAGAAAATAATTATCCAGCTAAAATCACCGAATTTATTTTATTGCCTTTTGTGGGACAATCAGCCCCCAAACCCCTGAGAAATCGAGTCGGACGAGATCAACCAATTTTAGCCGATACATTAAAATTAACAGCAGTGGCGCGGATTTATCTGGGCAATAGCATTAAAAATCATCAACCCAGTTGGGTAAAATTGGGCTTACAGGGGGCGACAGAAGCCTTAAACTGGGGTTGCAACGATCTGGGTGGTACTCTCATGGAAGAACATATTACCACTATGGCTGGGGCCCTGGGCGGTACTTGTTTGACCGTCGAGGAGTTAGCAACGGCGATTAAATCCCTCGATCGCCCCGCCCGTCAACGGGATACAATCTATTAGAGTCTATTTAACCCGAATCCTGGATTAGCTGAAAGCTCGATCCGGGATTCAGGCTAAAACTTTCCTTCTCCCGTCCGAGTCCTGACAAAATCCCCCTAACCCGAACTGACGTTAATTGAGTATTAAGAAGGTGCGCTATTGAGATAGTTATATTCTCCGACCTGATAGATCAAATTAGCTACGAGTCCTGTCCAACCTGTTTGATGGCTTGCTCCCAGTCCTTGACCCGTATCTCCGTGAAAATATTCGTAGAACAGTATTAAATCCTGGCCATCAGGGGTTTTGAAAAGCTCACGAAGTTTTGGGTTATCTCCGTAAACTGGTCGTTTCCCTGACCAATCAGGCAGGAAAATACGGATTAAGCGTTTGGATATTTCTACCGCTACTTGTTTAAGAGTATTTCTTTCATGTTCTCCAGTGGGAAACTCCACTTTAAACTCATCTCCTAGACAGTCATGAGTGTAATTATGAAACTTATAAAGCGAATCAATGATTAGAAAATTCACAGGAAACCATATTGGACCGCGCCAATTAGAATTACCTGTATGTACAGGACACTTCCCTGCCTCTCCTGGTTCGTAGAGAATTCTGGAAGGTAAAACACTGTTATGCATATCTTTCATGAAGCAAGGAATCGAGTAAGGTGAACCAAACTCAGAGTTAGGATCGTGAATTTTTGAAAGACTGCGAATACCATAGTCGCTCAAAAACTCCTGTTTATCCAGTAGCTTTTTGACGATTAATTGCAACTTATAAAAGTCAACAATTGACAAATACATCTCTAGGTTATTATTATTATGCTTGTCTGCGATGTAGAAACTTTCATATTTCCCTCTCAAGTAATTAAAGTCGGCTCCTGGCAAGAACAATTGGGACAATGAATTAGAGTTAGAGAACTTAGATTTAAAAGCATCGATTATCTGGTTTTGATATTCCTGACTTTCGGATTCAAAAATATCAATCGCACATAGGGGAATCAAACCGACTAATGAACGATACTTTAAGGGAAACTCTAGGGTCAAATTTTCCTGAACAATACTGAGAATATCGTAATAGAATTCATCCTTCTGATCCCACAAATGTGTTCCATTTTTTTCAGTCATATCATTAATAGCATTGGCGATATTCAGGAATTCTTTGAGGAACATGGTGGCAGCTTCTATCTCTTCGCTAGATGGGTCTTGACTTCCTAACTCTATGGCAATTCTCAGCATATTTAAGCAGAACATAGCCATCCAGCTTGTTCCATCTGCTTGTTCAATTTTTACATCATCATTTTTAAAGTGACTGCGATTTATGAGACTGATATTATCTAGTCCTAAAAAGCCTCCACTAAAAAGATTCTTTTCGGGTATTTTTTGAACTTCTAACCACCAATTAAAGTTATTATTCAGCTTGTGAAATATCTTTCTTAGGAAATCTTTGTCCGAAAAACCATACATATCTTGCTCAATTTGATAAACTTGCCAAGCTCCCCAAGCGTGAATAGGTGGATTACCTTCACTAAAGTTCCATTCAAAAGATGGTAACTGTCCATTAGGATGGATATACCAGTCTTCTAAAAATAGACACAATTGTTCTTTAGCAAAATCTGGGTCTATTAAAGCAAAAGTAACAGCATGAAAAGCTGAATCCCAGACAGCATACCAAGGATATTCCCATTTATCTGGCATAGAAATTATGTCTTCATTATGTAGATGAGTCCATTTCTGATTACGGGTGTTGTCGTTATTTCTGATGTGTTCAGATGTTTTTTGTGGTGGGTATATTTTATGCCACTTTCTGTCTTGATATGACCAATCTCCTTTGAGCCAATCTTGAACTATATAATAATAAAATTGCTTGTTCCATAGCATTCCTGCAAATGCCTGTCGTTGAACTTGTCGTTCCTCATCTGAAATTGGAAAATCTGAAGGAGTAATAGCTTGATAAAATGCGTCAGTTTCTTTCTTGCGCTTGTCAAAAACCTCCTTAAAATCACTTCCAAAAGGATTAGCATCAGGTAGTTTATCTGGCGCAATATCTGTCAAGCGCAACCATATCACTTGAGATTTATTAGCTTTAATAGTGAGGTTATAGTGAGCGGCTGCTTTTGTCCCTTTCTGTTCAGGGTTGACTTTATCTAGCTCTTGATTAACTACATAATTGTTGATTCCGTCCTTAACATATTGACTCGCATTAGGAGTATGGAAAATGCGTTCGTTGTTAGTTTCATTTTCAGTAAATAACAGAGGAGTATCTCCTTGACAATAGAGATAATAATCACCTAACTCGCCATGATGAGCTTTAATCACCATATTATTGCCAGTTTTTTCCAAAACTCTCTGCAAACTTGGTTTTTGTTCTTCTCTTTCTGTATCTTCTAACCAAGACCAAGTGTTACGAAACCAGAGAGTAGGTAAAATATGTAGTGGATGAGCTTTGGAGCCTCGATTCCGAACAGTAATTGTAATTAAAATATCTTCAGGAGTCTTCTTGGCATATTCGACAACAACATCAAAGTATCCCTCGTCGAAACAATTAGTATCAATTAGCTCATATTCAGGGTGTTCTTCTCCTCGATTATACTTAGCATTTCTTCGTTTTTGATTCTCTTCAACGAGATCATCATAAGGAAATTTATAAGGATACTTATACAATGCCTTCATATAAGAATGAGTGGGGTTATTATCTAAATAGAAGTAATATTCCTTGACATCTTCCCCGTGATTTCCTTCCCTTTCTGTTAGTCCAAAAAATCGCTCTTTAAGAATAGTATCTTTACTATTCCAAAGAGAAATAGCAAAACAAAGATGCTGACGCTCATCAGAAATTCCCAATATTCCATCTTCTCCCCAACGGTAGGCACGAGAACGGGCATCATCATGAGTAAAATAGTCCCAAGCACGACCATCCTGACTATAATCTTCTCGGACAGTGGCCCATTGGCGATCGCTTAAATAGGGACCCCATTTTTTCCAAGGGATATTTTGTTCACGGACTTCTTGCAAGCGTTTGTATTCTTCAGTTTGTTTCCGAGCTTCTTGCAAGCGTTTGTATTCTTCAGTTTGTTTCCGAGCTGCCACGAAGGAATTATCTTTTTGGGTATCTTGAGTTGTCAACATGACTTTTCTCCTTTATCTTCATTTTTTGTCCTGTACTTAGCTTTTTGCAGTCCCTATATTTTTTGTCCTGTACTTAGGTACTTGGTATGATAGTAATCAAGAATCTGTGTTGCCATTTCATCCGCTAATTCTCTTGCAGTACGGAGCGAAATAAACTTATTTAAAATATTATTTTTTATCCATTCTGCCATGTAGTAAATCAATGTGTTGTCAAAGCCATCTGCTCTTTTCCAGTATCCATTTTTACAATTAAGTTCATAGATTTCTGCATAAGCTTTTCCGGCCTGTTCATAAATATCTGGTAGAGTAGATTCCCAAGTTGTTCCACTAAATAACCTCATATATATTTGGTTGATTTTACTTTGATATTCTCTAGACATGATCTTTAACTCCTTATGTATTTTTCGACGTTCTGATGTTCATACAATTTTGTAATGTACTGGCTAACAGTATCTTTCCATAAGAACCGAGATTTTTCTGCTTGCTGGCAAATTTCTTGCCATTGAGATGGATTATTAAGTTTGACTTCAATCGCTTTTAAACAAGATAAAACCAAGTTATCTACTTGTTCTTCAACAGAATCACCTCCAAAAACAAAACCATTAAATCCGTCAATAACTGTATCTTTCAATCCACCAACTTTATGGACAAGACAAGGCTGACCATCACGCATAGCTAACATCTGACTAATGCCGCAAGGTTCATAGGAACTTGGCATCAGAAAAAAGTCGCCATTAGCATATAAGGCTGCCGCACAATCTTCTGAACCAAAACCATTGAGAAACACAAAATTGTCAAACTGAGAAGTGATTTCAGTCAAAAATCTTTCATATTCTGTCTCACCAGTACCAAGTAATATGTAAATTCCCTGTTTTCCAAGTCCCTCTAAAACTCCACTAAGACCAGATATAAATTTATTTCCTGATGCCTTCATCAAATAGAGTTTTTGCTCTACAACCCGACACACGCTGGTTAATATTATTGGAGGTTTTTCTGAGAGATAGCTTAGTTCGGTTAACCGTTTATGGGCTAATGAGCAATTAGGGGAAAGATATTTTGCTGTTTGCTGCCATTGGATAATTTCTGCTTTTAATAGACTTATCAAGTCGGAAAAATTGAGCTTGGGAATAATCCGTTTGTCGGGATACTCACATCCCAGTAAAATTCCAAAGAGCCGACCTTGTTGGAAAGCCACTAAAAGCTCTTTTTCCAGTCCCTCACCACCGTAAAAACGAGGCGCTTCAGTAGGGCAGAGGATTTCTTGAGCATAGGAGGGGGAGTCCGTACTGATGGCATCAGCCAACTGAATTCCAGCTTTCATTAGGTTAACGTGGTCTGACCATCTTGGATCTGCCAGCTTATCTGGGTCGTATTCTAAGTCTGGATACCAAGTCTCTAAGGAGGACGCAACTCCGGCAAACGGACGCACCCCCTGATAGGACAAATTATTGATAGTGTATACCGTTCGGATTTTCTGGAGAGTTTGGTAATTTGGGTGATAGGCACGGAGGATGAGAAGACAGGCAGAATGCCAGTCATTGAGATGGATACAGTCAAGATGTCCGAAAATTCCCTGTTCAATCCCTTGAGCTACGGCGATGCAGAAAAGAGCATACCTTGAAGCATCCGTTTGACAAGGTTCTGAATCTAAGTCGTGATGGTAAATTTCGTATCGACCGTTTTTATCCAATGAAACCAAACCTGGATGATGAATGACCAGTTGCTTGACCTGATTGGAGTTTTCCCCTACAACTTGGAAAACTTGGGCTTCCTCGTTCTTTCCAGAGAATTGGAAAGTAATAGTGCCGAGAAATTGGGAACTTGGGGATTGATGGAGAAAGCCATAGGAAGGGATAACAACAGATACTTGACAGTCTTGTTCTAGCAGTTCTGATGAAAAGTCTTTAACAAAATCTCCAAGACCTCCTACTTTAGCACCCAAAAGATTTGCATTTTCTGAGCCAACTATAAGGATATTGAAAGATTTTTTTTGTCCCATATAACCCCCCAATTTAGTCGTAGCGTGACGGATAGACTGTTGTTTGTTGCAGGGAACCAATCGTTTCTAATATAGAAGATACTTAGTAATGACCTCACTTTCCTCCTTGATTAATTTTTTCAATTGAGAAATATCATTTTTGTTCAGAACAAAAAACCATTGTGCCATTTTTTTCAATCCATCTTCAAGGGATGTTTTGGGTTTCCAATTGAGACGGGCGCAGGTATCAGAACAGTTGATAGCCTGAAAGGGATTCTCATTGGGGGCATAATCAATAGCACTATCTTGATTAAGCCCAACATGGCAAACTCCCATCTCTTTACACCACTCTGAATTGGCATCCGCTACAATGGACTGAATCATTCGGGCAAGATTGCTAACTCTGATGAATGGTTCTCCGTTTTCGCTATAGCTGCCATAATCAGATAAAGCAAAATGAAAAGTTGGTGTCAAAGATTTTTCCTCTTTTCCCTCTAGAGAAGGCCCTGATGATGTTTCGAGTTTTTGTTCATCTTGGTTAAGATATGAGGCCGCCCTTATGTAACCAGCAATGATATCAGTAATATAAATAAACTGACGACCATTGCGGGTATATTTTATGAAAATCTCATGAGGTACTTTGACGGCGGAGTTAATAAATTGGGGAATAATTCTCCTAGGTGCAGTATCACCGTATCCAAAAACATTCGATGCTCTTGTAATCCCAATAGCTGGCAATTGAGAGTAGTAAGTTTTGTGGTAGCACCGGACAGCTAACTCCATCGCACTTTTGGAGGTATCGTAAGGTCCGGCGTAACCGACTGGGCTACTTTCCAAAAAACCCTCTTTGGGAATCTGGCGATCACCAAATACATGATCGGTGGAAATGACTAATATTCTTTCTCCAATTTCTAGCTGCCGACAAGCTTCCAATATGTTAATCGTACCCATCGTATTGACCATGAATGCTCGTCTAGGATCGTGCTGAGCAACCGGCACCTGCGCTTTAGCAGCGAGGTGAAAAATAATATCTGGCCCCACTGCGTTAATAACATCAAAAACAAGTTGGCTATCTGATATGTCTAATGAAACTTCAACCACATCCTGACTCAGATCGAAAAGTTGGTAAGCTGAGTGGGGGTGTCTGACGTTGTGAATGGGAATAGTAGCATAAACCTGAGTGCCAAGCTCCAAAAGTGCTTTACATAACCAACTGCCTTTAAATCCCGAAGCTCCAGTCACCAGAACCTTTTTCCCAGACCACTGGTCTCCTAATAGTTGGGAGATAGGCATTTCTTGCATGGCTATAACCTCCTTTTCTCTGAAAAAGTGTCTTATGAGGTTCTGACCTGATTCTATCGAGAAGCAAACTAAGTATAACTACTTGAGTAAAAAAACTTAATATAAATTGGGTTGGGGATAGGCCGAAACGCTGCTGCTATCCCAGCCAGTCAACCTGATTTTTTGGTGGAATTGATGGCAAAATCTTCTTAGCCTCAACTAACTTTAATCAAGCCCAACAATTTCTCCCTTACCGGCAATCACTTCGCCGATTTGGTAGGCATTAATCCCAGAGGATTGTAGTTGATTAATAGTCGATTGCGCCAGATCTGATGGGACAATGATCACAAAACCGATACCCATATTAAAAGTATTAAACATGGCTTCGGCATTAACCGATCCCATCTGAGCTAACCAGTGAAAAATCGGCAAAACTGGCCAACTTTCGCGGTAAATCTGCACGGAATGCCCTTTACCTAAGCAGCGGGGCAAATTTTCCGGGATGCCACCCCCAGTAATGTGGGCCATGGCGTGAATATCTAACCCAGAGCGCAGCAGTTCTAGCACAGGTTTAACATAAAGTCTAGTGGGAGTTAACAAAACTTCACCTAAGCTAGAGCCGGACAAAATTGTGGGGCAATCTTGCCAATTTAAGCCCTGGGTGTCGATAATCTTACGAACAAGACTAAAACCGTTACTGTGAACCCCACTACTGGCTAAACCGATAGCCACATCGCCGATTTGCACCTTACTGCCGTCAAGTAATTGACTTTTTTCGACAATACCGACGCAAAAACCCGCTAAATCGTACTCTCCTGCCGAATAAAACCCCGGCATCTCCGCCGTTTCCCCTCCCAAAAGAGTACAACCACTATCACGACAGGCCCTAGCGATTCCCGATACCACCGCCGCTAACTGTGACGCTTCCAGTTTACCAGTGGCCAGATAATCCAAGAAAAATAAAGGTTCGGCCCCGGAGGTTAAGACATCGTTGACGCACATGGCCACCAGGTCAATTCCCACCGTATCATGGCAATTGAGACTATGGGCAATTTTTAGCTTGGTTCCCACACCATCAGTTCCCGATACTAACACCGGTTGCTGATAACCGGAAGGTAACTGAAAATAGCCGCCAAAACCGCCTAAACCGCCGATAACTTCGGGACGGAAGGTACTTTCCACATTTTGGCGAATTTTCTCGACAAAAGCGCGTCCCGCTTCCACATCCACGCCCGCTTCTTTATAATCCATGCCCAATTGACCGATTGTATCTCTCAAATTTTACCCAGATTTCGGTCCCATGGGAATTATAAATTATGAATTATGAATTGGGAAGTGGGGAGGAAAGGGTGCGTGAGACGGAAAATTGCTGCTTTGACTCGAAGGTGAGAATCCGTCGTAACGCAGCACCTATCATCGACTGTGATTGGTGTGATTGTGTGATGGACTATGATTAAAGTAACCCAGCACCTATCATCGACTCATCGACTAAGTAGCCGGTTACAATTAAAGATAAGATACAAAGAATCAGAAGTCTGCGCCACTATCTAACAATTAATTGAGATTACTTAATTAGGAGTTTAGCAAAATGTCTAACGAAACGGTCACTTATTCCCTTGAGGCTGTCTTGACAAGGATTGAGGGGAAAATCGACTTTTTACAAAGAGATGTCAACGAGCGTTTAAACAAGCTAGAGATAGGACAATCAGAATTAAGAGGGGACATTAAAGCTTTAGATGAGCGACTAACCGCAGAAATTAAAGGGTTAACTGCAAGAGTCGCTGATTAGGAATTTACCAATCGGGGGATTCTGATAGCTTTGGTTGTTGCCATTTTAGGAGGAGCGGCCAAAATTTTTGGTTTTCTCCCCAATCCTTGACAGCGATCGCATAATGGTTGAGGAAATTAACGCCCAATTGAAACGGCTAAAAAATTAAACTACAAAGATCGAGTGTCTTTTCTGTCAATCTTCTTGGGGATATTTTTCCCAAAGATCCGTGATTTGGCGAAGACTTTGGAAGTTGCCATTGCCGAGGATCAAATGATCTAGGAGAGGAATGGCTAGATAGGTGGCTCCCTGTAATAATTGTTCTGTGAGTAAAATATCGTCTTGACTAGGCACAAGTGAGCCGGTGGGGTGATTATGGGCGATAATTAACTTAGTAGCTGATTGTTTCACTACTTCTCGAAAGATTTCTCGCGGATGTACCAGTGTTTCTGTAGCTGTGCCGATAGTAATCACTTTTAGTGCGATTAACTGATTTTTGACATCGAGTAAAATAACGGCGAAACGTTCCTGAGACTGATACATTAGTTCGTGGCCAAGGATAGCGGCAGCGGTATCGGGACTATCGATAACCATTTTTTCCGTCGGTCGTCGTTGAAAAGCCCGTTTTCCCAATTCGATCGCCGCTAGAATAGTAGTAGCCTTAGCAGGTCCAATGCCATGAATAGCGGTTAATTCCTGGGGCTGAATATCCCTCAAAACGTCCAAAGGATCCCGGCGATATTTACTCAATTCGTTGAGAATATGCTGTCCTAAACCCACCGCCGAGAGTTTCCCCTTACCTTGACCTGTAGCCAGTAAAATCGCTAATAATTCGGCGTTACTGAGGTTTTTCGCCCCGACACTGATTAAACGTTCCCTTGGTCTTTCACTGACGGGAATATCGGCAATTCTTAAGCTGTAGGTCATGGAAGTGGCAAGCTACCGCGATAAAATTCCATCATACAATTTTAGTCAGTGCCTAGAGGGATTTGGCCGGTAAATCAAGGGGAAAAACTCTCCTTACCAGACCTTCTGTAAAAGTAAGTTATCGAGGCACTGTCGGGTCAAAATATCTAAAACCTCAGATAAATTTGACCTAATCTTAGGCTTTATGGATAGGGTAGTTGTCTCTTGTCTTTTTTCTCCTCCTATCGACTGTCTCCTATCGACTGTCTCCTGTCTCCTGTCTCCTGTCTCCTCACCCAACGGAAGATTTTTGATTTTTTCAGGGACTCTAATGATAGCGAATTCCCGCATCTTCGAGGCGCTGTAAAGCTTCCCCTAATCGCGGGATATCGGCGATTAAACTGACGCGCACATAACCTTCCCCTCCCTCTCCAAAAGCATTGCCCGGAGTGACAACAACACCGGTTTTTTGCAAGACGCTGAGGGCAAAATCCGTGGAAGTCATACCGACGCTACAGGGAATCCAGAGATACATTGTCGCCTTAGAGGGGGGAATATCCCAACCTAATTGCCCCAAACCTTTGATTAAAAAATCTCGTCGCTGTCGGTATCTTTCCTGTACTTGTTTGACGTATTCATCGGGCAGTTGTAGGGCGGTTTCGGCCGCTTTTTGGATGACGGAAAAGATGCCATAATCGAGATTAGTTTTCAGGGTGCGTAACCCTTGAATAATATCGGAATTGCCCACGACAAAACCGACGCGCCACCCAGCCATATTATAGGTTTTTGAGAGGGTATGAAATTCTACACTAATCTCTTTTGCCCCCGGAATTTCTAATAAACTGGTGGGCTGATAACCATCAAAACTCAATTCAGCATAACAGAGATCGTGGACGAGCATAATCTCATATTGCCGGGCCCAAGCAACGATTTTTTCAAAAAATTCCAGGGGGGCAACGGCGGCGGTGGGATTACTGGGATAGTTAAAATAGAGGATTTTCGCCTTTTTAGCCACATCTTCGGGGATAGAATCGATATCTATCAGCCAATCCTGTTCCGCTTTTAAGATTATTGGGTATAGCGTCGCCCCAGCAATCAAAGGACCGCGAAAATGGGCGGGATAGGCGGGACTGGGAACTAAGACCACATCGCCAGGGTTAACATAAGCTAGGGCCAGGTGAGATAGGCCCTCTTTGGAACCTAGCAGCGGTAAAGCTTCGTTATCGGGATTGAGTTGCACACCATAAGAGCGATCATACCATTTAGCGATCGCTTCTCGGAAACTGGCGGTTCCTTCAAAGGGGGGATAACCGTGAAATTGGGGCGTTTCAAAAGCTTGAATGGCCGCTTCGATAACCGGACGCGGGGCAGGACCGTCTGGGTTGCCCATACCTAAATCGATTAAATCTAGTCCTTCTTTGCGGGCTAAGGCTTTTAATTCATCCAAGCGGGCGAAAACGTAGGGGGGTAAGGCACTTAATCGCTTGGCGCGGCTATTCGTCCAATTTACACTCATTACTTCTTGGCTTACTGATCGAGGTAATCTAACATTATGACACGAGTGTATGGCTAATTCAGCAGTTAGTTATTAGCTGACTTCTTTGTGCCTCAGTATGGCTGGAATTGCCCGACACCGGAGATGGAGAGCCAAACTAAGGTAATCTGATTAATAGAGGCTGAAAATTACTGATTAGCCCTAGCATTACCCCCATTCTTCGGCATTATTCGCCGGTAAGTCCTGACTCCTCACTCCTCAATTCTTTTCTCAAATATGACTGCGATTGCTGCCCAGATAACTTCTATTTTACCCGCCGACACGACGGTTATGGCCTGGCCACAAGTGCCAAAAGAGGAACAAGAAAGATTATCAAGGGCAATTAGGGGCAAAAGTCCTGAAATTATAGTCTATCCCGCTAATACGGCCGCTTTAGTCTCTCTGGTGCGTTTTGCCAACGAAAATCGTCTGTCTTTATTGGCCTACGGTCAAGGTAGTAAATTAGATTGGGGTGGATTAGTCGAGTCGCCGGATATTTTAGTCAGTACCCAAAATCTCAACCGGATTATTGACCATGCTAGGGGAGATTTAACTATAACCGTGGAATCTGGGCTTAAACTAGCAGATTTACAGGCTTTTTTGGCTCCTAGCGGTCAATTTATTCCTCTTGATCCCAGTTACGCCGATAATGCCACGATTGGCGGTATTATGGCCACGGCTGATGCGGGAACATGGCGGCAAAGATACGGTGGAGTCCGGGATCTGATCCTAGGATTCTCCTTTATCCGTCACGATGGCGAGATTGCTAAAGCGGGAGGGCGTGTGGTCAAGAATGTGGCGGGATACGACATGATGAAGCTATTTACGGGTTCCTATGGCACTTTGGGGATTATCGATCAGATTACCCTACGACTGTATCCCGAAACCGCTAACTCAGAAACCCTGATCATCACTGGAAATAGCGAAAATATTAGCAAATTGAGTCAAGTTATGCGGCAATCGGCCTTAACTCCCACCGTGGCTGAATGTTTAAACCCAGGGATGACGCAAGCACTAGGATTAGGGGAAAAAATCGCTTTACTGCTGCGTTTTCAAAGCATTCCCGAAAGTATTAGCGAACAATCGCAACAGGTGAGTTATTTGGGACAACAGTTAGATTGTCAGACTAATTATTATCGGGATGAGGAAGAAGTTTCTCTATGGCAAAGATACCGAAAAACAATGGATAATTATGACCAAGAGGGCAATTTTTTCGGCAAAATAGGATTATTACCCAGCAGTTTAGCTCTAGTTATCGACCAAATTAACGGACTAGCCTCGATTAATATTAGTAGCGGGGTGGGTAAAGTTATCTTAAAATCGGAGGAAAATCTTGACAAAATTCGCTCTTTATGCAGTGCCAATCAGGGTTATCTAACGGTGTTAACCGCACCTCCATCCCTAAAAGAAAAAATTGAACCTTGGGGTTATATAGGTAACGCGATTACCATGATGAAAACCCTAAAAAATAAATTCGATCCTCACGGTATTTTTAGTCCTGAACGCTTTCTTAACAAAATCTAATGAAAAATTATGCAAACCTCCGAACATTCCCTTAACTTTCAAGAATTAATCGACCAAAAAAATCAAGGATTTGACCCCAAAAATCCCCCCGCTCAAGAATTAATCGATAGTTGTGTTCACTGTGGTTTTTGTCTTTCTACCTGTCCCAGTTATCGAGTCATTGGCAAGGAAATGGACTCCCCCCGGGGTAGAATTTATCTGATGAATGCCATCAACAAAGGGGAAGCAGTTTTAGACGAAACCACTAGCCAACATTTTGATACTTGTTTAGGTTGTTTAGCCTGTGTTAGTACCTGTCCATCGGGAGTACAATACGATCAATTAATCGCCGCAGTTCGTCCGCAGGTGGAACGCAATCAACCCCGCAGTTTTAAAGATAAAATTATTCGTTTTCTCATTTTTAATCTCTTTCCCTATCCCGTCCGTCTCAAATTATTTTTACCTTTCCTCTGGTTATATCAAACCCTAGGATTACAAACCCTAGTCAGGAAATCGGGTATCTTAAAAATGCTCTTTCCCCGTCTAGCGGCCATGGAATCAATTTTACCCAAAATTACTCTAAATTCTCTGTTTAAAAACTATGCCGATGTTATTCCCTCCCAAACTGAAAAACGCTATCGGGTGGGAGTAGTTTTAGGTTGTGTGCAGAGACTCTTTTTCTCGCCAGTAAATGAAGCGACAGTGCGGGTTTTAACTGCCAATGGTTGTGAAGTGGTTATCCCAAAAACCCAGGGTTGTTGTGCCGCTTTACCCGCACATCAAGGACAGGAAAAACAAGCACAAAGTTTAGCCAGACAAATGATCGATAGTTTCGCAGAAACCGAGGTTGATTATATTATTATCAACGCGGCGGGTTGTGGTCATACTCTCAAGGAATATCATCATATTTTAGCTGACGATCCTGAGTATAAAGATAAGGCTAAGGAGTTTGTGGCTAAAGTACGCGATGCTCAAGAATTTTTAGCAACAGTGGGATTAACTGCTGATTTATCCCCGATTACCGAGACAGAATTAACCCTAGTTTATCAAGATGCCTGTCATCTTTTACACGGACAAAAAATCTCGGTGCAGCCACGGCAATTATTGCAAAAAATCCCCAATATTAACTTAAAAGAACCTATCGATGCGGCCTTGTGTTGTGGCAGTGCCGGAGTTTATAATATGCTACAGCCAGATACTGCCGATGAATTAGGTCAGCAGAAAGTACGCAATTTATTAAATACTGGGGCTGCGGTGATTGCTTCCCCTAATCCCGGTTGTTCCCTACAAATTAAAAAACATCTACAATTACAGGGAAAAGATACACCCGTTATTCATCCTATCGAATTATTAGATTATGCCATTCGCGGGCTGAAAATTGGCTAACTTCCACCATTTGAGTTGTGTTAGTGGTGTCAGGAAAGCAAAAGAAAACCCCACAGACAAAGACCTTGTAATGATAGAATCGACCATGGCGATGGCTTAACTATTAGTATTTTTTGCGTCGGACTAGCAGGAGATAAAAGCGTGACCTTTAAGATTGGTTTACTCGGTTTCGGGGTTGTGGGGACGGGAACAGCGAAAATCCTCCTCGATCCTTTTGGTCGTCATCCCGTACTCAAAGAGATTACCATTGGACGAGTGGGAGTTAGATCCCTAGATAAACCCAGAGAAATCGAGCTTTCTCCCCAACTATTGACCACTGACCTAGAATCGATCGTTACTGACCCCGAAATTGATATTATTGTCGAATTATTGGGGGGTTTGGAACCGGCACGCTCTTTAATTCTCCAAGCAATCGCATCGGGAAAGCACGTTGTTACGGCAAATAAGGCGGTTATTGCCCGTTTTGGCGATGAAATCTACGCCAAGGCTAATGAAAAGGGGGTTTATGTCCTCCTAGAAGCGGCCGTGGGTGGTGGAATTCCCGTCATTAAACCCTTAAAACAATCCCTCGGCGCTAATCGTATCAGCAGCATCATGGGAATTGTCAACGGCACAACTAACTATATTCTCACCGAAATGAGCCAAAAAGGGGCAGATTTTAGCGAAGTTCTGGCCAAAGCTCAGGAATTAGGCTATGCGGAAGCGGATCCCACTGCGGACGTGGATGGATTCGATGCAGCCGATAAAATCGCTATTTTAGCCTCTCTGGGTTTTGGAGGTCGGGTAAAACGGGAAGATGTTTACTGTGAAGGTATCCGGCAAGTTAGTGCCGTCGATATCGCCTACGCTGATAGACTGGGATTTGTGATTAAATTGTTAGCGATCGCAAAAGATACGGTTAAGGAGGATTCCGATACCCTAGAGTTGCGGGTTCATCCAACCCTAGTACCGAAAACCCATCCCCTCGCTAATGCTAACGGAGTCTATAACGCTATTCTGGTCGAGGGGGAACCCTTGGGACAAGTGATGTTTTACGGACCGGGTGCCGGTGGCGGACCGACGGCCAGTGCGGTAGTATCGGATGTGATGAATATCGTCGGAATCTTAAAAAGTAGTGGCAAAACCAAGGAACTTGACCCGCTTTTAAGCTGTATTCACCAGCATTATTGTCAAATCGCTCCGATGGAGTCGTTATCGACCCGTTTTTATGCTCGTTTTCTCTGTCGCGATGTGCCGGGGGTAATCGGTCATTTAGGTATGGCTTTCGGCAACCATGGGGTTAGTCTAGAATCCGTGGTACAAATTGGTATTAGAGGTGATTTAGCCGAAATTGTCGTTGTCACCCACGATGTGCGCGAGGGCAATTTCCGCAACGCTTTAGCAGCCATAGAGTCTTTAGAAGCTATTGACAGTATTCCTAGTATTCTCCGAGTTTTGTAATTAAGAGATCTCTTTTTTTATGGTCATGGGTCGGAGAATCAGAAGTGAGAAAAGTTGGCTAAGTTTGACTAGCACAATTTTGTTTTTTTGTCTAGGTTTTTTGAGCTTAAATCAAAAATTAATTTTTGCCCAAGGGTCTGATAATGTTTGTCCCCTGCCGATTTTATCAAGGTTACAACGCCATAAAATCCAAGCGGGAGAAACGATCGCCTCCATCGCCGAAAAATACGCTCTCATCCCGGCAACGATAATTAAACTCAATCCGACTATTCTTAAAAATGGTTTGGCCCCCGTGGGGAAAGAAATCTTCATTCCCCCGATGAATGGCATTCGCATCGAAGCACCCAAGGGTTCCACTTGGCGCGATTTAGAAGCGGCCTATGGTATTCGTGCAGATATCCTCTTTGAGCTTAACGGTTGTGGTCGCCGGCCGACAATAGTTTTTATCCCCGGCAGCAATTGGTCCGCCGCCAGCAAGCGATCGGATTATACTGGATTAAGTTCTTATCCCTTACCCTTGGCCAGCACTGTCGGATTAGCCTACGGTTGGCAAAAAAGCCCCACGGAACAGAAAAATCTCTTTCATAGTGGTATTGATCTTCTTGCACCAATTGGTACACCCGTCCTAGCTGCCGAGGATGGTCTAGTGATTTATGTGGGTCAGGAGGGAGCTTATGGTAATTTGGTAGTAATTAATCATTTAGGTCGCCGGCAGACCCGTTATGCCCATTTAAGCAGGGTTACAGTGAGAATTGACCAACGGGTACGAGCAGGAGACGTTATCGGTGCGGTTGGCACCACCGGACAACCGGATATTATTCCCCCCCATCTTCATTTTGAGGTGCGCTTAGATACTCCCGTCGGTTGGACAGCGCAGGATCCCGCTTTGCATTTGCCCTCACGGAGGGACAAAGAGCCTGAAAAGTAGATAGGGGGTGGGGTGTAGAGGTTGGGTAAAATTTTTTGACTTACCCTGAGAGGCTAAAAAGTAAACCCAAATAACCGATTTGCTATCAAAGAGGGATCGAGAAAGCGGCTTTTATGGCTCTTCACTATCCCTTCAACCCTGATTATTGGCGGAAATTCTGCCAACCGGCATAACGAGCGGCTGCACCTAATTCTGCCTCGATGCGGAGTAACTGATTATATTTGGCCAGACGTTCACCACGACAGGGAGCGCCAGTTTTTAATTGAGCTGCCGAGGTTGCAACGGAGAGATCTGCGATAAAATCATCGGGAGTTTCCCCAGAACGATGGCTAATATACACAGTATAACCGCCAGAACGAGCGATTTTAATCGCTTCTAGGGTTTCCGTGACGCTGCCGATCTGATTGACTTTAATTAAAGAGGCATTGGCAACACCTCGATCGATCGCTTCCTGAATAATTTTCGGATTGGTACAGAAAATATCGTCTCCTACCAGTTGAATGCGATCGCCTAAGCGTTTGGTCAATTCTTGCCAACCCTGCCAATCTTTTTCACCTAAACCATCTTCGAGGGAAACGATTGGGTATTGATTCAGCCAACTTTCCCACATATCGATCATTTCCTCGGAAGATTTCCGACTTTGATCGGATTTGAAAAATTCGTAGTAACCGCCATCACGCCAAAGTTCGCTAGTGGCAGGATCCAGAGCGATGGCAAAATCTTCTCCCGGTTTGTAACCGGCTTTTTCAATTCCAGCCAAAATTAACTCTACCGCCTCCACGTTAGCCTTTAAACTAGGGGCAAAACCGCCCTCATCACCGACGCCGGTATAGTAACCTTTTTGTTTTAAAATCGATTTGAGAACGTGATAGACTTCTGCTCCCATGCGTAAAGCTTCCGTAAAACTGGGCGCACCGACGGGAACTAATTTATACTCCTGAAAATCAACGGTGTTATCGGCATGAACACCGCCGTTAAGGATATTAAAACAGGGAGTTGGTAAGAGATTCGCTTCCTCACCGCCCAAATAACGATATAGAGGCATATTTTCAGAAGCAGCCGCTGCCCGAGCCACTGCCATAGACACTCCCAAAATGGCATTGGCTCCCAAATTTTTCTTATTGGCTGTACCATCGAGTTCTAACATGGTTTGATCGATCGCTGTTTGTTGGCTGGCTTCGGCTCCTTGCAGGGCATTGGCGATCGCTCCCTTGACGTGGGCTACTGCTTTTAACACTCCTTTGCCACCGTAGCGTTTATCATCACCATCTCGCAACTCCCAAGCTTCATTGATCCCCGTAGATGCCCCCGAAGGCACGGCGGCCCTGCCTTTGCTACCATCATCTAAGATTACATCCACTTCCACTGTGGGATTACCGCGGGAGTCAAGAATTTCTCTGGCAGTAATCGAGGCAATTTTAGCCATGTTTTTATTCCTTATCTAGGTGGTTTCATCTCAATTATTATACCTAGAGATTTAGATGTGGACTGATTATTGTTATTTACTACACCTCAAATTACTGACTCTTGGCTTGATATTGTTGATATTTATTTAACTTTGAGAAAAGGAAACTTATTTGGGAACCCTAACCTATCAACTACTAGGGTTAATAAAAGTAATGCTGCCATAATTGCGATCATGATCAGTATCCCCCCTTGGGGTTCTGGAGAAAAAAATAGTTTCCAGAATAAAACAACGTTATTGATAAAAATAGCGAAAAATACTAATATAGACTGCCAATCTATAACGCTAACAAAAAGTTAACCACCAAAATAAATATAAACACAAAATTTTGTTTTGCAGACATAACATAAAACCCACAAGAGTTGACTGTTACCTTGGCTGGATTATAGCAAACCCTAGATATACAGGATATATTTTCCAGCAAAAATCCCCCTCTTTGGGGAGAAGGGGAAAAGCAACCTAAGATTAACCCTGCACCATCACAGCGGCAGCCGCAGCCACACCGGCGCCGGGGGTGACACCTTCGACACCTAACTCGATTAAAGTCGCTTCAATGGCAGCGATAACCGTGAGGATATCCCTCTCACTAGCAAAACCTAAATGACCGATACGGAAGATTTTACCCTTGAGGTGATCCTGACCACCAGCCACAGCGATGTCAAACTTTTTATTAAGAGTCGAGCGAATTTTTTCCGCATCCACCAGAGTGGGGGCCACCGCAGTAATCGCCGTGGAAGCCCAAGAATCCGCCGCGTAGAGGGGCAAATTCAGGGCGCGCATACCGGCCCGCGTCATCTGCGTTAAGCGTTGGTGACGGGCGAAAATTGCCGCTAATCCCTCTCTTCTCATCATTTGCAGAGAAGCTTGTAAACCGTACATCAGGTTAACTGGAGGGGTAAAGGGGGAACTATCCTCATCGGTGGCTTTTTTGTATTTGCCCAAATCCAGATAAAAACGGGGTAGTTTGGCGGTTTCGTAGGCTTTCCAAGCTTTTTTGCTTACGGAAACAAAACCTAAACCGGGGGGAATCATATAACCTTTCTGGGAACCAGAACCGACCACATCTAAACCCCATTCGTCGATGGGAATAGGATAAGCTCCTAAACTGGTGACAGCATCGACGATAATTAAAGCTTCCCCGTGGTCTTTTACCGCTTTGTTAATGCTTTCCAAGTCATTGAGAACCCCGGTGGAAGTTTCTGAATGGGTAATAATTACCGCTTTGATGGCTTTTTCCTTGTCTTCGGTCAGTTTAGCGGTAAATGCTTCTGGATCTAGGGGTTTACCCCATTCTGCCTTAACTACATCCACATTTAAGCCGTAGGCTTTCGCGACTTTCCCCCAACGTTCCCCAAATTTACCATTATCCCCCACCAAAACTCGATCGCCGGGGCTGAGAAAATTAATAATTCCCGCTTCCATGACACCGGTTCCCGAAGCGGTTAACATTAAAACATCGCCACTGGTTTGATGCAACCATTTGAGATTTTCGGTTAATTCGGCGATCACCTTGCTAAAAGCACCGGTCCGATGACCTATAGGCGCTTTAGCCATAGCCAATAATACCGCTTCCGGCACTGGTGTGGGGCCGGGAATCATCAACATATTTTTATTTTCCATGGTTCGTCCTCTCTCGTTGGGCCATATTTAACAAAGATAAAAAACCAAATCTCGATCGCATCAATTCTGAGGGGTTGATTTAAGATTTGGCAGACTCTGATTATATCCCAGGAGACAGCCTTGTCAGGAGTCAGTATTCAGGAGTAGGGAATCAGGATTCAGGAGATAGGGTGGTCACTGCGTGCGCGACGTTCGGCGATGCTCAGTCGAGCCGTTGCGGGGGGTGTTAGGGTTTTATTTGAAATTACCCACTTCCCCACTTCCCCACTTCCCCACTTCCCCAATTCATAATTCATAATTTATAATTCATAATTCCCACTCCCCACTTCCTAACTCCTATTCCCGATTTTCAAAGAGTTTCTGGATACCGACGGCGGGATCGGGCAGTTTTACTAAAGATTCGCCGATTAGAACCGCATTTGCTCCCGCTTGCTTCACTTTCGCCAGATCTGTTGCTGTGTGTAATCCCGATTCGCTGACGATCAGAATACCTTTTTCTCGCACCTTTTCGCCCCTTGCTTCTAGTAATTGGCGAGTATTGTCTAAATCGACTGTAAATGTCTCTAAATTACGGTTATTGATGCCGATTAGTTCGATTCCCTCAATGGCTAACACTCGATCGAATTCGGCCAGACTATGCACCTCTACCAAAGCTGTCATCCCTAAACCCTTGACAATTTTGACAAAATATGCTAGGTCTTGATCGCTTAAAATAGCGGCAATTAAAAGGACGGCATCGGCTCCTTTAGAGCGAGCGTAGTAGATTTGATAGGGATAAAGGATAAATTCTTTGCATAATAGGGGTAAAGATACCGCTTGCCGGACGAGGCTAAGATTTTCGTAACTACCTTGAAAAAACTTACTATCGGTTAAAACCGATAAACAAGTGGCTCCTCCCTGTTCATAGGTACGGGCGATCGCTACCGGATCAAAATCTTCTCGGATAACTCCCTTGCTCGGGGAAGCTTTTTTCACTTCGGCAATCAAAGCGGGTTGGGTTTTACCCTGTTTTAAGGCGGCTAAAAAGTCGCAAGGTGGCGCAGTATTAGCTATTTTTTTGCGTAATTCTAATAAAGGCAACCTTTCACGCAATTTATCGACTTCGATCTCCTTATGCCAAACGATTTCTTCTAAAATATTTTGCGGTTGTGCCTCTGGCACTTTCACCACATAACTCAAACTCTCAACTTTAACGGCAGGATTGGGGTGTTTTCTTCGGATCTGCATTTTTTCACTGTCCAGAGTGTGAACAGTGATTAGTTTAACAGTGATTAGTTATCGGGAATTGAAATAGAGACGCAGTTAACCACGTCTCTACAGACATTTAACTCTACTTGTGTGGATATTCCCAGTCTTCACCGAAAGGCTATTGCATAGCTTCGATCGAACGTTCTAAAATTTGATCTTGACGTTTTCCTTCTTCTTGGCGATTTTCAGTTAATAAAACCCGCGCTTTCGCAGTTTCTGCCTCTCCTTCCCCCAAAAGCTCCTCTGTACGAGTTAAGACATTCTCTTCGAGCATTCCTTCTGCTTGTCGTTCTTGGGTTAGATTAAGACGTGCTTTTTCTTCAATATTCATAAATTTATCCCTGCCACAGGTGCGATCAACTTCTACCTTCAGTCTGACACAAATTTACTATTCTGTATCATTAACTACAGAAAAATTTAGAATCTTACTGGCGAAACTGAGATTTAGGTATTTGTTCTCATTACTTAAATGGAGAGGGATCGATCGACCTCAAGCTATACAATAAAACCTATGGAACAATTCCCCAGCTTAAACAAGCTCGTATATCAGGCGAATAATTATCGATTGCCTAAACCAAGAGATTTCTTGACAGTATCCGATTCTATCGTAATATCCTATTTGCACAGCTTATGACCAAAGGTAATTTAAACGATCTCATCCGTACAGAAGCTAATAAAGAGGTAGAATCCCAAACCTCTCCTTCTCCCAAACGTCCCAAGGAAACAAACGCCACCCTACAGGCAAAAATTAACGACTTGACAACAGAGTTAGAAAAAACCGAGAAAAATCAGCAAACTCTCCAAGAAAAGGTTATTTCTCTGGAAAAAGAACTTCAAGAACATCTGGAACTATCTGTCAGTTTACAGCAGTTACAACAACAGACCGAGCAGTTACAATCTGTCCTCTCGGAAAAAACTACTTTGGTGGCACAATTATCGAGTCAATTAAGTCAATCCCAGACGGAATTAACCGAGAAAAAACAGTTAATTGAAAAACTATCGAGTCAATTAAGTAAGACAGAAACAGAACTGACTGAGAAAAAACAGTTAATTGAAAAATTATCGAGTCAATTAAGTAAGACAGAAACAGAACTGACTGAGAAAAAACAGTTGATTGAAAAATTATATAATCAAATTAAAACCCTAGAAAATAGTCCCACCCCCACCCCTGAACCCTCACCAATTACCAAACCTGTGCCGAAGAAACCCAGTCTTTATAACTTTGAAATGGCAACTTTAGCCCGTTATATTGCTCCCACTCCTACCCCCACAGAGTTAACGGATTCCGAAATCGGTTGGTTCGATTAATTATGGCTAGTAAAAATCAAGAACAACAACATCCACAGGAAAGACTCGATCGCCTGATTGTTGATCAGCTACTGCAATCAGAACCTAATGATTTAAACTTAGCTGAATGCGCTCGTTTACGCATACGTTATCAAAACTTTCCGGGAGCAAGAGAAATCCAAAGAGATTTAGATTTAATCCTAGAAAAATGGCAGTTAGATGAAGCTAGTTTATGGGCAAAAACTCGACAACTGCACAGTCACGGACAAGTGTATCAAATTCGCCAAAGCGAGGAGCAACAGGATTGGAGTTAAATTAAGCTATAGGTTTGAAAAAAACACTTCTTCCCTTTCACCTTATCTCAGGAAATAATATTATTGTAGGGGCGAATACAATTCGCCCTCTTTTAATAACTGCTGCTGTTCACCATTAAGTGAGAGAAAGTCACAAATAGGAGATGCACCAAAAATAAAACCTATAATTTGATTTTATCTAATAATCTCTGAAACGGATTTTTTGGTTTACTTGCTGGCGGATCTGCGGGGGGATTAGGATCATCTAGATAACGATAATATTTCCAGATATCCCAGTAAGGACATCCCGGTTCGATGCGAATTCCTGCCCAATGTAAATATTTTAAGGGCTGATTTAATCTCGGATCGATTAAGATATTCCCCTGACGTTGAAAATGAGAACTTCCCCCCCAATTTCCCGCTTGACAACCCGGGGCGCGGACAATATTAAATCGATTGGGAACTCGTTTGAGAATGGTATAATTAATAATCGGTTGATCGGAGGTTTTTTGAGAAAAATCAAAATATTCTGGATGAGCAGCACATTCTTGAAAAGCACCATATAATTCCTGTTCTGAGAATAGATTCTTTTTACTAGCCCAAAAACCACCGTTAAACATCCCGGTTAGATCATTTTCTGTGAAGATTCCCTGTTCTAAAACAATCGGATCAAAAACATCAGTAATCCCTTTTTTGTGTTGGTAATCACAGCAGAGAAAATCGTAGGTATCGAGGAAATTTAGATTATCTATTATTTTTTCAAAAACTACGATATCGGTATCGATATAAAGAAATTGATCTAATTCTCCAAACCAACACACCTGCTTGCGAAATTGATTGGGACGAGCAAAGAATTTTTCTCCAAAAATATCATAGATTTTTTGTGCTAATTTTTCCACTAATTGCAGATCGGGATAGAGAATAACGCCATATTTTTCTGCTAATAAATCGGCAATTTTTTGATAATTATTGTCGTAGGGAATCAAGATGACGGGAGAATCGGGATCGTACAAACGAATACTATTCATTAATGCGATCGTCTGCTCGATAACTCGATCGTTAGCGGTAATGTAAATTCCTCGCTTCATAAATATCCTAGGGGTAAGAGTTAGAAATAATTATATAGCAGTTATCTTAATGGTGAAGTAGAAAGTTTTCCTTTTGGGGAGTCAGCCATCAGACTTCGGCGTGAGCTTTTGTCGAACGCTTTTTTCTCCCGATATCCCTGTTCACTGATAACTGATAACTGAATAGCTGATCAGTCTTTCTCTGTCAACTCTTAAAGTTGGTGCGTTTGATTTTTGAATTGGCGAATAATTAAGGAAAGCTCACTGCTACTTAAACAGTTTTTTCTTAAGTTTAGCCAGAGAACTCTGCATCCATAATTTTTTAAGTCGCAGGGGTTCTAAACCTTCTATATCAGCCGGATAGCGTTTTTTAATATCAAAGAAATCATTAATTTCTCTTAAAATTGTTTCAAAACGTGGTAGCAATTTTTCGGGATGATAATCATCGATAAAATTAGCCGGTAAAGAATTAACGGGAAAATTACGGGCATAATTAAGAATACGTTCTAGATCGTATTGAGTGGAATAAGCCCCGATTTTTTGACAATTGAAACCGGGATCGAGATAATCGGCTAGGGCGCTATTAACGCTAGAAAATACCGTACAACCACAGGCTAAAGCTTCCAGGGGCGGTAAGCCAAAACCCTCCGTTAAACCGTTTACAGCCCAATATTCAGCCGAATCGTAGAGATAAACCCGACTGCGATTGAATAATCCCACTAAATCCTCCACATAGCTATCTAAAACCTTAACGCGACAGTGGGGACGGAGGGCGGGAACTAGACGATTGAGAAGATATTTTGAGGATTTGCGCCCCTGTACTAGGACATCGATATCCCTTTCTAAGCCTAAATTGAGAAATTCTGAGCCAATTTGATTAGGAAGATAGTAAATCAAAGCATTAGCAGCTTTTTCTCCCCAATAACCCATAGTATGGCGGCTAACGGTGATAATTGGTATTCCAGGGGGTAAACGGAAGCCGTAACCTGTACTATGGGCATGATAAATGATATTATGCGATCGCAATCTTGTCACCAATTTAGGAACATCAAAACCCCAGCTAACCACAAAAATACTGTCATCGGAGCTTATTTTCGGGATTATATCCTCTAAAAAAGGATAATTTAACTCTTTTTGACGATAAGTCACAATCTGGGTGCTACAAATTTGACTAGCCAAATTGACAGTTTTCATTTCTGCCCACAGTCCACCCCCACCAAAGGGAGAAGTAGTACCGGGCAAGAGAAAATAGAGGTTTCTCATCGGGATAATAGAAGTTTTAGTTAAGCGGTAGTTTGGAGACTTGGCTATTCTATACTTAATTATTAAGGTGTGAGGTATCTAAAGGCAATAGTCGATCGAGCATAGATATTATTAAATTATGTTTGCCACTGATAAATACTTAGAATTATTAAAGCAATACCCTCCTCGTCCTATTCACAATGAGGAAGACTTAGAAATGATGCAGGAGGTTATTAATCGCCTTTTAGACAAACCCCAATTAACGGTAGAAGAAAGAGAATATCTAAATGTTTTAGGGTCTTTAATTTATGAGTATGAGGAAAATCAAGAGCCAATACCTGATATTTATGGAATTGAATTGTTAAAATTTATATTAGAGGAAAGAAACCTACAAAAGCAAGATTTGCTATCTATTTTTGAAAGCAAGTCAACCCTGGATGATATTTTTGATGGGCAACAAGAGTTAACTCCTATCTATATTCAAAAATTAGCCAATTTTTTAAATATATCTCCTGATTTATTTTTTCCTAGTTAGTTACAAAAAATGCGTTAGACAGTTAGGCTTATTTCCTGTCCTAACGCATAGGTTAACGGACTAAATTAAAGCCTGATAACGCCCCAAAGCCAGTAGAGGGAAATACTGCTGATAGAAGTGATATTTCAGGTAAAAATGACAGGGAAAACCTGTACCAGTGAAGTAATCTTCATCCCATGTACCATTTTCTTTTTGGGTAACAAGAAGATAGTTAACACCCTTTTCAATTACTTCTCGCTGATAATTGCCGGTGACTTTCCCGACGGCTAATAAACCGATTAATGCCCAAGCAGTTTGGGAAGCGGTACTATTTCCCTGTCCTTTAAATTTAGGGTTATTGTAACTAAAACAGGTTTCACCCCAACCACCATCAACATTTTGACAACTGCTTAACCAATTGGCTCCTTTTTGCAATTGATGATGATATTTATTCGGTTCCAGAAAAGCCAAAGCAGATAACGCCCCACTGGTTCCATAAATATAATTTACACCCCAACGACCAAACCAACTACCATCAGCTTCCTGTTCTTTTTCCAGATAATCCAAAGCTTTTTTAACTCGATTTTCTTCCATGTTAACATCACAAGTGCCTAACATTTCTAGAACTCTGGCAGTCACATCAGCCGTATTAGGATCGATCATTGCTTTTAGATCGGCATAGGGCAAAGAATTAAGCCAGTTTTGATCGTTATCGATGTCAAAAGCCCCCCAACCACCAGCTTTACACTGCATAGTCGCCATCCAATTAACTGCCCGTTTCATCACAGCTTTTTTAATACTTTCTTCGGGCATTTTAATTAACTCTAAAGCCATCACCACCACTGCCGAATCGTCTAAATCAGGATACCAGCAATTGTCAAATTCAAAAGCCCAACCGCCGGGGGTTCCGATTTTATTTTTAATCGCCCAATCGCCATAATCAAGAATTTGTTGATCGATTAACCATTGTCCCGCTTTAATCATAGCTGGATGAGCAGGATTTAGCCCGGATTCAATTAGCGATCGAATTACCCAAGCCGTATCCCAAACCGGCGACACACAGGGCTGTACACAATAGGTATTATCCGTCTCAATGGCAAAATTATCCACCGCTTTTAAACCCCGGGCAACAATCGGATCGTCAACATCATAACCTAGGGCTTTTAAAGCTAACAGAGAATTTAACATCGCCGGGATGATTCCCCCCCAATCCCCTGTGTCTTCCTGTCGTTCAATCACCCATTTTTCCGCCGCTTGCAGACTTTCTTGACGGAAGGGAACTAAATTAGTTTTTTCTGCCCATTTAAACAGTCCATCTAACCAAAGAAAAACATCTGACCAATTGTTATTTTTTGGTAACTCATACTTGACATTATTCACCCCTTCTGTATAGAGTTCATCGAGATTAAAACCCATTTTATACACGGGTTTTTTGTCGAAAACAATTAATAAAGGAACTGTACTTCCCCGTGCCCAACTAGACATTTCATAGATAGTAAAAGGGAAATTTTCCGGCAGTAGCATGATCCAAGCGGGGATAGAGGGAACCCCCAGCCAATCATAACAACCAATCAAAGCGAGGTGCATTTTGGTGAAAATGCGGGTTTTACTGATGCCACCTTTAGCTAAGATAAATTCTCTGGCTTTTTCTAAAGCAGGATCATTAACGGGAATTCCCAATAGTCGCAGCCCCATGTAGGCTTCCACAGTGGTGCTAAGATCGCCACCATCCCCATAAAATAACTCCCAAGCGCCGTTAGGACACTGTTGCTGACGCAGATAGGTGGCTGCTTTGTCTAGGGGGCGATTTTTGTCAGTTTTCCAGATTTTGTGCAGTAAAATTGCTTCTGAGGTGATGGTGACATTAGATTCTAATTCTGCCCACCAGTAACCGTCAGGGTATTGGGTAGAAAGTAAATAATTTTGGGAAAGTTCGATCACTTTCGCTGTTTTAGCGGCTATTTCGGTGATTTTGTCCTGAATCTGCATTTTTTTCCGTTCGACAACCTCTAGGGACCACGAGTACAAATAAGATAATCTTATTTACAAAGTTTTTAATAAGTAGCTAAAGAATGGGCTTTTGTTCCCAAACAATCCAATAAAGGAATCTGCTTTGGTTGCCAATTTCTTTTTTCTTTTCACTGTTTACTGATCAAGTAACCCCACTCCCCTGAAGACAAAAAGGGTACGAAACTCGCACCCCACCAGATTGCTCTTAATTTAACTTACTTTTTCTTTTTGCCTTTAGCGGGCGGATTATCCTTCGCTGCCGGTTCCGGGGCTTTTTCCTCCACTTGCGGGGCTGCTGCCACGGTTTCCGGGGGTTTTTGTCCCATTTGGGCGGCTACTTCGGCGGCGAAATCCGTTTCTTCTTTCTCGATCCCTTCACCTAGTACAAAGCGTTGGAAACGACGCACCTGAATATTTTCTCCTAAAGCGGCGATCGCTTGTTTGATCAACTCCTCAATACTAATGTTCTGATCGCGGATAAAGGGTTGATCGAGCAGAGAAAGTTCTTTCAAACGTTTTTCAATGCGGCCAGCTACGATTTTTTCTTTGATATTATCGGGTTTATTGGCTAAATCGTCCCGTCCCATCTCAATTTCTTTTTCTTTGGCGGAGATTTCGGCGGGAATATCGGCCACTTTCACATATTCGACGTTAGGACAAGCGGCAATCTGCATCGCCACGTCATTAACCAATTTTTTGAACTCCTCGCGACGGGCAACAAAATCGGTTTCGCAGTTCACTTCTACTAAAACACCGATGCGACTGCCGGTGTGGATGTAACTGCCGATCATCCCTTCTGCCGCTACCCGACTGGCTTTTTTCTCGGCGGAAGTAATCCCTTTTTGACGCAACCATTCGATCGCTTTAGTTATATCCCCCGCGTTTTCCGTCAGCGCCTTCTTGCAATCCATCATGCCAGCGCCGGTCTTTTCCCTAAGTTCTTTAACCTGTTGTGCTGTAATTTCCGCCATAAAATTCCTAACCTACTGCTTATAGTTGATCATGCCACGAGAGGGGCAGGTTTTGCCGATCGATAGGTCCGGAAAGTTTCCCCCCGAACCTAGCGGCAATCAATAGCTAATTTTCCCTAGTTATCGTCGTCTCCACTGGCAAATTCGGCGGCGTATTGGGAATAATCACCTTCTTCCTCGTACTCGGTTTCATTATCGTAGTCTTCCTCGTATTCTTCCACCGCTGCTTGACCACCGCGACGACCTTCGATGATCGCATCGCTAATTTTGCCTAAAATTAGTTTAACTGAGCGAATTGCGTCATCGTTGGCGGGAATTGGCACATCTACTAGGTCAGGATCGCAGTTAGTATCCAAGAGGGAGATGATGGGAATGCCCAATTTTTGACATTCTTGGATAGCGTTGTATTCCCGACGCTGATCCACTACGATGACCAAATCCGGCAGCCGGCGCATGGTTTTAATGCCACCGAGGTATTTTTCCAGTTTGCCTAATTCCCGACGCAGTACCGATGCTTCTTTTTTCGGTCGTTTATCGAGGGCGCCGCTATTTTCTAATTCTTCTAATTCTTTGAGTCTTTCTACCCGGCCGCGAATGGTTTCCCAGTTGGTTAACATTCCCCCTAACCAGCGTTGGTTAACAAAGTGGCTGCCGCTGCGTAAGGCTTCCTGTTTAATGATTCCTGCTGCTTGCCGCTTCGTACCGATGAATAAAAAGCGTTTACCGCGATCGGCTTCTCCTCGGACAAATTCGTAAGCTTCTTCGATTAATTGGGCAGTTTGCACCAAATCAATGATATGAACCCCATTCCGGGCAGTGTAGATGTACTGAGACATTTTCGGGTTCCAACGGCGCGTTTGATGGCCGAAGTGGACCCCAGACTCTAGCAATTCTGCGAGAGAGACAACGGGCATATTTTTCTCCTTTTCGGGTTTATCCTCCATCTAGGGCTGGATTTCTAGATTTCTAGAAACACCCGATCGCCTAGATGTGCGATTTTTGACAACTTTTCTAGTCTAACACGAAAGAGCGCGATTGCATACCCGTAAATATTGGGTACTGAGGGCTTGCTACTGTAATTCCTCAAGTTTTTTCAAAACCGCTTCTGCATGGGCTTTTACCTTGACATTTGACCAAATATAGGCAATATTTCCCTGGGGGTCGATCAGGAAAGTGGAGCGTTTAATTCCCATATATTCCTTACCCATAAATTTTTTTAATCCCCAGACTTGATAAATTTCCGCCAGTTGATGTTCGGTATCGCTCAATAATTGAATAGTTAAATTGTGTTTTTCAATAAAACGACAGTGGGACTTGGCTGAATCGGGACTAACTCCTAGAATTACCGCGTTTAATTGCTGAAATTGCGGTGACAAAGCGGTAAAATCGATCGCTTCTGTGGTGCAGCCCGGAGTGTTATCTTTGGGATAAAAATATAATACCAACCATTGACCGGCAAAATCTGCTAATTTGCTAATTTCCCCTCTTTGGTTGGGGGTGGCAAATTCCGGGGCTTTTTGTCCAACTTCTAGGGTCATTTTTAGGAGTGTAAAGGCAAGAGTAAGAAAGGAGCAAGGGAGAGGGAAAGCAATAGCCAGACTTGATAGTTAAATCTGGGAAATTCGGGGTTTTCTGACTCGACTAAAGCATCGATTCTCTCTAATAAACGATTATTTAAGGAATTATCACTCAGAGCGACACAGCAACTATCGGAAAAATTTATTTCTGCTACTTGATTAACTTTTTCTGCCACTAAAAGCAGCGATTCAGCTAATAGTAAATAATCCACTTGTCCAGAAGCGTACTTATCGGCGCGTAATTCCCGCAAGAAGACCAATTCTGACCATAAATTCTCGCTATTGGGCAGCCAAGAAGACATCGATCGCAGCCAACCTAACCAGAAAAACCAGAAGGTGTCATGATATTCTTGGTGAGCTTGTTCGTGGGCTAAAACTGCTTGTAAATGTTCTTGATCCAAGAGATTTAATAATCCCTGGGTTACAATTAATTCCGACTTCCAGAAGCCAACTCTGGCACTGTAGGGAAAATCCATCGCTAAAACTCTCGCCCTCTGAGCGGTGATTTTTTTGAGGGGATAACTGCTAAAATCCCGATGGGTTTGCCAAGTTTGATAGGAAAGTTTGATTAGACAAAATAGAGCAAAAACTAGCCAAATTATGGCACTAAAGTAACTAATTAAACTGGAGTTATAGCCTAGCATTTGCCCGCGATAGCCCATACAAACCACCGATATAACTGTCATTAACAGCAGCAAAGGAGGAAAGAGGAAGAAAAATAGCGTTGTCTGCCAACGACGCTGATAGCTAGGCAGAAACCAACGTAAACCAATGGCGATAGTTAATGCTAGTAATAACATTGAACCGTGCATTAGCTTTCTCTCCGTTGTTGACGCAGGGTATCTAAACGAGATGCGATCGCTTTTAATTGTTCGACACTAGCAGTATCAAGACTATCGGCAAAAGAAGCCACCACATCCGCATTACCAATAGCCAAAAAACGATGTAATTGTTCGTAGGCTTTAATTGCCTGTGCTTGTTCCTTAGAAACCATCGGTTTCCAGTAGAAAATCCGACCCTGTTTATAACAACTTAACCAGCCTTTATTAGTTAAACGACGCAGTACCGTAGTTACAGAAGTATAGGCTAGATCTCGTTCTGGATCCGCTAAAATGCGATCATGGACATCCTTAACGCTGACGGTTTCTAATTCCCAGACAATATTAAGAATTTCCGCTTCTAGGGGGCCTAGGGATAGCTGTTTTGGTTGATAGGTCGGCAATTGAGCCATAGTTACACAGAAATGAAGATTACTTTCCTGATCATAGCGGCGGATATCGATCGCCTGATAAAATAGCAACGATCCTTTATATTGTCTTTATGTCCACCGAAACTAATTTAACCACAACTACGGGTGCTGATGCCATTGATGTGGCGATCGCTAATGGCATTGATTTTGATGGTTCCCCGATTCCCCCGGCAAAATTGGAACTTTATCACCGGGTAATGGGTTTGGAAGCAGGACGACAAAGAAGCGGGGTTTCTAACACGATGAGATCGCGAATTGTCCGCATCGGGGCCAAACATATCCCCCAAGAGGAATTAAATCAGCTGTTGTTAGCCGCCGATTTTGCCCCTCTCAAGGACAAAGAAATCGCTTTTTACTATCTCAAGTAGTCAAATTTTTGCTCGCCATTTTTCGCCTAGACTGCTTGCGGTTAACCGGATTGTTGGAAAAATTAGGCAGCAAGTCTAGGTTGATCTAATGCTCACGAGGATCGATAACCACTGATTCCGAGCCGATAATGATACACTAGGCATGATTTAACTACAAACCTCGATCGCAAAAGGAAATAAATATCGATGAAAGCCATGATTTTGGCAGCTGGCAAAGGAACTCGTGTCCGTCCGATTACCCATACGATTCCCAAACCCCTGATCCCGATTTTACAAAAGCCGGTGATGGAGTTTTTGTTGGAACTGTTGCGACAGCATGGCTTTGATCAGATCATGGTGAATGTCAGTCATTTAGCCGAAGAAATTGAGAGTTATTTCCGCGATGGTCAGCGTTTTGGGGTGCATATCGGCTATTCTTTTGAGGGTAGAATCGAAGAGGGCGAGTTAATTGGTGATGCACTAGGATCGGCGGGCGGTTTACGACGAATTCAAGATTTTAATCCCTTTTTTGACGATACTTTTGTGGTTCTCTGTGGTGATGCGCTGATTGATCTCGATCTAACCGCAGCGGTTAAATGGCATCGAGAAAAGGGAGCGATCGCCACTATTGTCACCAAAACCGTCCCCAAAGAGGAGGTATCCAGTTACGGGGTGGTAGTTAGCGACGAGGAGGGAAGGATTCTCAGTTTCCAAGAAAAACCGGCCATCGATGAAGCTTTGAGTACCTGCATTAACACGGGTATCTATATTTTTGAGCCAGAAATCATTGATTTTATTCCCCCTAATAGTAAATACGACATCGGGGGCGAGTTATTCCCCCAATTAGTCGCTAAGGGTGCGCCTTTCTACGCTTTAAACATGGATTTTGAATGGGTGGATATCGGTAAAGTCCCCGACTACTGGCAGGCAATTCGCGGGGTGTTATCCCGGAAAATTAAAAATGTTGCTATCCCCGGCATCGAAGTTAAACCGGGCATCTACACGGGCTTAAATGTGGGGGTAAACTGGGATCGAGTCGATATCACCGGACCTGTGTATATCGGGGCAATGACGCGCATTGAAGACGGGGCGAAAATTGTCGGTCCGAGTATGATTGGCCCAAATTGTTGGATTTGTGGCGGCGCGACAGTGGATAATAGCGTTATTTTTGAATATTCTCGCCTCGGTCCAGGGGCCCGTTTGGTGGATAAGTTGGTCTTTGGGCGCTACTGTGTTGATAAAACCGGCGCGGCGATCGATGTGGAAGCGGCAGCCTTGGATTGGTTGATTACCGATACCCGCAAGGTTCCCCCAGAATTTGATCACCCTAAACATCAGGCAATTCGTTCTTTATTCAATAGCAAGTAGGCAACACCGCAACGGGGAAACCGCTTCCTGCGCGTTGTGGGGAATGATGAATGATGAATTATGAATTATGAATTGGGGAGACGGGGAGAATAAATAAAAATAATCTCCTGACTCCTGACTCCTATCTCCTGACTTCCTATCTCCTGTCTCCCCAAAAGGAAAACTTCCTACCTCACCACACATCATGTTTGATTCTCCTGTTGATCTTCTCATTCTCTCCAATGGTCCTGGAGAAATATCTACATGGGTGCGTCCAGTTGTCAAGAGATTGCGACAAAACTTAACAGAAGATCGATCGCGGTTGCGGATTTCGGTGATCCTTTCCCCTTGTACTCATTCTATGGGGGCGGAAACAGAAGTAGTTAGGAAATATCCGGAGGTAGATCGAGTTCAGTCGCCAGAAAACTTCTTTAATTTTCTTTTCTGGGGAAAAACCGCCGATAATTGGGATTGGCACCCGAAGGGCATCGTTTTATTTTTAGGGGGCGATCAATTTTTTGCCCTCACCATCGGTAAACGTTTGGGTTATCGCACCGTTATCTATGCGGAATGGGAAGCGCGTTGGTATCGGGGGATCGATCGCTTTGCCGTGATGAATACAAGTGTATTAAATAATATTCCCCAACAATATCAGCATAAATTTACTGTTATCGGTGATTTAATGGTGGATTTGCCCACTGCTATCACCCCCGATGATGCTATCTTAATTGCACTCCTCCCGGGTTCCAAACCCTCGAAATTAGCCCAGGGTGTACCCCTAACCCTAGCCATTGCTGAAAAGATCCACGCGCAGGCTCCCCAGACTAAATTCTTAATTCCCGTCGCTCCTACCCTAAATTTAGCTTATTTGGCGAAATTTGCCGATCCTAGCTATAATCCGATGATTACTAAAACCGGTTGGAGTGCTGCCCAATTAAAAAACGGAGAAAAACCCTATCTAGAAACAGCTAAGGGGGTAAAAGTTGACCTAATTACCGATTTTCCCGCCCATAACCAGCTTTCTCGTTGTCATTTAGCTTTAACGACGGTGGGTGCTAATACTGCCGAATTAGGGGCGCTGGCAATCCCGATGATTATTTTACTACCGACTCAGCAACTAGACGCGATGAGAACTTGGGACGGTTTACCCGGTTTATTAGCCCAACTGCCGGGGGTGGGTTCTTTATTTGCTAAGATAATTAATCTCTATATGTTGCGGAAAAAGCGTTTATATGCTTGGCCAAATATTTGGGCTGGTGCCGAAATTGTTCCAGAATTATTGGGGGAATTACAACCAGAGGAAGTGGCAAATATAGCTATATCTTGGTTAGAAAATCCCGAACAATTAGAGGCTATCCGGCAAAAATTGCGGGTAGTGCGCGGGCAAGCAGGAGCAGTGGATAAGTTAGTATCTATTATTGCCGAACAACTGTCTAGTTTCTAAGCAATTAGATAATTAAGCTTGTTGATAGTGAGGATCAATTTCGATTAATTTATTAACAGTTTGATAGAATTCCTGCTGATAAAATTCCCGTTGATTGCTGTCGAGAGCATTAATTAATTGTTCTTGACAGTAGCGACGATATTCCATTAAACTAATTTTTTCCATAGCTATAATAGCATCTTTAATTTGTTCTTCTGGCTGTAAAATTTCCTGACTGGTATGTTCATTTAAGTGAAATAAAGAATTAAAATCACGATTTTTGTCTGTAGTTATCATCAATAAATGATTCTGTAAAGCTGACATCAAATCTCTTGGTTTAGTAATTTGGGTTTCTAACTCTAAAATTACTTGCCATAACCAACGATAATCAGGGACATTAAAAATTAAATCTTTTTCGTCCAAAAGTTCACAAATGAGCCTCCGATATTCGGGAGAATGGAGATAGATTAATAATAATAACCATTCGGCTTTTTCTGTGCCATTTTTTTCCGATTTATCTAAAATATTTTTCCTCTTAATTGCCAGAGATTTTCCTTGTGGACGGTGAGCTTCGTCGAACCGAGGTTTATTAACCTGTTTAGAGAGATTTTTTAAAATATAAGGCAAACGAGTGGCATCTTTTTGAGCCAAAATTTCAGCACAATAATCTAGATAAAAAGTGCGTTGATTGCTATCAATCAACTTTTGTAGTAAACTCACCATACTATTGGCTATTTGTTGAAAATGTAGTCCCTGTTTTAAATCTTTGTTCACCAACATTTGCGAGATTTGCCAATCAATCCAAAAAGGAGATTTTTCGATTAATTCTCGATAACTATTCACCCCTTCAGCACGAGATTTAAGAAATTCGTCGGCATCTTTACCATCGGGAAGATTGAGGATTTTTAGGTTAACTTGTCCTGAATAAACTAGAGAGTTAATTTCCTCGATCGCCCGTTGTGTCGCCTTAATTCCCGCTTGATCGGCATCAAAATTAAATATTATTTGTTTACTTTCACTGTAGCGCAAAAGTAGCTTAATTTGCTCTTGACTTAAAGCTGTTCCTAAACAGGCAACCACATTAGTGATACCCGCAGCATGGAGAGCGATTGCGTCAAAATAACCCTCCACAACTATCGCTAAATCTTGCTGAATAATTGCCTGTTTAGCTCGATCGAGAGCAAAGAGAGTTTTTCCCTTTTCAAATAAAGGGGTATCGGGAGAATTTAGATACTTTGGTTGTTCATTACCTAAACTACGACTACCAAAAGCGATCGCACGTCCTTGACTATCAAAAATAGGAATCATTAAACGATCTCGAAATTGATCGTAATAACCGCTACCATTTTGACGCGCTTTAATTAATCCTGCTTGTGCCACTAAAGCCACAGGATAGCGCTTTTGTTCCACTAAATAACGATAGAGCGTTTCCCAACCTTCCGGAGAATATCCCAGTTGAAAAGTTGCGATAGTTTCTGGGGTTAGTTGTCGTTGTACCTTGAGATAATCTAACGCTTTTTCCCCTTGGGGTTGACTAAGGGCGTGTTGATAAAAACTCACCGCCACGGCCATTATCTCGTATAATTGTTCCTTGAGGGATAATTGCTGTTCTAATTCCTGACGCTGTTCTACTGCTAGAGTTTTAATCGGGATTTGATACCTTCTAGCAAGATCGAAAACCACTTCACCAAAAGATTGTTTCCCCACTTCCATGAAAAATTTAATCCCGTTTCCCCCCGCACCACAGCCAAAACAGTAATACATTTGTTTGGCAGGACTAACCGTAAAACTAGGGGATTTTTCCTCGTGAAAGGGACATAAACCGACGTATTCCCTTCCCCTTTTTTTGAGGACGACTCTCTCGGAAATTAAATCCACAATATCAATTCTTTGTTTAACTTCTTCGATCGTATCTGGATGTAGTCGCGGTGTATCCATAATCAGTTATCAGGTATTAGTTATCAGTCGTCAGTTATCAGTTATCAGGAGAGTTGCTTTTATTTATTCTCCCCGTCTCCCCAATTCATAATTTATAATTTATAATTCATAATTTATAATTCATAATTTATAATTCATAATTTATAATTCATAATTCCCACTCCTTCTCCCCCATCTCCGCACTGCGATGGCGGCATTTTGTCCTCCGAAACCGAAACTAAGACAGAGACAATTGTGCAGGGAAAAATTAATAGCCGATCTAATTAAATTTAATTGAAAAGGCGACTCGCGCACACCGACACAGGGGGGAATTAGCTGATTTTTCAGGGCCATTAAACAAAAAGCCACACCTAATGCCCCTGAAGCCCCTAAAGTGTGTCCTGTTGCGCCTTTTGTCGAGCTTACAGCCACTTGCGAGCCAAAAATGCTGGCGATCAGGTTTGCTTCCCGTTCATCGTTTAAACGGGTGCTAGTGCCGTGGGCGTGAATGTAATTAATTTCATCTTTTCTTAATTGACTTCTGTGCAAACATAGTTCTATAGCTTTGGTAGCACTACGATTATCCACCGCCGGGGCGCTAACATGATCGGCATCGCAGGTAAAACCATAGCCTAAAATTTGCCCGTAGATGGGGGCATTTCTGCTTAAAGCCCGTTCTTCCGATTCAAGGACTAAAATCGCGCCACCTTCGCCCAAAACTAAGCCCTCTCTAGCTATATCAAAAGGATAACAGCCCTTTTTTGCCAAAGCTCCCATCTGTTCAAATCCCACCAAAGTTAAGGGAGTGATCGGAGTTTCGATCGCCCCGGCTAAAACTCGATCGCATTCTCCCATTTTGATTAATTCTACACCCTGGGCGATCGACCAGATGCCCGTGGCACAGGCCGCCATGGGTGCTAAGACTGGGGCGCCGGTTTCTATAATTCTAGCGGTCAATACCGAGGCGCGATCGGGTAAACTATCTAGCCAGTTTTCTACTATTCCCGTCGCTGCCATCTGTTCCCATAAACCCTGACAACCGCGACTAGAACCGATAGTAACACCACAATCCTTTAAGGGAGGGGTTAACTTCGCGTCTTCGAGGGCAGCAATCAGGGCAATTTTGGTTAAATCCTCTAAAAATGCGGGTTTGTGACCGATTAAACCCAAGGGTAAAGCGGGTAAATCAGAAAAGGGTTGTTGTCTAGTTATACCAGTTTTTCCCTCTAGTAATCTTTGCCAACTCTGACTTAAATTTCCCAGAGAACTGATCAACCCAATTCCCGTCACCACAACATTCATTTATCAGTTATCAGTTATCAGTTATCGGAATATTAAATGATTGGGTGGGTGACGGCGAAGATTAAATTATCGTCCCGCGAACCCACCCTAACCGATCGCTATTTTTTCAGATTTTCTGCACCGGAAATAACTTTAGCCGAGTCAATTTTATCCCCTTGTTTAATCGTATCGATCACTTCCATTCCCTTAGTGACATAACCAAAAACGGCATAATCACCATCGAGGAAATTTATATCCGACAGGGCAAAATAAAACTGAGAAGAAGCGGAATTAGGCTGTTGAGAACGGGCCATCGCGATCGCACCGCGTTTATGGGGTAAAGCGACGATGGGAGTGCGCGACGTGGCCTGTTGACCGATTGATTTCCCATAAATCGGCTCTTTTTCGTCTTTAAGGAGAATTTCCAGGGGAACATAACGGGGTTGCTTGGTTTCTGGATCGACAAAACCACCAGTTCCGCGACCTTGGGGATCACCACCTTGGGCGACAAAAGGCTGCGGTTCTGTAACCACGCGATGGAAAGTTAAACCATTATAGAAACCTCTCGCGACCAGATCCACAAAGTTACCGGCAGTAACTGGGGCTGCATTGCCATCAATTTCGATCGTTACCGGTTTACCTTTGATGATCATCTCGACGACAGCAGTTCCATCTAAGCGGGGTTTGTAATTATCCATGTTGACACTGCCCGAACTGGCAGGTTGAGAGGTTTGGGTGATACTAGAATTATCGGGGGTGGAGTTAGCTTCTGGGGAAGAACAGCCGAAAAGTGTGGTCGTTGTGATTAAAAAAACACAAACCACAGACAGCCAGCCAGATTTTCTTATCTTCATCATTTTATAGCCAAAAAGAGCGAAAAAAGGCTTACAATCCCTCTAGAGGAATTTCTAGAAAACGAGCGAGTTCCGCTCCTTGATTTTCCAATTCCGAGAGGGACATCGGATCACCGACGCGAGTTAAAGGGATATCGCGACGCTGTTTAATCCGCAGGAATAGTTCCCGTTTCGGGTTGAGTCCTTCTCGCACTTCGGCCCGCACAGCTTGCACATCTTCCAGGGGCCAATCGAGATCAACGCGACGATTTTTGCCGGGGTAGCCCCAACGAAAGATTTTAAGTTTGCCAGTTTCCTTATTAAACTCGTTGTAACCACCTCCGACATTCCAGAGGAGAGATAACCAGAGATAGATGGCTAAAAGGGTCCCCGCAGTGCCATAAAAGAGGAGGGCGACTCCTTGGGGAATAAATTGTAAGGCACTGGTATCGCTAACGAGAAGTAGATTGACCTTCAAATAACTGGAAAGACCGGCAAGGAAAAACCCTAGACCGCCAATAGAGACGATTACAGCCCAAAAATAGTTACTAGGGCGACGCGCTCCCACTACTTCTTGCCGTAGGATCAGGCTATCTTTACTTGTTGTTTGCGCTTTCATGAATTCTTTTTAAGGTTGCCTAGAGTTATTTTACCAGCTTTTTTCTCGCCACTTCCCCAACCCCGCCCCAGGGATACAGCCGTTGATTTTTCTGGGTGTACCCATGTTTATCACAATATTTACTTATAGGTGAGTGGGGGAAGTTTAGGGGAAAATTCCCTAATCGTAATTCTCCTCGGCAACAATCATGCGTTATATTTATTCGGGGTTTCCTTAATTTGTACCCAGTAACGGCACATTCAGATACAGCACGGGTTATGGCCTTTTGTCAACGGGCAAGTCCAATAATAGTTATAATTCCTATGTTGATGTTAACTTAGCACCCCACAGACAAGGTGCGTTACATTTTATTAAAGCACCAGGTAATAGCGGCGTGCTGCTACGCAGTGCCTTGGAAACCTCACTATCGTTCAACACTTCTCATCCATCTTCTCCTTGCTGCCTCACAAGCTAAGTCGAACTTAATCTTGAACTGATTATCCGCCAGAGTTTTCTGAATTGGTCTAAGCTCATGATCGCCTAAATGGTTTGCTAAATAAGCTTCTATCAAAATCTCAACCAATTGAGCAATACTACCTGTCGGCATTTGAATGTATCGCTGAATATAATTTATTGCCTTTCTATCATCAGTCAGCACTTTGCCACCAATACGTTTGGCAACAACAAAACAGGATAGCTCTGCATCACTCGCACGTTTTGATTGAGGAACGTTTGACATCTCAACCAAATCCTCGATCTCTAGAGGAAATTTTGTAATTTCACCAGAATTAATTAATCTTTTGTAATAACTTAAACTGCCAGAATGTCCCTGCTCAAATTCTAATTGAACATACACTGTAGTAATCACAGAGTATCCAAGCAATTTAAGAAGATGAAAGCGATTAATGTACATGAAGTGAATAATCGCACAAGTATCAATAGCTACTACGCCCCTCACTAACTACTAACCTCCAAAAACATTAGAAGTTCATTTAGAAGCTGATAACCATCTTCCAAAGGCAGCAATAGCATATCTAGGAGCTTATGGTAAGTAATTTCTCCTCTTCTATATGCTTCTGTACACAAATCAATGAAATGCCAGGACAAACCTTGACGTATAATTTGTGCAGATTTACTTCGCATACCTGAAGATAGCGTCGGTGGAGTCTCAGGATCAAATTTCTCGTCATGTTTAATAACCAAACGTTTTTCTTGAATTAATTGATCTTGTAAAGCTTTATTGAGCCATGTAAGCTCAGATAAACGGATAATTACCACTTGAGAACTAACTCGAAATCGTTCAGCAATTTGCCGAATGAGACGAACCCAAGCTTCGTAACTGTCTACAGGTGAATAATCTAGCTCAATTCTTTGTTTTGGAACCAGAAATTTACCTGCAAAACTATTGGCTCTCCACTCAAGTTCAGACCGAGCATTTGAAGATTTTAAGTATGTAACTTCTTGCCCTTCAGAAGAGTCAAATAAAGCATGACAGTACTCATGAGCGGCAGAAAAATTTTGTCGGTATAAATCATCAAGATAGTTGATGAGAATACAGTGACCAGCGACCGGATGGTTAATATATAGTCCAGATATATTTTTATCTTCTAATTGACGTTTGAATATATGAATGCCTTGATTTCTGATTAACTCAAATATATTTTCTACTGGCTGTTGCCCTAAACCCAAACGTTCTCTCTCCAAAGAAGCTGCTTCTTCACCTTGTCTTTTGAAGTAGCTATGATTAAACAGATATTGTGCGTAATTAGGAATTTTTTTAGGCTGACGCTGAAATACTTCCCTTTCTAGGAAATCTTCGTACTCACAAAGCCGAACAAATTCCTGAATAGCAATGCGATCGCTTTTGGAAAGGGCAGCGTTGCGACGAAACATTTCTTGAACTTGGGACTCTGCTGATGGGTAGTCGCCTGTAACTAAGTACCTGAAGTCACGGCGGTACATCACAGATAACAACACCAACTGGTCGCCAGTAATTCTATTCCTGCCTTCTTCAATATCTAGATATTCCTGCAAACTTATTTGAAGACGCAATGCCGACTCTTGCGGAGTAATTGAAAGACTTTCTCGCGCTTTCTTGAGCTTTCTGCCTAAAACTACATAATCAAATGCCATCGCTAATCAGAAAAACAGGAATCCAGTCCCATTATATTGGGAGCATTTCATTTATGCAAGTGAGTAATTATATAGTCATTTCAATTAAAGGTGAGATGCTCCCCTATTTCTAGCTCGGATTCACTCTTGTTAAAAATTGTACCAGACAAATAAAAAAAAGGGAGGTCTAAGAACCCCCCTCAACAGTTAATAATTAGATGACAGCCAAATTAGTAGCGGCCGGCATTGGGTTTATGAACAATAAAGCTCATGGTTTGACATTGTTTGATGTTGTCAAAAGCGATAACGCGGATGTAGCAATCAGAATATTCAGTGCGGCACTCGCGAACTTCATTAAGAACTTCTTGGGGGCCAGAAACAGAGAATAAAGGCAGTTTCCACATCGTCCAATGATAATCGGCGGGTTTGGGATCTTTTTCAAATTCCACAGCAGGAATATAACCCTGATCGATCATGTATTGAATTTGTTTAGCAATTTGTTGATCGGTGAGGGGAGGCAAGTAGGAGAGGGTTTCGTAACGCTTCTCTTTAGGTAAAGTTTTCATGGGTTTCTTGATTCCTTATGGGTTGGGTAGATCATCAACATCGAGATTTAATTCCGATGTCTCTGGTTGACTTATAGCAGTACGGGTGAGACGTTCCAAAAGTTGCCGACGATGTTCGGTATTGTCATTAATAATTCCCGTTTTTACCATCTCTGGCAAGAACTCTAAAACCTGTTCGGCTAAATGTTCTCTTACCGTCATGATCCGCAAAACTAACTCTTTATTCTCAGTCATTAACCCCGCAATATAAGCCTCGCCATCCTGAATGGAATGGCTAGAAGTATAGTGACTCAGCCAAATAGCTAAAGTCGGATTAGTTTCTGACAATTGATCGATAATCGTGCGAACCGCTTGGTAAGTTAGGTAACTTTGTAAGACTTTCGCGGTATCTTGAACAACTTTTTTCGGATACATTTTATACAGTTTTCAGTTATTGGCTAGACAGTTATCAGTGTTGAAATTCTAGCGACTGCTTGCCGATTTTGGGCAAGTCCCCGGCATTATTTTGCACCGATAACTGCTAACAACCTTCTGAAGGGCTGTATTAGAGGGTATCCATAGCCTCGAACTCGAATTTGATTTCTTTCCAGAGTTCGCAAGCGGCAGCCAGTTCAGGACTCCAACGGCAAGCTTCCCGGATAACGTCGTTACCTTCGCGGGCCAAGGAGCGACCTTCGTTACGAGCTTGGATACAAGCTTCCAGAGCCACACGGTTAGCGGTGGCACCCGGTGCGTTACCCCAGGGGTGGCCGAGGGTTCCACCACCGAACTGTAAGCAGGAATCGTCACCGAAGATTTCCACCAGCGCCGGCATATGCCAAACGTGGATACCACCGGAAGCAACCGGCATTACCCCGGGTAAGGAAGCGTAGTCTTGGGTGAAGAAAATACCACGAGCGCGATCTTCTTCTACATAGTCCTCACGCATCAGGTCAACAAAACCCATCGTGATTCCGCGTTCACCTTCAAGTTTACCGACAACGGTTCCCGAGTGCAGGTGATCACCACCAGAGAGACGTAAGCACTTAGCTAAAACGCGGAAGTGGATACCATGATTTTTCTGACGGTCGATAACCGCGTGCATTGCCCGGTGAATGTGGAGCAGTAACCCTTTGTCGCGGCAGAATTTCGCCAGGGTGGTGTTAGCGGTGAAACCACCGGTGAGGTAGTCGTGCATGATGATGGGGGTTTTGATTTCGGCGGCGAATTCAGCCCGTTGCATCATCTGCTCGCAGGTAGGAGCGGTTACGTTGAGGTAATGTCCTTTAACTTCGTTGGTTTCTGCTTGGGATTTAACGATCGCCTCTTGGACGAAGAGGAAACGATCGCGCCAACGCATGAAGGGTTGAGAGTTAATATTTTCGTCGTCTTTGGTGAAGTCTAAACCACCGCGAAGACATTCATAAACGGCACGACCGTAGTTTTTAGCGGAAAGGCCGAGTTTGGGTTTGATGGTGCAACCGAGTAGGGGGCGACCATATTTGTTTAATTTGTCCCGTTCAACGGTGATACCGTGGGGAGGACCTTGGAAGGTTTTGATTAAAGCGACGGGGAAACGGATATCTTCTAAACGGAGACCGCGTAGAGCTTTGAAACCGAAAACGTTACCAACGATCGAGGTGAGGATGTTGGTGACGGAACCTTCTTCAAATAGATCTAAAGGATAGGCAACGAAACAGAAGAACTGGTTATCTTCGTTGGGTACGGGTTCGATATCATAACAACGACCTTTATAGCGATCGAGGTCGGTTAAGTTATCGGTCCAAACGGTGGTCCAGGTACCTGTGGAAGATTCCGCCGCTACCGCCGCACCTGCTTCTTCAGGAGGAACTCCGGGTTGGGGTGTTACCCGGAAGCAAGCTAGTAGATCGGTATCTTTGGGGGTGTAGTCGGGGGTGTAGTAAGTCAGGCGGTAGTCTTTTACGCCGGCCTGGAAACCTTTGGATTTGGCTTGCACCATTGGGATTATTCCTCCATAAACTGCATGATTAGTCGCACCTGTAAAATCTCGCCGTCAACCGACATAGATTTTTCTTAAGCTCCTTTCCCCTGCTGCTAGGAGCGAAGTTAGGGAGCAATTTTCACTAATGTTTTTTTCAACTGATCATCTTAACACGAACTTTACCCTATTCTGATCATTTTTTTCTCTATCCCCAAAATTTTGATTGTTTTTTTTTCTTGGGGCGATTAGTTTCTTTAATCTCTCGTCATCTAACTTTGATAATCTATACAAAAACACAAAAAAATCAACAAAAATTTACCTGATTGACACACAGAAACTTCTGCTCATCAGGCTTTGAGCGATTAAAACTACTTGTTAATTGAGGAAGATTATCAATAATTACAACCTCAAAAAATGTCGGCAATCGCTAAATATTAACTGAATTTCTAAGCAATTATACCCAGTACCTAGAGGACAGTTAGACAGCAGTGAACTCTAGATAAATTAGGTCTAATTACTCAGTAATTATTGTTGAGATTTTTGGCTTGTGAACGATTATTTTCCCCTTCAAGAATTAAGGTTATTGTTGCCATTAAAACGATGACGTTCTGGAAATAGCGTGACCAATAACTGATTGATATAGACTTTTCCGACCACCGATGCTTGATTCGGTCGGTTAGTAGTAGATGCTTGTTCTCTGGTTTCCGCAGGACTAGCCTCGGCGACCATTTCCTCGCTATCCCAAGGACTGGCCACGGTTTCGGCGACCATTTCCTCCACGGACGGCACTGGGGACACTTGACTGACTACGGGTTCCGGTTCTGGTAAAGGGGGTCTTTCTGGTTCCGATCGGGTTGCTGACACCTCAATGGTAATTTGACGGGAAGTATCTCCGATCAGGGAGCCGGAGGGCACGATCGACATCGCTGCCACGGAAGCATTAAAAATCGTTGTGGTTGACCCGATACAGGCATTTTCACCGATTTCACCCTGACCGACTATTAGAACTCCTGTACCTAAAATTGCCCCGGCACCGATAGCAATAACACCCTGATAGGCGGTTAGAATCGTTCCCATACCCAGACAAGCACCCGCACCGATAATTATTTGGCTATTGGGGGCTGCTCGGAGAATCACCCCCGCAGCCACGATCGCACTCTCATCAATGGTTACATCACCATTAATATAGAATTCCGAGCGGCTAATAGGTTGAACAGGGGGTAAGGACATAATTGACAGTTACTCAGTGATCAGTGATCAGTGATCAGGGGTTAGGGGGTAGGGGTTAGAGTTTCAGGTATTTTTCCCGATCCACCAACACCTAACACCTATCTCCGTTCACCGCTCGCCGAGTCCTGAAATTAAGGGCGTTGAATAATCGATTCGAGAACACGACGTTTTGCTTGGGAGTCAATCCCGATCAGACGAACGTATTCCCCTTGATGGTCGCGCAGACAGGTTTCTAAAGCGGCCACCACATCGGATTCGCGACTGCTATCGATGGGGGTGCAGCTTTGCCAAGAACCGGTTTTAAAACGACGTTTATCCGCGTGTTCACTGCCAATTTTGTGACCTTGGTTCAATAAAGAACGAATTTGAGCGATCGTTTCTGTGGTTAAGGTACTGGTTAAAGTGGCAGTACCGCCGCCGGAGGAACCGGAACCATAGCTTTTGAAACTCGGTTCCGCAACGGCGGCGGTTTTACCGTTGCCATTACTAGCCACCGAACCATCGGGACGCTGGATCACCGTTTCTAAAACCCGTTTTTTGGCTTTAGCATCGATACCGAGTAAGCGGACGTATTCGCCGCTATGTTCGCGTAAACAATCTTCCAAAGCAGTAATTACATCAGATTCGCGATTGCTTTCGATCGGAGCGCAACTCTGCCAAGAACTGGTTTTAAACCGGCGTTTATCGGCGTGTTCGGTGCCGATTTTGTAGCCTTGGGCGAGCAGGGAACGAATTTGAGCGATCGTTTCCCCACTTAAGTTACCACTGCTGCTATAACTGGCTCCGTTACTAGCGGGGCTGCTGTAGCTGCTGGTTTGGCCGCTGCCGTTACTAGCGGGGGTGCCGCCGGGACGGTGAATAATCATTTCGACGACGCGTTTTTTCGCCTGCGGGTCGATCCCGATCAGACGGACGTACTCATCGCTATTTTCAGCCACGATCGCTTCGATATCGCGAATGATGCCCGCTTCGCCCTTGGTTTCGATCGCCGGTCCTGTTAACCAAGAACTGGTTTTAAACCGGCGTTTATCGGCGTGTTCGGTGGCGATTTTCAGCCCTTGGGCCAGCAGGGAACGCACTTGCACCGACAGGTCAGAATTGCCGTTGCCGTTGCTATGGCCGGCGTGGACGGCGGTGGTGGTGCGGGCCGGTTCTCCCGGGGTGTCTTCGGGGCGTTGGATAATCATTTCCAGTACGCGCCGTTTAGCGGCGGGATCGACTCCGATCAGGCGGACGTATTCGCCCTGTAGGTTTCTCAGGGAGGCTTCTAGGGATTGGGATACCTGTTCTTCGCGGCTGCCGTCGATAAAGCCGGCACTTAACCAAGAACTGGTTTTAAAGCGGCGTTTGTCAGCGTATTCTAGCCCGATTTTGTAGCCTTGGGAGAGGAGGGAGCGAACCTGCGCTCGAATGTTTGTATTTAAACTCATAGGTGTCACCGAATTTCTATATAGCGTCTCATTAGCGATGTTTATAGCGGCTGCCGGTGGCGGAGTCGCTGGGCTTTGGGCTTTGATCGGGACGCTGGGGGCGAGGTCGATATCGACAATGTGACGAGTGAAGGCTCGATCGATTTCTGTGACATCGGGTAAGCGATCAGCCTGCTGTTGGCTGGTGATCACGGAACCGGATGGCACGAATTTACCGGCGGGGATTTCCACGTCTTGAACGAGGGCGTGCATCATGACTATGCAATCGGCCCCGATGCGAGCATTAAAGACGGTGGAGCGAAAACCGATAAAACAGCGATCGCCCACATAGGCTGGCCCGTGAATGAGTGCCATGTGGGTGATGCAGCTGCCCCGGCCGATCCACACTGAATATTCTCGGCCGTCATCTCCCACCACACGGCTTTTTTCTAAACCGTGGATGATTGCCCCGTCCTGAATTTTGCTGTCGTCGCCAATGTGAAAGGGAGTTCCCTCATCGGCGCGGATGGAAGTCCCCGGAGCGATCACCACTCGCGCCCCGATCTCGATAGCGCCACTGAGGTTAGGGAAGGTGTGGACTTTGGCACTCTCGTCTATGCGCGTTTCCTCTGGGGATTTGGTCCGCTTTTTCGGACTAGCCGCCGTTGTGCGGACGACCATAGTTAGTCTTCCTCCATACTGAATTTGGCTGGCTGGTTGTTAATTAACTGTGTTTGGGTCCTATCGATGTTTAACCGGATTGACGAAATTCGTCCCTCTTGCTGTAGAGGGTGCGATTTTCTACGGTTATAGTGTCAATAATCCCCACCACCATCGCGTCAAGGGGGCGATTGTTCTGCCCGTCTTCGATCCGAGCCGCTCCTCCCCGGGACACTAGCACCCATTCATTAAGCCCCGCTCCGACAATATCACCCGCTACTTCGTATTTAGGCAAAAGTTGCCCTTGAGCGTCGATGAATTGCAAAAGCAGAAGTTTCACTCCCGTCATACTGCGAGGTTTCAGGGTGCTAACGACGGTTCCGCAAACTTTGGCAATTTGCATGGAATTTGTTTACACTAAAAGTTAGTTGCGCTCTAGATTCGTCTTAAAGGTTGCGGGTTAACACTTTCACGAAACTGTTCCACGGCGTCTGTATAACGAATGGGAAGAACGAATTCGAGGTTTTCGTGGGGACGGGCGATGATGTGGGTCGAGAGAACTTGACCACCTTTAACACGATTAGATGCCGCTTCTGTCCCCGCCGATACGGAGGCCTGTACTTCCGAAACGTCCCCCCGGACGATGACGGTGACGCGACCACTACCAATTTTTTCGTAACCTACTAGGGTTACGCGGGCGGCTTTTACCATGGCATCAGCCGCCTCGACGACGGCTGGGAAACCCAAGGTTTCCACCATGCCCACTGCAATTGACATAATATTTTTGTCTCCTAATGGTTGGCTTTCTTCGACTCTATAGATGCTGACCCCGATTAACGGTGTTTAGTAGCTGCGGAATTGCTCTACTTCTTCGGTGTAGCGAATGGGCAGCACGTATTCGAGGTTTTCGTGGGGACGAGCGATGATATGGGTAGATAGCACTTGTCCTCCGTTAACCCGGTTGGCGTTTTCCACTCCGGCAGCCACAGAAGCTTGCACTTCTGAAACGTCTCCCCGGACAATGACAGTGACACGACCACTACCGATCTTTTCGTAACCCACTAGAGTCACCCTGGCGGCCTTGACCATGGCATCGGCCGCTTCCACAACGGCGGGAAATCCTAGGGTTTCAATCATTCCTACTGCAATTGGCATTTTTTTGTTCCTCGCTTGTCAAGCCAAACTAAACTATTAATTTCGTTAGCGTTATCAACTTTGTTTCAGTCAAATTCTTTCCTTGTTACTTTTCCTGCTCTAGCTTTGGTGGCAGTCGGGATCGTGGCAAGGTGGGGGTAAGACCATCCTAAATTTTATCTCGATCGTGACCGTTTTCATCCACTAATTTTATTTTCTAGGGCTGGTTGGTAAAAATTTGACGAGTCAGGCAAAATTATCAACCTAAAAAAAGCATAGGAAACTATGACACCTTTGACAATATAAAACATTATGATTATTTCTCATCTTCACGTTAACGAAAGTTAATCATTCCTTCCCTTCGTTCATCAGCCTCAGCAATTCTCAGGACATTTACGGACAAAACCTTTGCTATGACTGCATTTGCGCTTTCACTTTTCTCTTGGCAGCTCGATTGTCTCCGCCAGATTTACTGGCAGATAAAAGCCTATTTTTCGCTGATTTCGGCTTTTTTATAATTTTTTTATACTATATACGGCTGGGGTTGGGGAGTGGGGAGTGGGGAGTGGGAATTATAAATTATGAATTATGAATTGGGAGCATCCCACTTTTGCCATAAGCAATTATACTTGGATGCAAAATGCTTAGTGGGATGCTCCCTTATCAATTGGGGAGTGAGGGAGCCTTTTTCAGTGATCAGTAAACAGTGAAAGGAAAACTCACCTCTGATCACTGCTCACTGATTCTAGCGATCAATCTCGCCTTCGTAGGGTTGGACACCGATCGAGGGATAATTATCGTGGTTAGGACTGAAAACTTCTAAGACTGCATGAGCTAACTTTTGGAAAAAGTCGGGACTCTCGTGCAAGGATTTAAGTGCCGCTTCTAATTCCGGACGGGAGAAATCGAAGCCTTGGGAGCGAGCTATCTCTAGTAATTGCTGAGGATCTTGGGTTGAACGCATTTTTTTACCCAATTCTTCGTTTTTAGCGGCTAAGGCGAAAAAGTCGAACACTTGATTTTTAGACATATAAATACTTTTCCTTTGATGATTAAAGGTGTGGCCTCGGCGGCGTGGAGGTTAAACTGCCTAGTAGGGTTTATTTTTATCCTACCAGTCAGGAGATATCCTCAAAGCAAAAGTTTCGTTTTTATTTGCTTGTATGGCTGAGTATGCTTTTTCTGGGAAATGGGAATTATGAATTATGAATTGAGGAGTGGGGGTGTGGGGTGTGGGGTG
>NZ_JADEXY010000183.1 GCF_015206885.1 Microcystis aeruginosa LEGE 91341 | reverse complement strand
CTGCCCCCCTTGATAAGGGGGGTGCCGATCCCCCCTGCTCCCCTTGATAAGGGGGGTGCCGATAGGCGGGGGGATCTCCCTTGATAAGGGGGGCATCTGATAATTTTTAACGCCTACCTACTTACAAGCTCTGTTAGCTGATGCTCCTGGGGAGCCAGTCTTCCTGAATACCCCGACTTAGGGCAACAACCCGAGAAGTTGGCTAAAGACAAAACCCGCAACAGCTAGACTACTCTTTTTTTAACTTAAGGCAAGCTTTCTATTAATTGGATCACAAAGTTAGCCCTTGCAGAATCGCCTAAAGTTAGATAACCTTCTCTGGCTTTACTATACCAAATCTTGGCTTGATTATTATCTCCTAAAGCTGCATAAACTTCGCCTAAACCAAATTGAGCCAAGGTTTTTTCTTCTAATTGTTCTGGTATCTGAGCTAATTCTATCGCTTTTAGATAATGATTGGTAGCTAGATTAGCTAGGCCAATTTGCCAGTACAAATCAGCTAAGTTTCTCTCGATGATTGCTGAATTTTGACCCTGTTTGATGGTAGTTTCTAGAATAGTGATCGCTTCACTGGTAAGATGATAAGTTGCTAGGGATTTGGAGGATAAAACATAGTTATTAAAAGTTGAAGTCGGTAGGGTATAAGTTCCATAAAAATCGGCTAATATTAATGCTTTAATTTGCTTATTTATATTTAATTGTTCTATTTTATTAACTTCGTCCTGTATGGTTGCAACTTCGGAGGAATGTAACCTGATGAATTCTATGTTAGAAGCTTTATCTTGCTCGGAAGACTGTCCCCCATCGGTTTTAATTGTCACAGAATAAGGAATACCGGGCCGAAAAACTGGTGTTCCGGGATAGGAAATTTGGGTTTGAGAAACTTGCTTTTCCCAGATAATCCCCTGTGAATCCATAACTTTTATTGTGTAATATCTCGTTTGAGAAACTTCATTCCAGCGCAAAATGGGGGTATCTGTCAGTATCAGGGTGTGACGGGGTGAAATGAGATAGGGGATGAGTGCATTTGTTCCCCCTAAAGAACCCAGGGGTGGGGGATTTTTGGCTTTTAACGCTTCCCAGATGGGGCAAATTGTCTTTAGTCCAGAGGGTACACCTGAACTAACTGGACGTTGTTGTAAATCGGGACATAATACTGTCACCCTAACACCCTGAAGAGGAAAAATTTGATCGCCTTTGTTTAATTCTGTATTAATAGAAACGGGTTTAAATTCAGTCCAATTTTGTCTTTTTAGCTTGACGATACCAGTTGTTGATTCAATTCTAGCAGGGAAAGCTATCCCTTTAGCACTTTCTAAAAATAGGGTCAGCATTCCTGTGCTTAATCCTAATAGGATGAGTTGGGTTTTGGTGAGCATTTTTGTTTCTCCCGGTTTACTAAACATTGTTGTGCTTGTATTCTCCAGCTATCTTCGTCAGGATTTAAGCTGTTAGCGTATTGATTACAGGTTTCCCATTCTTTTAAGGCCTCTGTTTGGTTATTTTGGGCTTCTCTTACCTGCGCTAGTAAACAATGAGGAGCAGCACTATTTTTATCTAATTTAATCGCTTCTAATAAAGCTGTTTCTGCCGATGGAATATCTCATTGTTTTAGCCTTGCCCAACCTAAATTTTTCCAGATAGCAAATTGGGTTTCTTGATCTAATTTTGGCACAGATTGGGCTTTAAGTAAGAGGTGAACAGCAGCAGGATAATTTTTATTGAGAATATGTAATCGAGCTAGATTATTAATAGCGGTAGTGTTACCTCCTTGTATAGCTAATATATATTCTTTTCTAGCTAAATCAAAATCCTGTAATTCTTCGTAGAGTAATCCCAAGTTAAAATGTGCCTCAGCGTCATCTGGATTTAAAGACAAAGCTCGTTGATAATCTTCTTCTGCACTGCTCAAATCTCCCTTTTGATAATGACTCCAACCCCAATGATTATACCAGGTGGCTACAGTTGGTAAAGAGAGTCTTAATCCCCAAATACTCAGCATTAATAAAAAAGATAAACCAGCGCCAATTTCTTGCCAGTATTGTTCTTGAATCCCAAAGCGTGTCAGTAAGTTTTTTCCAGTTTCTTGTCCAGTTTTAGTTAAGACTCCTCCTGCAGCAAGTAAGGTTAATATACTTTGAAAACTGACTAAAACACCTCCCAAAATATCGCTTCCCCCCGAAAGAAACCGCGAGCCAATTTCACCAATTAATCCTAAAGAAATTGTCAAGAAAGTAACAGAAGCTCCATTGGCCAATAAATCGTATTTGTGCCAAGAAGAATCAATTTTAGGGACTTCAAGTAGCCACCACCAATTTTTAGTATCGGGATTAAAATTGGGACGTAATTTGGCGATTATTGGAGCGATTGTGGCTTGTTTTTTCCTAAGAATGTTGTCTAATTCTTGGAGGGTATTTAGGATATTATCAGTAATTAAATAGGTTTCTGTTAGCTTAGTTTGAATGCGATCGCGTGCTAGTAAAATATTAAGAATTTCGGCTTCTGTTGGTGTAGGATGCTCTTGGAGAATTGCGATCAAATCTTGATAGGTTTTTAGGTCTTGTTCTAGAGATGAATTAGACATAGGCTTAGAATACTTAGAATAGTGATTTTCTTAAAGTAAACCTATAATTGTTCTTAACGCTGTTTCTAAATTAGCTCGATCAATTTGTATGATGATTACAGGTCTAATTCCTGACTGTTCTGTGCCAATGACGGGGTTGAGGTCGCACAAAACCACATCACCACGAATAACGCTACCATTTGATTTCGCCACGAGCTAATTTTTCCTCATAATCTTCTAGATTTGACAAATAATCTGAAAAATCAGATTCTGCGATTTCTACGAAATCAGAAAACTGCTGATTGTACTTTAAGGTAAGGAAATCAATAAAGTCATTCACTTCTTCAACTAATGACTCTGGAAGTTGACGAATTTTGGCAATTGTAATATCTTGGACTGTCATGATTGAGAATTGTTCTTGAGAGTGGGGTACTAAAGCGCAACTACAAACTGATCATAGCATTTTTGAGCAGAATTTTAAAGATTTATCTGATAACTGATAACTGATAACTGATAACTGATTATAATCCATTGCCAATGAGAATAAAAGGCGCCCAGTAACGGGGATGACTGAGGCGATTTGCTACGTCCGATGGCACTCCTTCAATAGGTTCTATTCTAATACTACCACGCCGCTGCTGATCGGTTGGGTTATTACTGGTAATCAAGGCAATTTGTGCCTGTTGTAATGCCGCTGCTTTACTCAATTTACCCGTCCTCAAAGCAGCATAAAAAGCATTCATCAAAGCTTGTGTACCGCCATCATCAACACTCCATAAAGAGGCAATAACTGCCCTTGCACCTGCGGTTTATAGTCGATATCCTAACCCTAAAATTTCGATTCCTGTGCCGTAATTACCCCCTAAACCTGTCTCGCAAGCACTCAAAACAATTAAATCAATATTTTTAAACCGCCAGTTTTTCATTGTTTGTAGAGTCACAACTGTCCCATCTCCAAAAAGAACAAAAGACTGTTCTGGAGTTCCCACCACAAAGGCTGCATGGGTGGCAAAATGGACGACAGTATAGCTATCCAGTAGGGGAATAATTGTTTGATTGAAGTCTTTATCGAAGTATTTAGTAGTAGGAGAAACTGTCTGTGCTAATTTATCTACCTCTATACCCGCAAAAGGCAACCCATTAAATTTGAAGTCTTGTCCCTCATGTCGAAACTGATAGCTACCCTTGACGAATGCCGCCGCTAAAATGTGCATTTTTAGTTCGGGTTTGGTATTAAAATCAGTCAGAGATGCTGCCGTAATATTATTAACCCGGTAGCGTTCAATTAACCACTGTTTGCCGTCGTATAAAGCCGCCAGAGGAATGTAGCGCAGTTGTCCATCAGGAGCATAAATAATCGTTTTTGCATCGGCAGTTTTTAGGTTATTTTCTAGGGGTTTAATCAGCCATTCATAAAGCTGTTGGGCTGGCTTTTTGGCATCCAGATTAGGATTTTGTAAGGCTTCCCGGAAAGCGCGAATAGTTTCGTTTAGTTCTTTTTTGCTGACTTTTACGGTGTGGCGGACGGGAGGAGAATCGGCAGTGGTGAGGATGATTTCTAAGCGGTCATCAAAGATAATTGGGTAGATAAGGACGGCATTTTGTTGCAGTTTTTTGAGATTATCAGATAAGCCAATTAAATTGTCTAAACTATTCAGGAGATCGGCGGAACGGGTTTGGGGTTTGAGTTGGTTAATTAAGGCTAAAACTTCTGGACTTTCGATAAATTTATTAAACTCAGCCACAATTTGTTCCTGTTGTTTCCAGAGTTGGGCGAGACGTTGTTCTTCTGAGGGAGTTAGTTTGCCGTTGAGTTTTTGTCGTTCTTGCAGTCGGCTGATTTCTTGGCCAATTTCTACTGCTTTATTAAGAATTGCCTCAATTCCCTCGTCTATTTTTTGTTCTGGCGGTAGTTTAGGAACTCCCTGTTCTGTATTTGTATTACCGCGCACTCCCCGCAAATAATCGTCTAATTCCTGTACTTTTAACAAGTCTAACACCCGTTGCGCTTCCAGAATGCGGTCTTGTTGCAGCAGCAAGTCAGCTAAACGGCGGTAAGTATTGGCAACAGTTTCGGTGTAGGTTTGTTGCAATTCTTTGGGGAGTCCTTTAATATCGCCTCTGAGAGTTTCATAGACGTTAACCGATTGTTTGTAGAAGATAATCCCTAGTTGAGGTTGGTTTTGTTGTTGCAGTAAGTAACCAATATTGTCTAAGGTTATCGCTTCCCCTGCGCGATCGCCCACTGCCCGGGATAAGGGTAAAGCCTGTTGGTAGTAGTCTAATGCTTTCTGTTTCTCCCCTAAATCATCATAGACACCACCAATATTATTGAGAGTGGTGGCTTCCCCAGAGCGATCGCCCACCGCCCGTCTTAAGGGTAAAGCCTGTTGGTAGTAGTCTAATGCTTTCTGTTTCTCCCCTAAATCATCATAGACAGCGCCAATATTATTGAGAGTGGTGGCTTCCCCCTCGCGATCCCCCACCGCCCGCCATAAGGGTAAAGCCTGTTGGTAGTAGTCTAATGCCTTTTGTTTCTCCCCTAAATCATCATAGACACCACCAATATTATTGAGAGTGGTGGCTTCCCCAGAGCGATCGCCTACTGCCCGTGATAAGGGTAAAGCCTGTTGGTAGTAGTCTAAAGCCTTTTGTTTCTCCCCTAAATCAGAATAGACACGACCAATATTATTGAGAGTAGTGGCTTCCCCCTCGCGATCCCCCACCGCCCGCCTTAAGGGTAAAGCCTGTTGGTAATAGTCTAATGCCTTTTGTTTCTCCCCTAAATCATCATAGACAGCACCAATATTATTGAGAAGTCTGGCTTCCCCTGCGCGATCTTTAATTTCTCGATAAATTGGCAATGCTTGGTTATAGTATTCTAGGGCTTTGGGTTTGAATCCTAAACGACTATAAACTCTACCCAATTGCAAGTTTATCAAGGCTTCCTGTGCTTTATCTCCCAGATTACGCCACAGAGGTAAGGCTTGTTCCCATTTAATTATTGCCTGTTGGTAGGATTCGGCTGTCCCCTGCTGGGATAGTTGCATCCCCTCGTTAAATAGCCTTTCCGCTTCAGCTTTTTTCGTCCACCAGAACAAATCATTGGTTTGCGCTTGGACAGGTGGCACTATTCCGGGTTGAGAAATGGGCAAGATAGACACGCCGGAGGCGAGTAGCAGCAGCAGGGTAGCGAGGTTGAGGGATTTGAGCATGGTTTAAGAAAGGATATTTAGTTTATTGACTCTTCTCGGCTTTGTGTGATAATTTTTGCTTATGGAATCGTGAAATGCTTACTGGACAAAACTTTTAAGACTATTTTGCGGATATTCTATCAGTATAGACTTCGTTTCCACACAGAAACCAGAAGAGCCGTTTATTCTACTTTCTGGTTATAGATCTGGGACTTTCGTTAAAACTCCCTCATATTTTTCTTTGTTATCTCCATTCAAACTAGGCAAGTTTTCAACAACATTCTTCCCCTCTTTATCAACTGTTACAGCTAGTTTTAATCCCAAAGCCTTCAGCCAAAGCCCTAAATTATAAATTCCTATTCCTGCTGGCATTGTTAATAATTTATCGAGAAATTGCTCACAAATTTTAATTTGTTCTGCGGTTAAATGAGAATCCCCAAGAGCTTCCAGAACATTCCTCAAAGCCATTTTCAGTAATTCGGGATCGAATTCAAACTCGTCTTCTTCTAAGTGAGTTTCGAGATAAAGAGCCGCATAGTTTGGATCTTTAAGATTGTCCAGCAAAAAAGGGTGGTAGCTAATACTTTTAGACATAATTTTAACTCCGATAATCTCTCCAGTATTCTTGGGCTTGGCGAATATCTTTAATTTGAGTGCCTTTATCACCTCCACACAGTAGCAACACGATGGTTGTCCCTACTTGTCCGAAATAAGTAGGTAGGCGTTAAAAGTTGTCAGACACCCCCCTTATCAAGGGGGGCAGGGGGGATCGGCACCCCCCTTATTAAGGGGGGCAG
>NZ_JADEXY010000182.1 GCF_015206885.1 Microcystis aeruginosa LEGE 91341 | reverse complement strand
TTAACAATAAACTGAAGGTGATTAAAAGGAGAGGCTATGGATTTAGAAACTTTAAAAACTTTAGTCTTAGATGTTTATTAAATTGGCATTTTGCTAGTTGATTTTACATGGTAAGTTCGGAAGAACCTTGAATGGAAACAATAGGAATAATAGAAAAAGTATTCTGTGCTGTTGTTCTCTCTACTCACGCTTATAAATTAATTGAATGGAAACAAAAGTACAGAACCGACAAACTCAAACACTGAGTGAACTTTTCTCTCTACTAGCTAGAGAAATTAATTGAATGGAAACTGGTAGCCATAATCTTGTTTCTGTGTTTTGTTTACCTCTATACTCGCGTTTATAAATTAATTGAATAGAAACTTGACAACTATGGGATTATGGGATATATTAGGAGTACAAACTCTATACTCGCGCTAGAGAAATTAATTGAATGGAAACAACAAGGTGACACAGTTTGCAGGAAGAATAGGCAATGTCTCTCTACTCGCGCTTAGAAATTAATTGAATGGAAACTTAATTCAGGAAAAGCTTTAACCAATTCTTTTTGCTCTCTACTCGTGCTAGAGAAATTAATTGAATGGAAACGCTTTATTTCGATTACCTTTGGTAATTTTAAGTTGACTCTCTACTCGCGCTTAGAAATTAGTTGAATGGAAAGATAAGGTCGAGGGCGAACTGGTATTTAGAGGCTTTTCTCTCTACTCGCACTTAGAAATTAATTGAACGGAAAATAATTGTAGGGCTAATTCATGAATTAGCCCTACAATTCATTTAAAACCATTTTTCTATCTCTACTCGCGCTTAGAAATTAATTGAATGGAAACACGCTTTAAATTTTGGATTGAAATTTTGTGTTTATCTCTCTACTTGCGCTTAGAAATTAGCTGAATCTCCCTCAACCCCCCGAAGTTGGGGGAGTTAGGTGGGTCTTGACCCTTGCAAGAGTGCCTCATTTCAACAAGCAATTTAAATGCGCGGGCAGCTTATTCTATATGGTAATGTTTAATTTTATTCCCACAAAAGTTGCTTATGTCCTTACCTGAACTCCCTCTTCATCTTCAATTAACCCAAATGGTTTCGGGTTACTGGCTATCTCAGGCCATCTATGCTGCGGCTAAATTAAGTCTAGCCGAGCATTTAAGCAAAGGAGCGAAATCTTGTCAAGATTTGGCCTCCCTAACTGAGACTAATCCTGCTGCTTTATACCGACTGATGAGAGCATTAGCTAGTGTAGGAATTTTTCAAGAAACTGAATCTCAACAGTTTATACTAACTCCCTTAGCCGAACATTTATCTAGTGACCATCCCCGGTCAGTAAAAGCGACAGCGATTATGTTAGGAGAAGCCCCCCATTATCAAGCCTGGGGAAATGTGTTACATAGTATTAAAACGGGACAACCATCCTTTGATGATGTCTTTGGGATGGGAGTCTTTGAATATTTTCAAACCCATCCGCTAGATGCAGAGATTTTTGAACAGTCGATGAATAGTTTTTCTTTTTCGGAGGAGAAGGCTATTTTAGCTGTGTATAATTTCTCGGAATTTCAAACCCTAGTAGATGTAGGTGGAGGATACGGTGAGATGTTGGGGACAATCCTAGAGCAATATCCCCACCTCAAAGGGATTCTTTTTGATGAAGAATATGTAATTTCCCATTGTCAACCGACTTTAGAAAAACACGGTATTCTCCATCGTTGTCAAACCGTTGGCGGTAATTTTTTTGAATCCGTACCCCTGGGAGGAGATGGCTATTTATTAAAACATATTATTCATGATTGGGATGATCGACGAGCGATTGCTATTTTGAAAAACTGTTGTCAAGCTTTAGATAACAATGGGAAAGTTTTAGTCTTGGAAATGGTTGTTCCTTCGGGTAATAATCCTTCGGCTGCTAAAATGTTAGACCTAAATATGTTAGTTATGTGTCCGGGAGGTAAGGAAAGAACCGCAGAAGAATTTGAGGAATTGTTGAGCCAAGCGGGACTAAAATTAAATCGAATTATTCCGACTAAAGAAGATATTTGTATTATTGAATGCGTTAAAAAATAATATAGCAAAGATCGGGGTGATTAGGACAATCAATCGCTGAAACCCTTGACCGATAAGAGTTTGAAAATTGAAAGCGTCCTAAATAACCCATTTTTTTGCTATAGAATAGAAAACGGGTTTCTTCAAGAAACCCGTTTTCTATTAGATATAGGTAGCCCAAGATTTGGCCCAGGCGAGAATTTCCTGAACTCGATCGAGGGTTGAAGATTCACAGTAGAGACGCAAAACCGGTTCTGTCCCACTAAAGCGAATTAACAACCAACTGCCATCTTCTAAACGGAATTTATAACCGTCCATAGGATTACAATCAGTCACTTGTTTACCGGCAATTTCCCTTAAGGGTTCCTGATCCAAAGCAGTAATTAACTGATCGCGAGCTTCCATATTAGCTAGGGGTAAATCAATGCGATCATACTGAGAATGAAAGCCAGTTTTATCCTGTAATTGCGCGTAAAGATCGCTTAAATCTTGGCCCGATTCTACCACCGCTTCCAAAACGTATAAAGCTGATAATAAAGCATCCCGTTCGGGAATGTGAGTACCATAACCGACACCCCCCGACTCTTCCCCACCAATTAACACAGGAGTGGTCAACATTCGATCGGCGATATACTTATAACCGATTGGGGTTTCAAAGACCGATAAACCGTATAAACTGGCTAATTTGGGAATTAAATCGGAACCGCTCACTGTTTTGACAATTTCTCCTCTCATTCCCTTTTTGCCAGCTAAATGCTCGATTAAAATCGGGATGAGATTTTGGGTGCTTAAAAAATTCCCCTGACCATCGATCGCCGCCACTCGATCGCTATCGCCATCGAAGACCAAACCTACTCGCAAAGGGGCTAAATTTGCGCTGTGAGCCAGTTTATCGATGATTTCCGCCAAATTTCTCGGTAAAGGTTCCGGAGAGCCGCCACCGAACAAAGGATCGCGATTGCCGCGTAATTCCGTGATCCCCACCCCCAAAAGACGCTCTAAACCGGTAGCCGCCGCACCGTGCATGACATCGGAATAAACTTTTAGTTGTCCCGATTCGATCGCGTTGGCAATAGCGGCAATGTTAACTTTTTGGCGTAAACCTTGACAATAACCTGACCAAGGCTCAAAAGTGCTTAATTTACCTGCATTGGCGTTAAATTGGGGCGGATTAGACAATAAAGCTTCAATTTGTTGGGTAATTTCCGGCGAGACAGAACCACCAAAATAACCTTTTACCTTCAAACCGAGATATTTAGCCGGGTTATGACTGGCGGTTAATACGATCGCACCGAGAGCATTTTCTGAGCGAGCTGCCCAACTAAAAGCGGGAGTGGGAGCGTAGGATTGGGAGAGAAGCACATCAAAACCTGCTTTTTGCAGCGATTCCGCCGCAGTTTGAGCAAAATCCTCCGCCATAAACCGCCGATCATAGCCGACGATTATCGTCCGCGAACCCGTGATCTGACCATAATTATCCGCTAAAACCTGAGCCGCCAAGGGAGCGAGCAGAGCGACTCGATCGAAAGTAAAATCGGCGGCGATAATCCCGCGCCAGCCATCGGTTCCAAATTTAATCGGGTTCACGGTGGTCATGATTTACGAACTACCCTTAAATATCCATTTTCCCAATACTGTAACCCGCTCCGTAACCCTTGGCGATAGGCAATGGGGGATAGGGAAATGGGGAAATGGGGAAATGGGGAATTTCAACTAAAACCCCAAAACCCTAAAACCCCAATACCTATCTCCTATATCTTATCTCCTGATACTAAATCCAGTTATTAAAAACTGATTATTTATTCTCCATTTTGCCTTTTGCATGAGTAGAAAACGGGTTTCTCCGAGAAACCCGTTTTCTGTGCGACTACCTAGAGAATTTCAGCGATCGCATTTTCTGGACCGACTAGGGAAATGTAGGGATTTTGAAAATATTTACTGGCTACCGATCGCGCTTGTTCGGGAGTAATCTGATTAATAGAATCCAGGAAAGTGCGATCAAATTCAATCCCCAAACCTAGGCTTTCATACCAACCGTATAACTGAGCGATTTCGGCGTTAGTTTGTTTACCGAGAGCATATTGACCCAATAACTTATTTTTAGCTGACTGTAACTCCTCCTCACTCAAAGTTACTTTATATAACCTTTCTGCTTCCTGACGCAATCCCGACAGGGCCATCGCTGTGTTTTGGGGTGCAGTTCCCATATAAATGACAAATTGGGAAGAATCGAGACGGGTGGGATAAAAAGCGGAAACATCGTAGGCTAATCCCCGTTTTTCTCGCAATTCCACGAATAAACGACTAGATAACCCATTCCCCAGATAGGTACTCAATAATTTTAAAACGGCATAATCATCCTCTTGTACAGAAGACCCAGGGTATCCTAACATAACGATCGCCTGTTGACTAGCTTGGACGGTAGTTAAACAGGTGGGCTGAAAATCAAAAGCGGCTGGAGGTAAACTAGATAAAGGAAGATCGGGAATTGACCAACTGCCAAAAATTTCCGTCACTGCTTTTACTGCTTGCTCTAGGGTAATACGGCCAGAAAGACTAATCACCAGGTTATCCGGACGGAAAAAGCGACTATGATAGGCCAGCAGGTCATCCCGTTGCAATTGCGAAACCGTTGCCTCCGTACCCAATAAAGACATACCATAGGGATGATCTGGGTACATAGCGGCGCGTAATTGATTAAAAGCTACATTAAAAGGCTGTTCCAATTGAGAGCGAATGCTTTGACGGGTGAGATTTTTCTCTAATTCGATTTCTGGGGGGGGAAAACTGGGAAAACGAATAATTTCCGCTGCTAGACGCAGTATATCTAGAAAATCCTTGGTAACGGTCTTTAAACTAACCACAAAATAATCGGTCCCCGTGTCGGCGCTTAAACCGGCCCCCGTGGACTCAACTCGATCGGCAATTTCTAGGGAAGATAACTTTTCTGTACCTTTGGTGAGCAGCACGGCCAAAAGACGAAATAAACCCGCTTTTTCGGTTTTTTCCCAACGAGTACCCGCATTTTTGAGAAAAATCCTCCCTGCAACTAATTCCACGGCCGTATTTTCCACCACTAAAAGGGTGATGCCATTTTCTAAGGTTAAGCGGTGAATGGGAGAAGCGGACATCGTTTATTCACAGGGTTGCATTATTGTAATAGCATATCGCTCTGGGGAGAGATACTGACGAGCCAGACGTTGTAGATCTGACGGTTGCAAACTTTGGATAACTTGGGGATAGATCGTTGCTAGGTCGGCAGCTCTCAGGGTTTGATAATATCCATAGAGTCCCGCTAATTGGCCCGGGGTTTCTGTGGAGAAAATATAATCGTTAGCTAATAACTGTTGAGTGCGGTGTAATTCTGCGGGGGTGACGGGATGATCGTGCAGATATTGGAGATGTTCACAGATAATGCCTTCAATTGTCTCAGTTTCTGAGCTAGATAGCCAAGCGCCGATGGTAAAGAGACTGGAATCTCGTTGCAGGGAAAAATTACTGTTAATATCGAGGACGATTTGCGCTTCTTCCCGCAGCTGTCGCACTAACCGCGAACAGCGTCCCCCAGCAAGAATTACCGAAAGCAAGTCTAATCCAAAGGCATCTTCTAGGCGATCGCATCCCGGTCCAGTCCATCCCATCAAGAGACGAGAATGTTCTAGGTGGGGTAAATAGACTTGGGAGCGACGAATTTCGATCAGGGGGGGTTCAGCAGCCACTGGATTCCCAGGGGATTCCGAGGGGACGGGAAATTCCCGAAAAGATTGCCGGATAATTTCTAAAGCTGGTTGGAGTTCAATTCCCCCGATAATCGCCACACACATATTTTCCGGTTGATAATAGGTGCGATGGAAACAGCGCATTTGATTGGGGGTTAATTGCTCTAAACAGGGTTGATCGCCTAGAATAGAGCGTCCGTAGGGATGGTTTTGATAGATACTTCCGCAGAGGGTTTGGTAGGCAATCCAATCGGGATCATCATAACAGGCCCTTAATTCTTCTAAAACTACATCTTTTTCCCGATAGAATTCCTCATCGTCAATCTCAGCATGGAGGAGAATTTCGGCCAGATGGGGTAGGGTATGTTCAATTTGATCCACACTGGTGGTGAGATAGAAGTGCGCGTAATCGTGACTGGTGGCAGCGTTGGTCATTCCCCCACAATTTTCGATTAAATAGTCAAAGAGTCCGGGGGGAAGTTTTTTTGTCCCCTTAAAGATCATGTGTTCGAGAAAATGGGCCATACCTAACCATGGGTCGGGTTCAGCGATCGCACCTGCTTTCACCCACACATCTACTACCACTACAGGAGTCACGGGTAAATACTGATGAATTACGGTTAAGCCGTGATCTAATTGCCATACCTGAGCGGGAAAAGAACTTGTTTGACACTGTGCTATCGACTTGATCAATGTCCGTTAACCAGATTTTTTGTTAAATTCTATACATAGGTTATCTTATCTCTTGCCTGCTCAACCATTAAAAAAGTTTTGTCATGATTTCTAGATAATTTCCCCGAATATCGGTCATCTTGAAGCCATCGGGGGACTCCGAGATAGGAGACTCCGAGATAGGAGTCAGTAGTCAGTAGTCAGTAGTCAGGAGACAGAAGATTATTTTATTTATTCTCCCCACACCCCACACC
>NZ_JADEXY010000181.1 GCF_015206885.1 Microcystis aeruginosa LEGE 91341 | reverse complement strand
CTGACCCCGATACGGGTAATACCTTCAGCTATAGCTTAGTTACTGGGACAGGTTCCACTGATAACAGTCTCTTTACCATCGACGGAAATCAACTCAAAACTAACGCTATTTTCGACTACGAAAGCAAGAATAATTACAGCATCTGGGTTAAGACTACAGACCAAGGCGGTTTATCTTATGAAAAACAACTCACCGTCAATGTCACCAATATTCCAGAACAAAGGATTTCTATTGATAAAAACGCGATTACTTTCGGGACTCCCCTCTCACAATATCGTCAAGGTTGGAGTAACAGTAACCTAGTTCGTCCTAAATTTGCTGATACATTCCAATACATTGACATCACCAATACAGGAGTTAACGCCGAAGATATTCTCGCCATTTCCAACATAGAAGTTAAAGCCTCCAATGTTACCACTAACGCTAACTTCAGTCAGGGAGATATCTTACTCAATCCAGGACAAACTTGGCGTGTTCAATTAACTTATGCACCCACCGCAGCGCGAGAAAGCTTTAACCTCAATGATGGTTTAGTTATTCACAGTAACGCCATCAATAACACGGCCTATAATATCGCCTTAACTGGTAAATCAACCTTTAACAGCGATATTACTTACAATGGTAAAGTAGATCGGGGTGACTTAGCACCCTTACAAGCCGCTTTCAACAGTAGTATTGGGGGTCCTAAATACGATCCCACTGCTGATATTAATGGAGACGGTGGAATCAATTTAGCTGACTTCTCAGTCTTAAATTCTAACTACGGACTAAGCTTGTTCTAACCTAATTTATAGCAATGAAAAGTGTAGAGTTTAGGGTGCGTTAGGTCAAAAAACTAAAATTAACAATCCGCCGTAACGCACCACCTCTATCATTCAATTGATGCGTTACCCTATCGCTAACACAACCTACGAGTGCCACGAGTAATCTACAACCTGATTTAGTCTTATCCATTCACAAATTGACAGAAAATCATGCCTAATTTAGCCGTTGAATTTAATCTGATAGAAGACATCGCAGGAACCCCCGGTGGATTCCTTAATCAAAATAATCCCTTAAATATAGGCGATCGCTTTTTTGTTCAAGTCTTAATGAGGGATATTCATAGTAATCCTATCGGATTAACTGGTAGTGCTATCAATCTCAATTTTGAAGCCAACAAAATCCAAAATATTGACATTCCCTTTAATCCAGTTGATGATAACAGTCCCTTAGTTACTGCTAACTTTCCTCTCTTTCGGGGAGGAACCTTAAATAACATTAATGGGACAATTACAGACTTAGGGGGAGCATCTTTTCCTGATGCCGGTTTAGGTTCACTCTTGGGACTGAATCAACTAGAACAATTTAGCTTAATGCACTTTCAAGTTATCGGAAAAGGTAGCTCTAATTTCATCCTAAATGTAGATTTGAGTCAAACAATTTTTGCTGATGGAACCTTAGCCGCTAATGATCCAACTAATCCAAGTCAATTCATTCAAATTGTCCCTATTGTCCCCGCCGATAACCCTGTAACTATACCTGAACCCAGTCTAAATATAGGTTTATTTATCCTACTAGGCGTTATGGCCGTTCTCAAGAAACAGTATGTCAAAAGAGTGTAAATTGCGTGTTTGCGGCTATCAATTCCGTCAAAAAAACAAAATTAACCATCCACCGTAACCGGAGCAGATTAGGATAATTGAGCGCAATAAAAAAACTCTGTGTCCTCTGTGTCTCTGTGGTTAAGTAGGTAGGCGTTAAAAGTTATCAGATCCCCGCGCCTATCGGCACCCCCCTTATCAAGGGGGGCAGGGGAGATCGAACCTAAAATCCATTTTAAATTTAATTATAACCAGCTACTTATTATTAGATAAAACCACAGATATTCTAAGGGTGCGTTAGGCAGCTCATGAACCCAACAACCGTCAATACCTAGAAAAAGGGTTTCTTCTAGAAACCCTTTTTCTGGACTTGTGTTAAGGGTTATACCAAATTTCTAAATCCATGACAGACATCCGCGCTCGAATGCTTGCCAAGCCTGCATTCGTTGTGACGCGAATAAAGAAAAATGGTATTACAGGTTCACCCATAGACTGGCATCGAAAACAAAACAACCCAAGAGAGCGAGAGAGCAAAAACGAGGGAAATATTAAGAATTGTGTAAAAAGCTTGACAAATAGACAAAAGTGCAGTATCTGAAACCGAAGCCAACCGATGGATAGGATGCACAATCAGTGTTCTGGTCTTGATTCGGTAGGGCCGGCACTCAAATTAATATCCGCAACCATAGAAAAAAGGTTATATAAATCTAACTAATCATTGACTTGAGTAATTGGTATTTTACAAATCCCTGAAAGCAAGTCACCATAGGAATTAAGCAAATGCAGTTCCGCATCAAATCCTGTGGGAGATAGAAATTATGGTTGCTTTAATCACCCCAAAACCCGCTAAAACCAGCCGTTTAACCACACAAATCCAAGAAATCGCCGAAAATACCTTTACCCTGCGCTGTTTGGATTGGGACCGCGATCGCTTTGATATCGAATTTGGTTTAGAAAACGGTACCACTTATAACTCTTTTGTTATTCAAGGGGAAAAAACCGCTCTCATTGATACATCTCACCGCAAATTCGATCGCCTTTATCTGGAGGAATTAACTAAACTAATCCACATCAATCATCTTGATTATTTAATTATCAGTCACACCGAACCCGACCACAGTGGTTTAGTCAAAGAAGTTTTAGAATTAGTCCCAGAAGTTACCGTGGTGGGGGCAAAAGTTGCCATGCAATTCCTCGAAAACATGGTACACAGACCCTTTAAACAGTTAATAGTTAAAAGTGGTGATACTTTAGATTTAGGTAATGGCCATATCTTAGAATTTGTTGCGGCCCCTAATCTTCATTGGCCTGATACTATCTTCACTTTTGATGCTAAAACTGCCACCCTTTTTACCTGTGATGCTTTCGGAATGCACTTTTGTGATGATCAAACCTATGATCGAGAAAAAGAGCTGCTAGAAGGCGATTTTCAAACCTATTATGACTGTCTGATGCAACCGAATGCTCGTTCAGTTTTAGGGGCAATTAAAAGAATCGAGAAATTTGAGATTAATCTCATTGCCACCGGTCACGGTCCCCTATTAAAACACCATATTTCTGATTGGGTGGGACGCTATCAAACTTGGAGTCAAGAACAAACTTCTGCTGATACTTTAGTGGCTGTATTTTTTACCCAAGATTACGGACAAAGCGAACATTTAGCTACTATGATCGGTCAGGGTTTGAATAAAAATGATGTGGTGACAGAATTAGTCGATATGAATAATGCTGATCCCCACGAAGTCAGAGAATTAATCAATCAATCGAAGGGAGTTATCATCGGAATGCCTCCCCAATCTTCCCCGATTAACCAGACGATTTTAAGCACGATTATTGCTTCAATTAATGGCAAACAAGCGGTGGGATTATTTGAGTCAGGAGGTGGGGAAGATGAACCAATTTTTCCCTTAAGAAATAAATTACAGGAAATCGGTGCGATCGAAGCTTTTCCTCCTCTTTTAGTTAAAGACAATTCCCATCAATCCCTCGATTTAATTGCCGATGAAGCAGGAACCGACCTCGGCCAATGGTTAAGCCGAGAAAAAACGATTAAACAAATTAAATCGATTAACAACGACTTAGAAAAAGCTCTAGGACGTATTAGCACCGGATTGTACCTAATTACTTCCCAAAAAGCTGATTTATCTAGTGCCATGATTGCCTCTTGGGTGACACAAGCAAGTTTAAATCCTTTAGGTGTGGCGATTGCAGTGGCTAAAGATCGGGCAATGGTATCCTTTTTACAGCCTAGCGATACCTTTGTTTTAAATGTTTTGGCTGAGGATAATTATCAGAAATTAATGAAACATTTCCTCAAGCGTTTCTCTCCCGGTGCCAATCGTTTTGAAGGCATTAAAACCTATACTGCTAATAATGGATCACCAATTTTAGCCGATGCCTTAGCTTACATAGAATGTCAAGTCACCAGTCGTTTAGATTGCGGCGATCATTGGGTAGTTTATTGTACCGTTAATAGCGGACGAGTTGCTCGTTTAGATACCTTAACTGCTGTCCATCATCGCAAAGTTGGCAACCATTATTAACAGTTATGAGTTATCAGTTATCAGTTATCAGTTATCAGTGAAAAAGGCTCTCCAATTCATAATTCATAATTCATAATTCACAATTTCCTAATAGCTAACACCCAATTCTATCAATCTTAGGAACAATAAAATGTACGAACCAATTAAAAAACCTTCCCCAATGATGGTGCGGGTAGTGCAAGTCTTAGAAATGATTCAAGATTTAATTGTCATTTCTCTCTGTATTGGTTTATTTAGCTTCATGGTGTTAGAAGTCAGAGAAATGTTTATGTCTCTGCTGCCACCGATTCAATTTCGGATTATTACCGCCGATATTTTATTCCTCTTGATTCTAGTAGAATTGTTCCGATTGTTAATTATTTATTTGCAAGAAAAACGAGTTTCTATCGGTGTTGCTGTGGAAGTTTCTATCGTCTCGGTTTTGCGAGAATTAATTGTCATAGGAGTCCTAGAAACTAATTGGACACAAGTATTAGCCGCCTGTGCTTTTCTAATAGTTCTCGGCACATTAATGGTGTTAAGAGTTTGGCTTCCTCCCACCTTTGAAGGTATCGATCCCGAACAAAAAGTTTCTGAGCGTTATCGTCAACATTTAGTTAAAGACTTAACTGAAATAAACAGCAAAACTTAATCAGTTATCAGTTATCAGTTATCAGTTAGAAGGGGATAGGGAAATGGGGGAATAGGGTAATGGGGAGATAGAGTAATTTCAACTAAAACCCTAAAACCCTAAAACCCTAAAACCCTAAAACCCCACTCCCCCAACACCCCACTTCATAATTCATAATTCATAATTCATAATTCCCTCTCCCCACACCCCACACCCCACAACCAATAACCAAATTAACAACTATGACCACTACTACCTTAATTTCCAATCCCGCTATTAATAATCGCTCTCGCGATGTTCAAACTGCCGAAATTGTCGATCAAACTTGGGTTTTTCGCTCGCGTACTTGGGACAGATTAAAATTTGAAATAGAATATGCTCGTCAACGGGGAACCACGGCTAATTCCTATCTTATCTGTGGCGATAAAACCGCCTTAATCGATCCTCCTGGGGAATCTTTCACCGAAATTTATTTAGAAGAAATTCGTCAATATGTCCCCTTACATCGTCTCGATTATCTAATTCTCAGTCACGTTAATCCCAACCGTATCGTTACTTTAAAGGCATTATTAGCCGAAACCCATCAAATCACCATCCTCTGTTCTAAAGCTGCCGTCAATACCCTCAAAAATGCCCTGCCTGATGCCCAAATTGTGGGCATACGAACCGATGAAATCCTTGATTTGGGGCAAGGTCATCAACTCAGTTTTATTAATGTCCCTACGCCGCGCTGGCCTGATGGTATCTGCACTTTTGACCAAAAAACCCAAATTTTATACAGCGATAAATTCTTTAGTGTGCATCTGTGCGGTGACGATATTTGGGATAAAAATTGGAAAGAATTAGACGCAGATCGTCGTTATTATTTTGATTGTCTCCATGCCGTGCAATCCAAAGCAGTAGAAACAGCCCTCGACAAAATTAAAGAATTTCCCGCCCAATATTATGCACCCGCCCACGGTCCGATAATTCGTTATAGTCTTAGTCGTCTTGCCCACGATTATCGTTATTGGTGTCAAGAACAAAAAACTCGACCCCTACAAGTGGCTTTATTATATGCTTCTGCCTACGGAAATACTGCCACCCTGGCCCGATCAATCGAACGAGGATTACTAGAAAATGATCTGGCCGTAGAATCAATCAATTGTGAGTTTGCCACCCCCGCCGAAATTAGTCAAGCGATCGAAAATTGTGACGGATTTATTATCGGTTCTCCCACCTTAGCCGGTCATGCTCCTACCCAAATCCAAACCGCTTTAGGAATAGTTCTTTCCACGGCAGCAAAAACTAAATTAGCCGGGGTTTTTGGTTCCTACGGTTGGAGTGGGGAAGCTGTCGATTTAATTGAAACTAAACTCAAAGATGCCAATTATCGCCTCGGTTTTGAATCCTTGCGCGTGCGTTTTAACCCCACAGAAAGCAGTTTACAAGCGGGTTATTTAGCTGGAGAAACCTTCGCCCAGACCTTGAAAAAAACCAAAAAATTTCGGGTTCCCCAACAGGGAATGACCGAAACACAAATCGATCGCACTGCCCAGGCCGTTGGTCGGATCGTCGGTTCCCTCTCTGTTCTCACCACTCGTCAGGGCGAGGATCATGCTGGTTTCTTGACCTCTTGGGTATCCCAAGCCAGTTTTAACCCCCCAGGGCTAATTATCGCCGTTGCTGACGAACAAGCCGCCGATCGCCTGATTAACTCAGGAACCGTCTTTATCTTGAATATTCTCAAGGAAGGGCGCAATTTACGCCGCCATTTTTCCAATTGCATCAAATCCGGCGGCGATGTCTTTACGGAATTAGAAACCCAAGTCGGGGAAAATGGCTGTCTGATTTTAAGCGAAAGTCTCGCCTATCTAGAGTGTACGGTCAAAGAGCGACAACTCTGCGGCGATCGCTGGTTAGTCTATGCCACGGTCGAGCGGGGTCAAGTTTTGGATAGTAACGGTGTCACCGCCATCGGTCATCGCAAATCCGGTAGTCAATATTAAAACTGGACTAGCGGGGCAAAGTTCCTGACTTTCCCCGTGTAATCAGCCTAGATTTCTGGGAAACATAGGTTATGTTATTATGCAAGGTTGTCCGACCGGGCCATTTTGTCTTGAGTTTCCCCATGAAAAAATTGCCGCTAATCCTATCGGTGGGGACTGTCGCTTTATTGTTGGTAGGATGTCCAGCTTCTGACCAAGCTAATCAATCCCCACCAGTCACCCAAGAAAC
>NZ_JADEXY010000180.1 GCF_015206885.1 Microcystis aeruginosa LEGE 91341 | reverse complement strand
GTTGGGGGGGTCACACCCTACCCCCACGAAAAACTTTTTGCCGCAAACCCTAAACCGAGCGCCAATTACTAAAAAATGACTTTTGCCTCCGTTATTCGCAACATTGAAAAATCGCCCTTAACTGCCGAACTTATCCAAAAACTGGAGAAAAACGGCAATTTAACCCTAACTGGCCTTGCCCGCTTACCGAAAGGATTAATAAGCACAGCTTTCGCCCGTTGTCAAGGAAAAAATCTGGTAATTATCTGTGCCAATCTAGAAGAAGCGGCACGTTGGGCAACACAATTAGAAGCAATGACGTGGAAAGGTGTTTTCTTTTATCCCACCTCGGAAGCTTGCCCCTACGAGACATTTAATCGGGAATCCGAGATGATTTGGGGACAGATGCAGGTATTATCGACCCTTCGACGTAGCTCAGGGCAAACCCTAATCAGTCATCAAGATGCTGGAATTGCGATCGTTACCACCGAAAAGGCCCTGCAGCCCCATTTACCCCCTAGAGAGGTTTTCGAGCAATATAGCGATAATTTTGCGGTAGGAAGGGTTATAGAAGCCAAAAACCTCGATCTAACCCTAGCTAGATTAGGATATGAACGGGTTCCACTGGTAGAAACCGAAGGACAATGGAGTCGTCGCGGCGATATCGTTGATATTTTCCCAGTTTCGGCCGAATTACCAGTCAGGTTAGAATTTTTCGGCGATGAATTGGAAAAATTGCGAGAATTTGACCCTGCTACCCAAAGATCGCTGGATTCTATCCCCAATCTGCTTCTTACTCCCACTAGCTTTGCGGCGATGATTGCCCCTTCTCTTCCCCCCACAGTGGCCGATTATCTGGGGGCCGAAGATCGAGAAAAATTAGCTAATGGCATTTATCCAGAGGGAATTGAGCGATTTTTAGGCTTGGCCTTCCGTCAAGCTGCTTCTTTATTAGATTATCTCCCCGAAAATACTCTGATTGCCTTTGATGAACTGGAAAGCTGTCAAGCTAGAAGCGATCGCTGGATAGAATATATTGGGGAACGCTGGCAAGAGATAGAACCACCCTTACCGCAAATTCACCGTTCTTTTGGCGAATCTCTGCAAATATCGCTCAAATTTACCCATCTCTACCTCTCGGAAATAGACGATCACCTGTCCGAAAATCGCCTTAATCTCTCCAGTCGTCCGATTCCCACCAATCCGGGGCAGTTCGCCAAACTAGCGGAAATTTTACGGGGAAAAAGAGAGATTTATAGCGGTATTAAACTAAATAAGTATGCTACATGGTTAATATCTGCCCAACCCTCCCGCACAGTCTCGTTATTACAGGAACACGACTGTCCAGCCCAATTTATCCCCAATCCCCTCGATTTTGGCGCGATCGAGCGGTTAATAATTCAAAACACCGCTACAGCCCTAAAATACTCAGGATTAGCTGAATTAGAAGGTTTTATCCTCCCTACCTATCGCATAGTCGTCGTTAGCGATCGAGAGTTCTTCGGACAACATCTTTTAAATACTGCCGGTTACGTCCGCAAACGTCGGCAAGCAGCCTCGGTACAGGTGGATGTGAATAAACTCCGTCCCCTCGATTTTGTAGTACATAAAAACCATGGCATCGGACAGTTTATCAAACTAGAAAAGCAGGAAAGCACAATTAGCGGAGTAGTGCAAGGTCGAGATTATCTAGTTATTAAGTATGCCGATGGATTATTGCGGGTTCCTGCCGATTCTCTTGATAATCTCTCCCGTTATCGTCATACAGGTAGTCAAGCACCCGAATTACATAAAATCTCGGGCAAAGCGTGGGAAGCGACGAAAGCCCGCGTTAGGAAGTCGGTTAAGAAGTTAGCGGTTGATTTAATCAATATTTACGCCCAACGCGCCCAAAAATCGGGTTTTGCCTATCCTATGGATAATCCCTGGCAGCGGGAGTTAGAGGATTCTTTTCCCTACCAACTCACTGCTGATCAACTGAAAGCGATACAGGATGTGAAACGGGATTTAGAAAGCGATCGCCCGATGGATCGCTTAGTCTGTGGGGATGTGGGTTTTGGTAAGACAGAAGTGGCCATTCGTGCTATTTTTAAAGCTGTCACCACGGGTCATAAACAGGTGGCTTTATTAGCACCAACAACGATTTTAACCCAACAACATTATCACACCCTAAAGGAGCGTTTTGCTCCCTATCCCATTAATGTGGGTTTATTAAATCGTTTTCGCACCAATTCCGAGAAAAAAGATATCGTCCAGCGCTTGAAAACGGGGGAATTGGATATAGTGGTGGGGACGCAGTTGTTATTGAGTAAAGCGGTGGAGTTTAGAGATTTAGGGTTATTGGTAATTGATGAAGAACAGCGTTTTGGGGTTAATCAAAAGGAGAAAATTAAGGCTTTTAAAAGTAATATTGATGTATTAACTTTGAGTGCGACACCGATTCCCCGGACTCTTTATATGTCCCTTTCTGGGGTGCGAGAAATGAGTTTAATTACCACACCTCCCCCCTCTCGTCGTCCCATCCAAACCCACCTTTCTAGTTATAATTCTGATGTGATTAGAACGGCAATTCGCAACGAATTGGATCGGGGGGGACAGATTTTTTATGTAGTACCCAGAATCGAGGGAATTGAAGAAAAAGCGGCAGCAATTCAAGGGATGATTCCGGGTGCTAGAATTGCCATTGGGCATGGTCGTATGGATGAGGCCGAATTAGAGACCACCATGTTAGCTTTTAATAATGGGGAAGCGGATATCTTAGTTTGTACGACTATTGTGGAGTCGGGGTTAGATATTCCCAGAGTTAACACAATTATCATTGAAGATGCCCAAAAATTCGGTTTAGCGCAACTCTATCAACTGCGAGGACGGGTGGGGCGATCGGGAGTACAAGCGCACGCTTGGTTACTTTATCCAGCTAAGGGAGAACTAACAGAAACCGCTCGGGAAAGATTAAAGGCAATTCAAGAATTTACCCAGTTAGGATCGGGGTATCAATTAGCGACTAGGGATCTGGAAATTCGCGGTGCTGGTAACTTATTGGGTGCGGAACAATCGGGACAAATGGAAGCGATCGGTTTTGATCTATATATGGAAATGTTACAGGAAGCTTTGCGGGAAATTCAAGGTCAAGAAATTCCTCAAGTGGAGGATACCCAAATCGATCTGAAATTGACGGCATTTATTCCTAATGATTATATATCCGATCCGGAGCAGAAAATGGATGTCTATCGGGCGATCGCTACTGCCAATTCTCAGAAAACTTTAGGACAAATTGCTGCCGATTTAGTGGATAGATATGGGGCAATTCCTTCTCCAGTGGCACAATTATTTAAGGTAATTGAGTTAAAACATCTGGCTAAATCCCTCGGTTTTTCGCGAATTAAACCCGATGGAAAACAGCATATTATCTTAGAAACTCCCATGGAGGAACCAGCGTGGAAATTATTACAAGAACACCTACCCCAACATATACAGTCACGCTTTGTTTATGGTCCCAAACAGGTGACAGTTAGGGGTTTAGGAGCGGTAAAACCGCAACAGCAGTTAGATAGTTTATTGGAGTGGTTAGCTAAGTGTAAAGATGGTTTACCCACGAGGAATTAGACTAAATCCTGTTTGAAAAGTATAAGAGACTGGGAATTATCAATTATCAATTATGAAGTGGGGAGCGGGAATTATGAATTATCAATTATCAATTATGAAGTGGGGAGCGGGAATTATCAATTATGAATTATGAAGTGGGGAGCGGGAATCATGAATTATCAATTATCAATTATGAAGTGGGGAGTAAGGGAGAAGATAATCGATAAGAGTAATCTCCTGAATTCAGAATCCTGACTCCTATACTCTAACTGCTATCAAAAGCACCTCATAGATATGAGGTGCTTTGGGAACGGAGAGAGAGGGATTCGAACCCTCGTTAAAGTTACCCCTAAACAGCATTTCCAGTGCTGCGCCTTCAACCGCTCGGCCATCTCTCCAATTGAGGTCACGATCATCTATCGTACAGCAAATGCTGCCGATCTGTCAAGTTATTTTTCTTTTTCCGAGGATGACCGATCAGGTTATACTTCATCTGGACGGGAAACCCTGTCAGTTAAGCATACCCTAGATATTGATTTAAGATTGCGGCTGTAGCTAGACCAGTTTTTTGCCAACTAAACTCATTGGCTCGTTTTTTGCCTAGATAACTTAATTTTGACTGTAATTGTCGATCTTGAGCAATAATTTTCAGGGCATCGGCTAGGGCTTCGACTCGATAGGGATCGATTAAAATTGCCGCTGTTGCCGTGACTTCGGGCAAAGATGACAAATTTGAGGTAATAACGGGTGTACCGCAGGCCATAGCCTCTAAAACGGGCAATCCGAAACCTTCCCAGAGACTGGGGAAGACTAAAGCAGTGGCTTGACTGATCACTTTGGGTAGCTCATCGTAGGGGATATAATCGAGAAATTTAATGCGATCGCTGACTGCCAATTCTCGCGCTTGTTGTTGTAAATTGGGGGTATAACGGCGATCAAAGCTGCCGGCAATCCAAAGATGATAATCTGTTAAATCTGGGGGCAGTTGGGCAAAAGCGGCGATTAAACGCGGTAAATTTTTATAGGGATTGGGACGACCGAGATAGAGAAAATAGGGCTGTTCTGGCTTATTATCTTCCATAGGGCGAAAGTGATGATGATCATAGGCTAGGGGAATTGAAGTAATTTTATCGGCGGGAATTTGATAATATTCAGTGATATCTTTGGCCGTTGCCTGGGAGTTACAGATGATATGTTTTGCCTGTTGTAATACCTGCGGCACATAATAACGGAAATATTGGGTTAAGGGGGAAGTAAAACTGGGAAACCGCAGGGGAATTAAATCGTGGACCATGACGACAAAGCGACAATGAGAATTTATCGGCGCTTCCGGAAGGGGAGAAAAGAGTAAATTGGCCTTTAATTGTCGGTAAATTGACGGTAACTGCCACTGAGTCCAGAGTAAGCGTTTTAAATGACCTTTCGCTCCTCGATCGGGGCCGAGACCTTTGGGGATAGAATAACAGTTAAAGTCGGGATAACTATTAGCTGTTAGTAGGGTTGGTTCTAAATTTTTTAGGTAGGGTAAGAGGTTAAGAATGTAGGTACTGATTCCTGTGGGTTGGGGAAAAAGTACCGAGAGATTAATTAATAGGTTATGCTGTGTGTTCACTAATTACCCTGTTGATATTTGCTGAGGATTTCTGAGATATATTGGTAGCCTTCCAGTCCAATGGATTTAATCAGGGAGGAACGTTCCTGACTGAAAGTCTGCTCAAAAGCTGCGATATTTTTACCGCGAATAACCGTTAATAGACTAGCAGCTTGTCGCCATTCCACTGCACCGATTTCGTGTAGCCAATACATTCCTAGAGAACCCATATAAATTGCCTGTTCAAAATTCTTGTCTTGATAGTAAGCTTCCCCTAAATAAGTTAGTAATAAACCTTGCAGATATACATCTCCGTAGTATTTAGCCGATTCTAATCCTTGTAGGAGAATATTAATCGCGTCTTGGGTTCTTTCAAGGACAAGATATGCTAAACCTAAACTGCTACAACAAAGGGATTTACTCTGCCAATCTTGGAGACTTTCCGCTAACTTTAATCCCTGTTTTAAATACTCGATCGAACTTTGATAAATTTCGGGATCATATCTCTCTAACTGTTGCGCTTCCTGTACCTGACTATAACCCAAATTAGCTAAAGCGTTAGCCTGTCCTAAACTATTACCCTGTTGACGACTTAAAATTAAAGCTCTCTGACTTAGATTAATCGCTTCTGTATAGTTTTTCTGGATAGCATTGAGACGGGATAAATGGTTTAAATTAGCTATTTCACAAGCAGAGTCCTGTTGTTGACGAGCAATTTCTAAAGCTTGTTGATGACATTCTCTAGCCTGTGGATAGTCGCCGCGAATGCGATTAGAATAGGCAATTAAAGTTAAAATTCTCGCCTTTTCTCCCGTACCTTCCACATAACGCAGAGGAATTGATAAATAATCTAATGCCTCCTTGAGATAACTGCCAGAAAAGGAGGCAAAAATTCCTCCGTATAAAGGAAAATAATCCCGTTGAGCAAAGGTTCTCAGAATTTGTAAAGCCATCTGAAAACAGCCGCGACTATAGAGAGAATTTTTACTAACTTGCTCGAAACTATTGGTTAACATAGACCAAATTAAAGCAAAGGTGAGAAAGGTAGAAATGGATAATTTGGCTCCCAGTTTTTCGCTATAGATACGCTGATCAAAAAAGTTAATTAGTCCCCTTTGGATATATTGAAAAACAATAGCAGTTTCTACCCAATCGGTTAAAGTTAAATCCTGAGTGAGAGGATCAAAAGCTTGTTGATTAGCTAAACTTTCTAAGACTCGTTTTAACCAAGAGGGATTAACTTTACTTGCCCAAATTTGCCAGGGTGTCACTCGCTCATTATCATTAGTAAAACCAAGATTACGATTTTGTTCGTAGAGCCAACTGGTGAGATCATTCGATAAATTTGACCAAGTATTTAACCCCAGATTAATCCCCGTGGCAATTTGCCATAAATCCGCTTCTCCCCGCTGGTGAGAAACTGTCTGTAAATTCTTGGCTAACTGTTGTAATTGTTCTAGGGTTAAAGCATTATTTTGATTGGGATCAATTAAATTCACTAACGTCAGTAAACGATCCTCTCGATCGATTTTAATCAGATTATTGATCGCCGCTGCAGTAAGAGAATTTTGCTGATTGGTTTTTTGATATTTTTCCCATTCACTTTCGAGCATTTCCAAGGCCCGCAAAACCCTAGTGGCTTTAATTTTTGTTTCTAACTGTGAGCGAGTAACGATAATTTTTTCGGTTAAACAACGCTCAAAAATTTCTCCTGTGCCATTTTTTACTCCCTCGGACAAAAGGTTATAAACCTGTGATTTGGCTCTAATTTTTCCTTCTAAAGTTAAATTAACAATGCGCTCAATTAGTGCATTATAAGTTTCGTTGAAGTTATCTATATTTTCTGTCATAAGTGGTTGGGAATTATGAATTATGAACAGGGGATGGGAATTATGAACAGGGGATGGGAATTATGAATTATGAATTATGAACAGGGGAGATGGGGAGACCACTTCGTGCGCGTTGCGGGGGGAGATGGGAGTCTGACAGGTGTAGGTATTTTACAACCAAGAGGAAGGGGAGTAGTAAAAAGCATCAACGGGGGTGGGAGAGAAAGAACTCCAACGATGAAGGTGAATCGACAAACCTTTCAGTAAATCAGCAACTAGG